>CANGKR010000008.1 GCA_947454355.1 Comamonadaceae bacterium
CTCGGACTCGTCGGTCACGGTGATGTGGGCGCTGAGGTTTCTGGCTTCAAACCATTCTTTAAGTACCCCGTGCAGCACGATGAACGGCTGACCGCTGGGCAGCTTGCCAATTTCGCACAGGCGCCAGGTCATGGGCATGCGCATGCCCAGGCCAATCGCCTTGCTGAAAGCCTCTTTGGCCGAGAAGCGTGTCGCCAGATAACGGACACCGCGTTCGGGCCAGCGGGCACTGCGGGCTTTCCAGGTGGCCATTTCGGCATCAGACAGCACCTTGGCGGCAAAGCGCTCGCCGTGCCGCTCCAAGCTGGCTTGGATGCGGCGGATGTCGCAGATGTCGGTGCCGATGCCGTAGATCATCCAGCCCCCAAGGCCTTCAGATAGGCTTTGACGGTGGCTGCATAACCCAACTCCAGTGCGTCCGCAATCAGGGCGTGGCCAATCGAGACCTCGCACAAACCCGGAATGGCTTGGGCAAAGGCGGGCAAATTGTGTTGGTTCAAATCATGGCCAGCATTCACGCCCAAACCCAGCGCCTGCGCAGCTTGGGCGGTCTGCACATAGCGAGCCAATTCGGCGGTTTGTGAAGTCCCCCCCCATGCGGCGGCATAGGGCTCGGTGTATAGCTCCACCCGGTCAGCGCCCAAGGCCTTCACCGCGGTCATGGCCTCAGGCTCGGGGTCCATGAACAAGCTCACGCGCACCCCCCAAGAGTGGCATTGCGCCACCAATGGTGAAAGCTGGGGTGCGTCCTGAGGGAACAGCCAACCGTGATCGCTGGTGAACTGTCCTTCACTGTCGGGCACAAAGGTCACCTGATGGGGACGGTAGGTGTCCACAAAATCCATCAGGTTGTGAAAAGGGTTGCCTTCGATGTTGAACTCCCGGTCCGGCCAATCCTTCATCAATGCGGCGAGCTCGCGCACATCCTGGGCGCGGATGTGCCGCTCGTCCGGACGTGGATGGACCGTGATGCCTTGCGCACCCGCTTGCAGACACAACAGCGCCGCCCGCGTCACGCTGGGAATGCCCAAATGGCGTGAGTTGCGTAGCAAGGCAACTTTGTTCACATTGACAGACAAAGAGGCGAGATGGGTGTCGGAGTGAGACTGGGGCTTCATAAATTTTGGATGTCGATCATCATCTGGCGGGTCTTGAGGGTGCCCACACCGCAATGGTAGTTGAGCAAAGCCCGCAATTGGGGCCTCAGGGGCGCCACCAGCTCGAGACACACCCGCAAGGTCGCTGGGTAAGGTGCTTCATGGTCCATGGCCTGCTGCAACTGTTGCCACTGGCCGCCGGTCAAGCTGGTGCGATCATCTTCATGCGCTTGGCGCAAGCCGCCTTCGGCCACCAGGCAATAAGGCGTTTGTGAGTGCAGCTCGGCCAGGGTCATGGTTTGCCGGTCCAGGCTGGGCAGCAAGCCGATCGATCGCAAGAGCAACAACTCAAACACCCGCAAAGCGGCTTGACGCAACTCGGGGCCTTCGCCGGCCATGATCTGGATGGTGGCCGCGTACAGGTCAAACACTTCAGGATGCGGGTCGTCCCTGGCCAGCAAGCGCATCAGCAATTCGTTGAGGTAGTAGCCCGACAGCAATGCGTCGCCCGTGGGCATCACGTGACCGCCCACCCACTCTACGCCTTTGAGGGTGCGGATGTCCGAGTCACCACCGTAGTGCACCGCCAAGGGTTGCATGGGCAGGAGAATCGGCCGAAAACTCGAACTGGGGCGTTTGGCCCCTTTGGCCACCAAGGCCACCCGGCCGTGGTGGCGGGTGAAAACTTCCAGAATCAGACTGGTTTCGCTCCAGTCATACCGGTGCAGAACAAAACCGGGCTCGTCAGTGACTCGGTAGATGGCCACAGTTCATTCATAGCCGAAGGAGCGGACCCGGGCTTCGTCATCGGCCCAACCGGATCTGACTTTGACCCAGACCTCGATGAAGACTTTGGCATCGAGCAACTTTTCCAGCTCTTGCCGCGCCTCGGTGCCGATGCGCTTGAGGCGCTCGCCCTTGTCACCAATGACCATGGCTTTGTGGCCATCGCGCTCGACCACGATGGTAGCGGCGATTCGCACCATGCGTTTGCTGGTGCGGCCTTTTTCTTCTTCGAATTTTTCAATCACCACGGTCGAGGTGTAGGGCAATTCGTCGCCCGTGAATCGAAAGAGCTTTTCGCGAACGATTTCACTGGCAAGGAATTTCTCGCTGCGGTCGGTCAATTCGTCTTGGTCATAAAACCAGGCTTGTTCGGGGAGGTACTTTTCGCAAATACCAAACAGGCGTTGCACATCCTTGGCGTTTTTGGCCGACATCGGCACAAATTCGTTGAAGGGATGGCGCTCTTGCATTTCGCGCAGCCAAGGCGCAATGTCTCCGCGGCGGTTGACCACATCGAGTTTATTGGCCACCAGCAAGCAGGGCACACCCGGCTTGAGCAAGGCCAACACCTTGGCATCGGCCAATTGGAAGCTGCCCGCTTCCACCACAAACAGGACCAAATCCACATCAGCCACTACGCCCAACACGGTCTTGTTGAGCGATTTGTTCAAGGCTGCGCTGTGGCGGGTTTGGAAACCCGGGGTGTCGACAAACACAAACTGGGTGGCGCCTTCGGTTCGGATACCTGTGATGCGGTGCCGAGTGGTTTGGGCTTTGCGCGATGTGATGCTGATCTTTTGCCCGACCAAGGCATTGAGCAAAGTCGATTTGCCCACGTTGGGTTTACCCACAATGGCGATCAGGCCACAGCGTTGAGCGTCCATGTCCGCAGGCGCTGGGGAGTCCGCAGGGGCCTCTGCGGAGAGCGGCTGAACGGTCACGCCGGGGATCTGGATCATGCGGCGCACCGGGGCGGACGGCGTATCGCTTTCAAGCAAGGCATCGTCCAAGGATTCGGATGCGGGTCCGGTTTTGCGAGTGTTCATCAGGACGCCTTGGTTTTGAGTGTTTCGAGCATGGCCGCAGCGGCGGCTTGTTCGCCTGCACGACGAGAGGTGCCCAGACCGAGCTGCGACAAGCCCATTTCGCGAATGTCACAAGCGACTTCGAACATTTGCTTGTGCGCCGCACCTCGGGTCGCGACCACGGTGTACAAAGGCAATTGCAGTTTGCGCCCTTGTAACCATTCCTGCAACTCTGTTTTAGGGTCCTTGGAGGCCGCTTGCATCTGCGGATTGACCTGTACATCTTTGAACAAACGCCGGACCAGGGCTTGAGCTGCCGGATAACCGGCATCCAAGTAGACCGCGCCGATCAAAGCTTCCAGGGCATCGGCCAGGATGGACGGCCGTTTTTGTCCGCCCGAACGCAACTCGCCTTCGCCCAGCCTCAGCACGTTGGACAAACCCAAGTCGAAGGCCAGTTGGAACAGAGTGTCTTGTTTGACCAAGTTGGCGCGAACGCGGGAGAGGTCGCCTTCGGTTTGGTCGTTGAGTTTTTCAAACAACCAATGGGCCACAGACAAGTTCAGCACCGAATCGCCCAAAAACTCCAAGCGCTCATTGTGATCGGCTGAAAAACTGCGGTGCGTGACAGCCCGCTCTAGCAAAGCAGGGTTAGCAAAGGGATGGCCCAAACGGGTTTGCAGGGCCTGCAATCCGTCACTCAATGCCATGCGTGCACTTTCAATGGAAGCCACCAATGCGTTTGATGTTGCCGAAATTCATCCAGACAAAAAAGGCGCGACCCACAATGTTGGCATCGGGCACAAACCCCCAGTAACGGGAGTCGAGCGAGTTGTCGCGGTTGTCACCCATCATGAAATAGTGACCTGCTGGCACTTTACAAACCACACCTTCGACGCTGTAGCGGCAGTTTTCGCGGAAAGCGAACTGATCAGCCCCGGTAATGAAGGCCGGACGGTCCTCGTCCTGAATCAACATATGCGGTTGACTGCCCAAGGCTTCGTCGTATTGTTTGAAATAGCGCATCGACGATTCGTCAAAGAATTCGGGCTGGTTGTGTCGCTCGACCACTTGCCCATTGATGCTCAATTGCTTATTGAGGTAGGCCACTTCGTCGCCCGGCACACCGACCACCCGTTTGATGTAGTCGACACTGGGTCGTGGGGGGTAGCGGAATACCATCACATCACCGCGTTGCACGGGGGTGCCTTCGGTCAATTTGATGTTGGCGACCGGCAAGCGCAGGCCGTAATGGAATTTGTTCACGAGAATCAAATCACCCACCCACAAAGTAGGGATCATGGAGCCCGAGGGAATTTTGAAGGGTTCGAACAAAAAAGAACGCAGGATGAACACCACCAGAATGACGGGGAACAGACCCGCGGTCCAGTCCAGCCACCAAGGTTGCATCAGCAACTGGTCTCGGGAGGTGGCCAAGTTGCTATCCACTTTTTGGATGCCCAAGCGGTTGAGTTCTTGCTGACGAGCGCTGGCATCGGCTTCGAGTTGAAGGACTGCGGCTTGTCGTTGGGGCCAAAAATAAAAGCGCTCCGCCAACCAGTAGATGCCAGAGATGACCACTGCCATCAACAACAGCAAGGCAAAGTTGCCTTCGATCAGGCCCAGGTACCAGGACCCTGCGTAGCCAACAAAAGCTGCCAGGACCAAGCTTGTTAAATAGGGCATTGTTTCAATCTTCCACTTGCAAGATGGCCAGGAAGGCTTCTTGAGGCACTTCCACCGAGCCGATTTGTTTCATCCGTTTTTTACCGGCTTTTTGCTTTTCCAGCAGTTTGCGTTTGCGCGTGATGTCACCACCATAGCACTTGGCCAAAACGTTTTTGCGCAGGGCCTTGATGGTTTCGCGCGCAATGATGTTGGCACCGATCGCGGCCTGGATGGCCACATCGAACATTTGGCGACTGATGATTTCACGCATCTTGCCGACCACCGCACGCCCTCGGTATTGTGACTGCGAACGGTGCACAATGATCGACAAGGCATCGACTTTTTCACCGTTGAGCAAAATGTCGACTTTGACCACGTCCGAGGCCCGAAACTCCAAAAACGAATAATCCATGGAGGCATATCCGCGAGAGACCGACTTGAGCTTGTCAAAGAAGTCCAGCACGATCTCGCCCAGCGGCATTTCATAAGTCAGCATGACCTGACGGCCATGGTAGGCCATGTTCATTTGCACACCGCGCTTTTGGTTGGCCAGGGTCATGACCGGGCCCACATAGTCCTGCGGCATGTACAGATGCACCGTGACAATGGGTTCTCGGATTTCGGCCAGTTTGCCTTGCTCGGGCATTTTGGATGGATTCTCGACCATGACCACTTCGCCATCGGCCTTGACCACCTGGTAGACCACGCTGGGCGCTGTCGTGATCAGGTCCTGGTCGAATTCACGCTCCAATCGCTCTTGCACAATTTCCATGTGCAATAGGCCCAGAAAACCACAACGGAATCCAAAGCCTAAGGCCTGGGAGACTTCTGGTTCGTAATGGAGAGAAGCATCGTTGAGCTTGAGCTTTTCGAGGGCGTCGCGCAGCGAATCGTATTCGCTGGATTCGGTGGGATACAAACCGGCAAACACCTGAGGCTGGATTTCCTTGAATCCCGGCAAGGCTTCGCTGGCAGGCCCCAGGTTGTTGGGCAGCTTTTTTTCCAAGGTGATGGTGTCGCCGACTTTGGCGGCCTGCAATTCCTTGATACCCGCAATGATGTAACCGACCTGCCCGGCCTCCAGTGAATTGCGCGGCTCATTGCTGGGTGTAAAGACACCCAAATTGTCTGCGTTGTAGACCGACTCGGTGGCCATCATTTTGAAGCGCTCACCTTTGCCCAGCCGACCATCCACCACGCGCACCAGCATCACCACGCCAACATAGGTGTCAAACCAGCTGTCGATGATCATGGCGCGCAAAGGCGCATTGGGATTGCCTTTGGGTGCTGGGACTTTGGCCACGATGGCTTCGAGGATCTCGTCGATCCCCATACCGGTTTTGGCAGAGCAAGGAATCGCTTCGCTGGCATCGATGCCGATCACGTCTTCAACTTCCGCTTTGGCGTTCTCAGGATCGGCCTGGGGCAAATCCATTTTGTTAAGCACAGGCACCACTTCAACGCCCAGATCCAACGCGGTGTAGCAATTGGCCACGGTTTGGGCTTCAACACCCTGACTGGCATCGACCACCAATAAGGCGCCTTCGCAAGCAGACAAAGAACGCGAGACCTCGTAAGAGAAGTCCACATGCCCGGGCGTGTCGATCAAATTCAGGTTGTAGATTTGACCGTCTTGCGCTTTGTATTGAAGTGCAGCGGTCTGGGCCTTGATGGTGATACCGCGTTCTTTTTCAATGTCCATCGAGTCCAGCACTTGCGCAGACATCTCACGCTCTTGCAGTCCACCGCAGCGTTGAATCAGTCGATCGGCCAAGGTCGATTTGCCATGGTCAATGTGCGCAATGATCGAAAAGTTTCTGATGTGATTCATCAAGGAATAGCTACAAGTGTTTGAAATTGAATGGACCCGACCCAGAAAAAAGGGCGCGTCATGGAGGACGCGCCCTGAACCAACAATCTATGGCAACTGCGATGTGTTGGAACTTCATTGTAGGCAAAAAGCCCAGGGCGCACATCCTCAACATCGCATCAGGCCTGGCGTTGCTGCTCTGCAACATAAAACTTATTCACAACTTATTCACAGGCCGCACCGGAAATTCATTGAACAAGTTGTGGGTGGACTGTGGATCAGTGGTGGACTGAAGTGGGACATCCCACATCATGGTTCTTTACCAACCGTCTATGCATTGAATCGAGGATCAAGCAGAGAGATTTTAGCCATTTTTGTTATGAGCCACACATAAAGTTAGTGCGCACAAACTTAAAATTTTCTGCTGTGACAAATATTTTTTGAACGCCAAGGTGTTGTGTGAACGCCAAGTTCGGGGGGCAATGACCCGTCTAAATATGGGGTTTTGAACCCGCCAAACCCCAGTCACCACCGGGGTTTGGCCTGGTTAACTTCACTTGCCGGGCCGGATCAGAGCGTACTGCGCCACATCGCCACGGCGAAACAAGATGGTGAAAGGTTTGGATTTATCCAGCTTGTTCATCACGCTTTCGAAATCCTTGACCTGCGCAATTTCGGTGTTGGCGATTGCCAAAATCACATCGCCTTGCAGCAAGCCCGCACGGGCCGAAGCCTCTCCCACGGTATCAATGCGCACACCACCGCGCACTTTCAATTCCTTCTTTTGGGTTTCCGTCAAATCGGACACCACCAAACCCATGGACTGCGCCGTGCCAGCGGGTTTGCTTTCTGCAGCAGGCGCTGGCGCCTTGCTGGTTTTCACTGGTTCCAATTCGGCAATGGTGACAGACAACTCTTTGCTGCTGCCACGGCGAAACACGGTGAGGTTGCTGCGCGTCCCGGGTTTGGTGTTGCCGACCAGTCGAGGTAAATCGGTGGCTTTTTCAATCGGCTTGCCATCGAAGCGGGTGATGATGTCGCCGGGCTCCAGGCCCGCTTTGTCCGCTGGCGAGCCTGACTCGACATTGCGAATCAGCGCGCCTTGCGCGGTGCCCAGCCCGATGGACTCGGCCACCTCTTTAGTCACATCGCCGATCTGCACGCCAATGCGTCCGCGTGTCACATGCCCGCTTTGGCGCAATTGCTCACTCACGCGAATGGCTTCATCCATGGGGATGGCAAATGAAATACCCATGAAGCCGCCTGAGCGTGAATAGATTTGACTGTTGATGCCGACCACTTCACCGCGCATATTGATCAATGGGCCGCCAGAGTTGCCTGGGTTGATCGCCACGTCGGTTTGAATGAAGGGCAAATAGTCACCCGTGTCACGCTGCTTGGCACTCACGATGCCGGCGGTGACGGAATTCTCAAGGCCAAAGGGTGAGCCGATGGCCATGACCCATTCGCCCACTTTGAGACGCGAGACATCACCGACTTTGATGGCAGGCAAGCCAGTGGTCTGGATTTTGACCACTGCCACATCTGTGCGTTTGTCAGCACCCACAATGCGGGCCTTGAATTCTCGCTTGTCGGTCAAAGTGACCAAGACCTCGTCAGCGCCGTCCACTACATGGGCATTGGTCATGATGAAGCCATCGGCCGACAAAATGAAACCCGAGCCCACGCCTTTGGGCTGAGCTGGTTCATCGGATGGCTGCGATCGATTCGGCCTGGGATTTTGCCGGGGCATGTTGGGCATCGGTACCCCGAAAAAGCGACGGAACAGCTCCTGCATTTCATCGTCTGGATTGGCGCTGCTGCCTGCGTTCGTCTTGACTTTTTCCAGGGTGCGTATGTTCACTACTGAGGGGCCCACTTGCTCCACCAGTTCGGTGAAATCGGGCAAGCCTTTGACCACCTGGGCTTGCACCTGGCTGGGGGCCAAGGCGATTGATGTGAGCAGCCATGCGCTGGGCAAGGCCGCTGTGGCGCTGAGCGCCAGCACGCTCAATGCTTTAGAGAGGGATTGGTTTTTCCACATTGTTCAAAATCTCCATCGTGAACAGACAAGCCTTTCAGATAGGGTCGATGAAAAAGCTTTCAAGCGTACCGGTCTGAGGGCTGGCGCGAATATACCGCGCAACGCAAGCCATGCCATTGCTCGGGTGCAAATCCCTTGTAAAGCCACACCCATTGTTGTAAGTGGCCGGATACATCTGAGTCCGCACAGACCATGCGCAGCAGCAAGGCCTGTTGAAGATCCAGCACCACCACCACGCGGGCCAAGGGCTGTGGCGCAGCCTCCGGCAAATCGGGCATCACATGCCAGCACTCACCGTCCCATTGCAACTGGGCACCAGGAAACGCGTCCCGCCTCTCGCGCAGACTGGTGATCAGCAGGATCAACAAAACGGCAGCTGAAAAGCCGGCATGACTGGCGGCCAGAGAGGATTGCGCATACAAGACCGCATTCACTGCGGCCGCAACACACCAAATGGGCAGGCCGCACAACCAGAACCATGAAAAACGCCCCAGCGGATACACAATCCCTGGGGCGCTATGCATGCTGGGTCCTTAAACGCGTTTAAAAACCAAACTGCCGTTCGTACCACCGAAACCAAAATTGTTTTTCAGTGCCACATCGATCTTCACATCTCGGGCGGTGTTGGCACAGTAATCCAGATCACATTCCGGATCTTGGTGATCGAGGTTGATCGTAGGCGGTACTTTTTGATGGTAAATGGACAACACGGTGAAGATGCTTTCGACCCCACCGGCGCCACCCAACAAATGACCCGTCATGGACTTGGTCGAGCTGACCACCAACTTGTGCGCATGATCACCCAGAGCCGCTTTGATGGCACTGGTTTCGTTCACATCACCCAAGGGGGTGGAGGTGCCATGGGCATTGAGGTATTGCACCTGATCGGCGTTCACACCCGCGTTGCGCATGGCAGAGATCATGGCGCGGCGAGGACCGTCCATGCTGGGCGCCGTCATGTGACCGGCATCGGCACTCATACCGTAACCAGACAACTCGGCATAAATTTTGGCGCCACGGGCCTTGGCGTGCTCGTACTCTTCGAGCACCATCACGCCCGCTCCTTCGCCCAAGACAAAACCATCGCGGTCTTTGTCCCAGGGACGGGAAGCCGCTGTCGGGTCGTCGTTGCGGGTGGACAAGGCGCGCATGGCGGCAAAGCCACCCACACCCAAAGGCGAAACGCAAGCTTCTGAACCGCCGGCAATCACCACATCGGCGTCACCGTATTCGATCATGCGACCCGCTTCACCGATGCAATGCAAACCGGTGGTGCAGGCGGTCACTACGGCCAAATTGGGGCCCTTGAAGCCACATTTCATAGACACATGCCCAGCGATCATGTTGATGATCGAAGCGGGCACAAAAAATGGAGAGATCCTGCGGGGGCCGCGGCTGGTGTATTCCGCGTGCATGCCCTCAATCATGGGCAAGCCTCCGATCCCGGAGCCGATCACGCAACCAATGCGGGTCGCCAGCTCGTCGTCGAGCGCTTCGCCCGTCGGCAGTCCAGCATCTTCCACGGCCTGCATGGCAGCGGCCACACCGTAATGGATGAATTGGTCCATCGTGCGTGCATCTTTGGCATTGATGTACGCATCCAGATTGAAGCCTTTGACCTCGCCAGCAATTTTGCAGGCGAAGGCCGAAGCATCGAACTTTGTGATCAGGCCGACACCGGACTGACCTGCCAACAGGTTGGACCACGACTCAGCGACCGTGTTGCCCACGGGGCTGATGCATCCCAAACCCGTGACGACAACGCGGCGACGGGTCATTGCTGATCAGGCCTTCTTGCTTTGGGCGTAATCAATCGCGGCTTGGACCGTGGTGATTTTTTCAGCATCTTCGTCAGGAATTTCGATGCCGAATTCGTCTTCCAGCGCCATCACCAACTCCACGGTGTCCAACGAGTCAGCGCCCAGATCGGCCACAAAGGCTTTTTCATTGGTGACTTGTGACTCTTCAACGCCGAGTTGTTCGGCAATGATTTTTTTGACACGTGCTTCGATATCGCTCATGGTTCCCTCTGAGGGTTGTGAAAAAAGAGATTTTAACCGCCTCTGCGCACCCAAATCCCGGGCACATGGAAACGGTCACGATAAAAACAGGTTTCAGGCCATGAACATGCCGCCATTGACATGCAGTTCTTGACCGGTGACATAAGACGCCGTGGGGCTGGCCAGATAACTGACCGCATGGGCGATGTCTGAAGGTTTGCCCAAATGCCCCAAGGGAATCTGATCCAACAAGGCTTTTTGTTGGGCCTCGGGTAAGGCGGCCGTCATGTCGGTTTCGATGAAACCTGGGGCCACGCAATTGACTGTGATGTTGCGGCTGCCCAATTCACGGGCCAGGGCGCGGGTCATACCGGCCACTCCAGCTTTGGCCGCCGCGTAATTGGCCTGTCCAGGGTTACCTGAGGCGCCCACCACACTGGTGATGTTGATGATGCGGCCATAACGCTGTTTCATCATGGGACGCATGACGGCTCGGCTCATGCGAAAGACTGCTTTCAAATTGGTATCCAAGACGGCATCCCAGTCATCGTCCTTCATGCGCATAGCCAAGGTGTCGCGGGTGATGCCGGCGTTGTTCACCAGCACCTGCAAGCCGCCATGTTCTTTGACCATGCCATCGATCAAGGCTTCTGCGGCGGCACTGTCATTCACATCCAGCATGGCCCCTTTACAGCCGGCATAGGCCGACAAGGCGGCAGTGATGCGCCCTGCACCATCTTCGGTGGTGGCCGTGCCCACAACTTTGTAGCCCAACTGCGCCAAATGCAATGCAATAGCGGCACCGATACCGCGCGAAGCGCCCGTGACCAAGGCCACTTGACCTGTCATTGTCATTTCAGTCATAGCTGCCCTTTCACTTCACTCAAGGATGCCGGATCGAACAAGGCCAAACCGGTCATCTCGGCATCAATTCGCTTGACCATTCCGGCCAACACTTTGCCCGGGCCACATTCCACCACGGTCGAAATACCGCGTGCCTTGATGGCTTGAACACATTCCACCCAACGCACCGGACCAAAAGCCTGACGAAACAAAGCATCCCGAATGCGGGCCGCATCGGTTTCAACCGACACATCGATGTTGTTGATGAGCGCAATCTGCGGCGCAGCGAACACCGTGTTGGCCAATTGGGCTGCGAGTTTGTCCGCTGCAGGCTTCATCAAACTCGAATGGAAAGGCGCAGAGACCGGCAAAGGCAAGGCCCGTTTGGCACCATTGGCTTTGAGCACTTCACAGGCTTTCTCAACGGCGGCTTTGCTGCCGGCAATCACGGTTTGGGCGGCATCGTTGAAATTCACGGCTTCAACCACCTCGCCGCTTTCCGAAGGAAACAGGGCTTGGGCTTGGGCGCAGCCTTCGATGACTTGGCTCGAAGCCATGCCCAAAATCGCGGCCATGGCACCCACGCCCACCGGCACCGCTTCTTGCATGGCGGCGGCCCTGAAGCGCACCAAAGGTGCGGCCTGCGCCAAAGTCAAGACGCCGGAGGCGACCAAGGCCGAATATTCACCCAAGGAATGCCCTGCTACCACAGCGGGCGGCTGACCGCCTTCCGCCAGCCAAGCACGGTAAGCCGCCACAGCCGCCACCAGCATCACGGGTTGGGTGTTGGTGGTTAAGGTCAAGGCTTCTTTGGGGCCCTGACGGATCAAAGCGCCAATGTCTTCGTTCAAGGCATCAGAAGCTTCTTTCAAAGTGGCTGTCACGGCCGGGTGGTCACCCCAAGCGTCCAACATGCCGACCGATTGTGAGCCTTGGCCCGGGAAAACAAATGCAAATGTTGTCATGGTGTTGTTCATGAATCCAAATTGTTCGGTGTGAGCCGCTTTCTTAGCCGTCTACCCGCCTGACAGGCCGGCGCTCAGAGTTTGAGCAGGACCGAGCCCCAAGTGAACCCCCCGCCCACCCCTTCCAGCATGAGCGTTTGGCCCTTTTGAATCTGACCCTGACGGACAGCGTGGTCCAGCGCCAGCGGAATCGATGCGGCCGAGGTGTTGCCATGCTGATCGACGGTGACGATCACCTTGTCCATCGACATCTTGAGCTTGCGTGCTGTGCTCTGGATGATGCGGATATTGGCCTGGTGGGGAATCAACCAATCGATGTCCGCGTCAACCAGTCCCGCCTTGAGCAAACTGGCGCGCGCGGTTTCTTCCAGGACGCCAACGGCCAACTTGAAGACCGCTTGACCGTCCATTTTGAGCACAGGATCACCCAAAATCGCACCCCCAGACACATGGCCCGGCACGCACAACAGGTCTGTGTGTTTGCCATCGGCATGGATATCGGTCGCCAATATGCCTGGCACGTCGGAGGCTTCCAAAACCACGGCACCAGCGCCGTCGCCGAACAAGACACAGGTGGTGCGGTCCTTGAAATCGAGCAGGCGGCTGAACACTTCAGCGCCCACCACCAAGGCTTTACTGGCCGAGCCGCTTTGGATCATGGCATCGGCCACGGTCAACGCATAGATAAATCCGCTACACACTGCCTGCACATCAAAGGCTGGGCAGCCTGCGATACCCAATTTGTGCTGCAACATGGTCGCTGTCGAGGGGAACACCATGTCAGGTGTGGAGGTCGCCACGATGATCAAATCGATGTCTTGCGCCTGCAGGCCTGCAGCCTCGATGGCCAAGCGGGCCGCATGTGCGCCCAAATCACTGCTGCCCACGCCGTCGTCCACGAAATGCCGGGCCTGGATACCTGTGCGCTCCACAATCCACTCGTTGGAGCTTTCAACACCTTGGCTCGCCAACTGGGCCACCAGATCGGCATTGGTCAGTCGACGGGGGGGCAAATAACTGCCAGTACCTGTGATACGGGAATAACGTCTCATTCGTGTGGGACCGGCGTGCTGACCCGTTCTGCCTGCATTCCAGCCAACAAAGGGGCTGCATGGGCAATCCGGGCCTGTACCCGGTCAAGCAATTGGTGACGGGATGCATCATACGCGCGGTTCAAAGCGGTTTCGAAGGCCAACTCATCGGCCGAACCGTGACTTTTAAAGACCAAGCCCCGCAGACCCAACAGAGCCGCACCGTTGTAGCGACGGTGGTCAACGCGCGATTTAAATGCAGATAAGACTGGATAAGCCAGAAAAGCCAGCAGTTTGGTGAAAATACTGCGCGTAAATTCAGCCGTCAGGAAGCCACTGATCATGGTCGCCAGCCCTTCGCTGGCTTTGAGGGCGACATTACCGACAAAGCCATCGCAAATCACGATGTCCACGGTGCCCTTGAAAATGTCATTACCTTCAACATTACCGTAAAAGTTCAAATCACCGGCTTGGCTGGCAGATCGAAGCAGTTCGCCTGTTTTTTTGATGACTTCGTTGCCTTTGATGACCTCTTCGCCGACGTTGAGCAAACCCACCGAAGGGGTCTCATTGCCTTGCAACACCGACACCAAGGCCGAACCCATCACTGCAAACTGAAGTAAATGCTCGGGGGAGCAGTCCACATTGGCACCCAAATCCAGCATGGTGGTGCCGCCGCCTTTGAAATTGGGCATTTGCCCTGCGATCGCGGGCCGATCGATTCCATCCATGGTTTTAAGCACATAACGTGCGATGGCCATCAAAGCGCCCGTGTTACCGGCAGAAACCGCCGCTTGGGCTGAGCCTTGCTTGACTTGCTCGATGGCAATGCGCATTGACGAGTCTTTTTTGCGGCGTAGAGCGATCTCGATCGGATCGTCCATCCCCACCACTTCACTGGCCGCCACGATCTGGCCGCGCGTATCGGTCCAACTGGTCAATGCTTCAGGTTGCCCAACCAATAGCAGGCGGGCCTGAGGGTGTTGCGCCAAAAATCGGCGGCAAGCAGCCAAGGTCACGCGCGGGCCATGGTCGCCGCCCATGCAATCGACAGCCAGGGTGATCACGGATGTCATAAATTGGATTGATCAAAAACAAAGGCCCGAGGCTACGGGGGAAGTAGCATCGGGCCTTTGAAGCCGGTTGAAATCAGGCTTCAGATTTGTTTTTCAGCACCTGACGGCCACGGTAAAAACCGTTGGGGCTGATGTGATGACGCAGGTGAGTTTCACCGGTGGTGGGTTCCACAGCGATACCGGGCACGTTCAATGCGTTGTGCGAACGATGCATGCCGCGCTTGGACGGGGACTTTTTGTTTTGCTGAACAGCCATGGTGGCTCCTTGAATGCGTTGGATGCCGCGCGTTCGAAGAAGGACGCAGCTTCAGGGTTAGAACAGACCGCCCGGACACTCCGAGCGAAGCCATGCAGTATAACCCAAAAGCGCGCTCAACGCGAGGGGGGGATCTTCAGACCGGCCAAAGCGGCAAAGGGATTTGGGCGCTCGGTCTCGGCTGCTTCAAACTGCGGATCGGACACGGTCATGGTCAGCGGCACTGGGCAAACCTCATGAAAAGGCACCAAAGGCACGGCCAATATGACCTCATCCTCGATCAGGGCCAAGGCGTCAAACTCTCGGCTGAGCACCAACAAGTCTTCTTCCAACTCGTCGTCCAAGGCCATGGCGGTGTCCTCATCGGCCACAAAACGGAATGGCCGATCCACTTCGATGGGCGTCAACACAGGACCCAAGCAGCGCTGACACAGCATGGGCAAAGTTGCCTGGATGTGCAGATGCAGCCAGACTTGATCAGGTGCGCCAGACTCCGGCACCCACTCGCCCCGCAAAGTCCAGCTCACAGGAGGGGCTTGCAATTCAGATTGCGCTTCTTCGGCCAAGCGAGGCCAATCCGACAAAGGGGACTGTCCTGAAAGGCTCGCTAGGGCCTGGGCAAAGGCTCTCACATCGAGCTTTTCAGGCCGCCACTTGGCATTGTTTTGGAATTCCATGCCGTCAGTGTAAGAGAATCGGCAGATGTCTTCTGTGATTGCCCCTAACGCCCCCCTGCGCCAATTGATCTTGGCATCGACCTCGCTTTACCGCCGAGAATTGTTGGGACGCTTGCGCATCCCCTTCGAAGTGGCGGCCCCGCAAGTGGATGAAACGCCACTTCCCGGCGAGGCTCCGCGCTCACTGGCACTGCGCCTGGCCTTGGCTAAAGCCCAAGCTGTGGCCGTCCAATTCCCGCAAGCAGTGGTGATCGGCTCGGACCAAGTGGCCGATTTGGATGGCCAGCCTTTGGGCAAGCCCGGCCAACACGATCGGGCTGTGGCACAACTGCAAAGCATGCGCGGCCGGGTGGTGATTTTCCAAACTGCGGTTTCGGTGGTGTGTCAGGCCAGTGGCTTTGCGGACACGCAATTAGCCTCGGTGAAAGTCCAATTTCGCGAATTGAGCGATGCCGAAATTGAAGCCTATTTGCAGGCCGAAGAACCCTATGACTGCGCCGGCAGCGCCAAAAGCGAAGGCCTGGGCATTGCCTTGCTGGACCAGATTGACAACGACGACCCCACCGCCCTGGTGGGTTTGCCCTTGATCCGAACCTGCCAAATGATCCGCGCTGCGGGGGTGCGAATTTTATGAGCGCGCCCAACTCCAAGCCATCGCGCGGGCGTTTGTTCCTGGTGCCGGCCCCATTGGATTTTGGTTGCGACAGTGTGGCCCCCTTGCCAGAGGTCATGCCCCTGGGCACCTTGCGCATCGCAGCCCGTTTGAGCCATTGGATCTGTGAAAACGCCAAATCTACCCGCGCTTACTTGAAGCGGATCGACGCCGAAATTCCCTTGCTCACTCCGATTCAAAGCCAAAACATCACCGAGCTGCCGCGCCAGGTACATAAAAAAGGCGATCACCAAGGTCAATTCGACGCCCAACCCCTGTTGGCTTGCGCGATGGCTGGTGAAGATGTGGGGTTGGTGAGCGAAGCGGGCATGCCCGCCGTGGCGGACCCGGGCAGTTCGGTCGTTCGTGCCGCTCACAGCTTGGGCTTGACCGTGGTCCCCCTGACCGGCCCGGTCTCGTTGCTGCTGGCCCTTGCGGCCAGTGGCCTCAATGGTCAAAACTTCGCCTTTGTAGGCTACCTCCCGCAAGATGCAGCCGAGCGCAGCAAACGCATTCGGGAATTGGAAAGTCTGGCCGCTCGCAGCGGACAAACCCAACTCTTCATTGAAACGCCCTACCGAAATGCGGCGTTGTTACAAGCGCTGCTACAGACCCTGCAGCCCCAGACACGCCTGGCCATCAGCAGCGGCTTGACGCTGGAAACAGCGCAATCACGTAGCGCTGCGGTCAGTCAATGGAAGAAGCAAGCGAGTGGACCTGACAACAGCACACCTGCTGTATTCGCCATCGGCCCTTGAGGCCTTATTCAGCGCAGATGCGTTGATGACTGCATGGCGCGCCAAGCGCCCTCGCCCATCGCGGCACCGAATCGTTTGGCCAAGCGCTCTGCCACGTTCTCTCGGCGGGTGTAGTCGGTAATGTCTTCAGCCTGCACCACGTCCCTCGCCACCATGTCCAGGCTGCCCAAACTGTCAGCCAAGCCCAGCTCCACAGCTTGCTGACCGCTCCAGAACAGGCCACTGAACATCTCAGGTGTTTCCTTCAAGCGATCGCCGCGGCCTTTTTTGACCGCGTCGATGAACTGTGCATGGATTTGATTGAGCATGGACTGCGCATGTTTGCGCTGCGCTTCCGTCTGAGGGCTGAACGGGTCCAAAAATCCCTTGTTTTCACCCGCCGTCATCAAGCGGCGCTCAATGCCCAACTTGTCCATCAGGCCGGTGAAGCCAAAGCCATCCATCAGGACGCCGATGCTGCCCACAATACTGGCTTTGTCGACGTAAATCTTGTCCGTGGCTGCTGCAATGTAGTAGGCAGCTGAAGCGCAAGACTCTTCGACTACCGCATAAATCGGCTTTTTGTAAACCTCTTTCAAACGGTGAATCTCATCGTTGATGATGCCCGCTTGCACTGGGCTGCCGCCAGGCGAGTTGATCACCAACACCAAGGCCTTAGAGCCGGAATCTTCCAATGCGTTGCGCATGGCCACCACGATGTTTTCAGCACTGGCATCGGCGCCGGATGCGATCTCGCCTTTGATTTCCACCGTAGCGGTGTGGGTCATGGTGGGGTTGTTGGCCGGTGCGTTGTCGTTACGCAAAATCCAGAACACTGCAATGGCAAATACAAGCCATGACAAACGAAGCGCGATGTTCCAACGTCTCGCCACTTTGGCTTCCTGCAAATTGGAAAACACGAGCTTTTCCAAGACCTGTCGGTCATTGGAGCCGGGGGAGACTGGGGTTGCTGCAATGGCCTCGGCGCTTGGGGACTTGTCGGCGGTCATGGCAGGTGAGGCAAGGGGATCCACGGCTTCGTGCGGTTCGGAATGAGGCTCGTGCATGTCAAAATTCAAAAGGTTTCAGATTGTATTCAGTATGCCAGTGAACGACATCACTTTGTTCTGACAAGGTGATTTTGATGAGTCCACCGCGACAGGGTCCGCCGACGCAATCGCCGGTGGCAGGTTGGTACAGTGCACCATGGGTGGCACAGATGAGCCATTGCCCGGTGGTGTCGAAAAAACGGTCCGGCTGGAAATCCAGCTCCATGGCCACATGGGTGCAGCGGTTCAGGTAGGCCTGCGCCTGGCCCTCGTGACGCACTGCAAAAGCGCGGCAAGTTTGCCCGCCATAGACCACATCAAAAGGCACAGCCCGTCCGCCTTCTTGCAAATCGGCCGAACGGCACAAGGGAATCCATTCAGTCATGGGCAGCTCGTCAAGCGTGGTGTTTCAGCCATTCGTGCAGTTCAGCCACAGAATGCACCACGGCCAAGGGGGACAGGGCATGAAAAGCTTCAGGCGCATGGGCCCCGTAGCTCACCCCCACGCTGGGGCAGCCGGCATTCAAGGCCATTTGCAAATCGTGCGTGGTGTCGCCGATCATCAAGGTCCGCTCGGGCGCGACTCCCAACTCGGCCATCAATTCATTCAACATCAAGGGGCTGGGTTTGCCAGCTGTTTCATCGGCAGTGCGGGAGCTGTCAAACATACCTTTAAGGGCCACATCGTGCAGGGCCTCATTGAGGCCTTTGCGGCTCTTGCCCGTGGCCACTGCCAGCCAATGGTGACGGGACTTGAGGTCGGCCAATAAAGGCAATACGCCCTCAAACAAACTGATGTCGTTTTGGTGTTGCACATAGTGGTGTCGATAGCGCTGGCCCAGCTCTGGGTATTTGGCGGGCGAGACATCTGGCGCCGCATGGGCCAAGGCTTGCGCCAGCGCCATGCCAATCACATAGGAGGCAGCTTCGCGGCTCGGTTCTTGACCGCCCACATCGACCACCGCCCGCTGGATGCAGCGGGTGATGATGGCGGTGGAATCGAACAAGGTACCGTCCCAATCGAAAGCGATCAGGTCAAACTGTCGGGGTCGGGCTTCGTGCATGGTCTCTCATTCGTTGGAGTTCAGCGGGCAATGCGGCCTCCAAGGGCACACGCTCAGCAGATAAGGGATGGTTGAACTGTAAGCGCCATGCATGTAAGAACATGCGCTTGTGGCCTTGCTTTTGCAAAATTTTGTTCCATTCGAAGTCACCGTATTTGTCGTCCCCCGCAATCGGATGGCCCTGAGAGGCCAAATGCACCCTGATTTGATGGGTGCGCCCGGTTTTGATGGTCACTTCGAGCAAGGTCGCGCCCATCAGGCGCTCGGCGACTTTGACCAAAGTGATCGAACGCATGCCATCGGGGTCTTCGGGGGTTGTGACCCTGACTCGCCGCTCGCCGTCAGGCAAAAGGTATTTGTGCAAAGGTTGGTCAATGACTTTAAGTTTCGCTGGCCAATCCCCCTTCACCAAGGCCAGGTAGGTTTTGCCGGTTTCCCGCTCCCTGAATTGATCTTGCAGGTTTTTGAGTGCGCTGCGTTTTTTGGCAATCAATAAAATGCCACTGGTGTCGCGGTCGAGACGGTGCACCAACTCCAAAAGCTTGGCCAATGGCCGCGCTTGCCGTAACTGCTCGATCACTCCAAAACTCACGCCCGAGCCCCCGTGCACGGCTACACCGGCCGGTTTGTCGATGGCCAGGAGGGCCTCGTCTTCCATCAAGACCGGAAATTCCCGGCTGGGGGCGGGGTGGGCGGCTTTCTCGGCCACCTTGTCAGAGACCCGCACCGGGGGCAGACGGACCACATCACCGACCTCGATCCGGCTGTCTGCTGCGGCGCGGCCCTTGTTGATCCGCACCTCGCCGCTGCGGATGATCCGGTACACATGGGTTTTAGGCACCCCTTTGAGGTGACGCATCAGGAAATTGTCCAGGCGCTGACCGGCTGACTCTTCATCGACCGAGAGCCATTTCACTTCCAAGGGGACAGGGGCTTGGTTGCCCCCTATAATGTGTTTCACCAGCGTTTGGCCGTAAGTGGTTGATTTGAATGGAAATGAATTCCCATAGCTTGGAGTTTAGTCCACACACCGCCCCGCCATCACTGGAAGGTCGATGCCGCCTCTCGCATTTTTGCAGACTGCCAAGCCAGCGCTTGCAGTGGCCAAGATGAAAAGAGGATGGGCAGAAGCATAGAAACCCCGATACGGAATACCCTGATTCACCAGCCAGCGGCTGATGAATGGAATGAAGCGAGATTGTTGTGCTGATGGGAACTTGGATGACTTGGCTGCAGTGGCTCCTCGAGCCGCCTTGCATGAGCACGTCCATGCCCCATCCCCTGAAAGCGGAGATACCCTCCCCGCCTCGTCAGTTGTTCAGCACCCCCATCCCCTCGCACCATCCACGCGCCCCCTCCCCCTTTCCTGAGCCACTGCTCAGTTGAATGGCGGACACTTCGGCAATTCCTTTCGTTTCTCGCTTCTTCTCAGGCATCGTGTGCCCTTTGTGGGCCGGTTGACTCGCCAGCACGGCAAGCAGGTTCAGTGACCTGTGCGTGTTTGGCATCGAAAAGAAGGACTGCATCATGAAACGGATGCTCATCAATGCCACCCAGGCGGAAGAACGCCGCTTGGCCATCGTCGACGGACAAAAACTCCTCGACTACGAAATCGAAATTGAAGGCCGCGAACAGCGCAAAGGCAATATTTACAAAGCCGTTGTGACCCGCGTCGAGCCCTCCCTGGAGGCCTGCTTCGTGGACTACGGTGAAGACCGTCACGGCTTTTTGCCCTTCAAGGAAATCTCTCGCCAATACTTTGCCGAAGGCGTCTCTGTCAGCCAGGCCCGCATCAGCGATGTGATCCGTGAAGGCCAGGAACTCTTGGTCCAGGTCGAGAAAGAAGAACGTGGCAACAAGGGCGCCGCCCTGACCACTTTCATCTCATTGGCCGGACGCTACGTGGTGCTCATGCCCAATAACCCCCGTGGCGGTGGCGTCAGTCGCCGCATCGAGGGCGATGACCGCGCAGAACTCAAAGAGGCCATGGACCAACTGGAATACCCCAAAGGTATGTCCATCATCGCCCGCACGGCTGGTATCGGTCGCTCGGCCCCTGAGTTGCAGTGGGATCTGAACTACCTTCTGAAACTGTGGTCGGCCATCGATGGCGCGACCCAAGGTGGTAAAGGCGCTTTCCTGATTTACCAGGAATCGAGCTTGGTGATCCGCGCCATCCGGGATTACTTCAACAACGACATCGGCGACATCCTGATCGATACCGACGACATCTACGAACAAGCTCAGCAGTTCATGAGCCACGTGATGCCCGAGTTCGCTGCACGCGTCAAACGCTACCGCGACGACGCGCCCTTGTTCAGCCGCTTCCAAATTGAGCACCAGATCGAGTCGGCCTACGCCCGCACTGTGCAACTGCCTTCGGGCGGCGCCATCGTGATCGACCACACCGAAGCCTTGGTGTCCGTAGATGTGAACTCGGCCCGCGCCATCAAGGGCGGCGACATCGAAGAAACCGCGACTCGCACCAACCTGGAAGCCGCTGACGAAGTGGCCCGCCAGATGCGCCTGCGTGACTTGGGCGGCCTGATCGTGATCGACTTCATCGACATGGAAGAGTCCAAGAACCGCCGTGAAGTCGAAAACCGCCTGCGCGACGCGCTGCGCCAAGACCGCGCCCGTGTGCAGTTTGGCTCAATCAGCAAATTCGGCTTGATGGAAATGAGCCGTCAACGCTTGAAGCCGGCATTGTCCGAAGGCTCCTCTATTCCTTGCCCCCGTTGCGGTGGCTCGGGCCACATCCGCGATACCGAAAGCTCGGCATTGCAGATTTTGCGGATCATCCAGGAAGAGTCCATGAAGGACAACAGTGCCGCCGTGCACGCGCAAGTGCCGGTGGAAGTGGCCTCTTTCCTGCTGAACGAAAAGCGCTCGGAAATCGCCAAGATTGAATTGCAGCAACGCATCAATGTGCTGCTGGTGCCCAACAAGTCGATGGAAACGCCGCACTACAAACTCGAGCGCTTGAAGCACGACGACCCGCGCCTGGACCACATCGAAGCCAGCTACAAAATGGCTGAAGTGATGGAAGATGCCACCACCGTGACGCGTCGCTCGCAAGAGCCCACCAACAAGCAAACACCGGTCATCAAAGGCGTATTGCCCGATGCACCCGCACCTGTCGCACCGGTCAAGGTCGACGCTCCCCAAGCTGCCAAACCAACAGCTGCCGCGGCCCAACCTGCCGCACCTGTGGCCGCATCGGGTGGTTTCTTTGCTTGGTTGAAAAATCTCTTCGGTGGCGAAGCAGCGCCAGCCCCCGTCGTCGAACCAGCCAAAGAAGACAAGCGCGACGCGCGTGCACCCCGTGAAGGCCGAGAGTCCCGCAACGGTGAACGCGGCCGTGGCCGCAACGGTCAGCGCCGAGGTGAGCGTTCTTCCGATCGTTCATCTGATCGCAGCACCGAGCGTGCCGAGAGTGCACCTGCAGAGGCACGCGAACCCCGCGCACCGCGTGAAGGCCGTCGCAACGATCGACAAGGCGAGCGAGGTGAGCGCAATAGCGATCGCGCACCGCGTGAACGCCGCGAATCCTTGTCCGCACAAGCTGAGAATTCGGTGGCCATGGACATCGCGGACAACACCTTGGGCGAGCGTGCTCCCCGTGCTGAAGGACGTGAACCCGGCCAAGGTCGTCGCGATGGTCGCCGTGAACGTGGTGAAGGTCGAAGTGAAAGTCGTGGAGAAGGCAGAGGAGAGGGTCGTGGCCGCAGCGCAGACGCGCCTCGCACCGACGCTGCCCCTGCTGCTCAGACAAACGAAACGTCCACAGATTCTCCAATGCAAGACGCATCAGCGGTCGACGGCGCTACGCCTGAGCGCCGTGAACGCCGCTCGCGCGACCGTTACGGTCGCGACCGTCGCGAACGCGGCGAGCCACGAACCGAAGCCGTCACCGGCGAGGCTTCTGAGGCTCAACCCCCAGTAGTCAGCGCACCGGGTGACTCCACTGAAACCGCACCAAGGTCTTATTTTGACCGGGCCGCCCATGCTTCTACCGCAGTTTCAACTTCTGCCACAGACACTGAAGCAAGGCCAGCGGATTCGCAAGTCACCGCTCCTGCGTCTGTCTCAGTAGCACCAGCATCTGCTGTTGCAGTGGCTCCTGCAGTTGTACCCGCACCGGTGGCAACTGCCACCTCTGCTCCTGTGACCACAGCCTCTGCTGCGCCTGCGGCCAAGGGCCTGCCCCGCGTTCAAGCCTTCCAGTTGCCAGTGGACGAATTGATTCAAGTGGCCCAGCAATCGGGCTTGCAATGGGTCAACTCCGACCCGGCCAAAATTGCGATGGTCCAAGCGGCCATTGCTGCAGAGCCCAAGCCGGTGCATGTGCCACGTGAGCGCCCGCCCTTGGTCATTCTGGATGAAGGCCCCTTGATTCTGGTCGAAACGCGCAAAGACCTGAGCGAGATGAAGTTGCCATTCTGACAACCACGCAGGGTGCCTGACACACAGGCAGCCACTTGATGAAGCCGGACTTTCGAGTCCGGCTTTTTTGTGATCAGGCCAAAGCGGCGCGCTTCCAGGCCACGGCAGCGGCGCTGGCATCATCGCGCTGCTCGGCCAATTGGGCCAGTGCGCGCCAGGCTTGGCGGCGCAATTCAGCGTCTTGCAGATGTTGACTAGCTTGGCTGAGCAATGCCTGAGCTTTACCCCAAAGCTGTCGCTTCATACAAGCCATACCAGCCAGGTACAACAAGGCGGCATCTTGGGGCTGCGCCAATTGGGCCGACTCGATGCGGGCCAGCCATTCGCGCTCGGCCGGGTCCTGTTCATGACCCAAACTCTGCTCCAAAGCCCGTACCAATTTGATTTTTTGAGCAGCCGACAAAGCTGCCGGCTTGCGCAGCCATTGCTCCCAAATTGGCAGCAGCCAAGCGCGTGCCACGGCCGCTTCGCCCTTCAAGGACAGCCAATGGGTGGCCGCTTGCACCGCCAATTCAGGCATGAGCCTCTGAGCGGTGCCCAAACTTTTCCAGACCCGCTGCAATTGCGCCACTTCGTGGGTATTGGCCAGCAAATCCATGACCAAGCCCCGCACGATGCTGTCAGCCGCCGTCGGCGAGAAGGCGCGATGCTTGGCCAATAACAGCGCAGTATCCAAGGCCTGTGCAGGTTGGTGCGCCAAGCGGGATGCCTTCAAGCGCAGTCGCATGGCCACGGTCCTGCGTGCGACGCCCTGGGGAAGTTGATCCAGCCAGGCCAAGCTGTCTTGGGCCTGGCGATCGTCCAAAGACCAGCGCGCAGCGCGCAGCAAGCTGCCCTCTTTGAGAGTTTGTCGCAGAGCAGTCGGGCCCGACTCGGCTTCGAGCAATGCAGATTGCAAATGCTGTTGCCGCAGGCCACTGTCTTGCAAGGCATGGGCCGCTTCGGCGGCCAAAATGTGAGCCAGTGTTTTCAAGGCGGTGGCATGGGACACAGAGGCACCGGCCTGGGTCAGCGCCTGTTCGCGTTCGATCACGCCCTCGGCCGATTTGCGTGCACGCAAAAAACGACCGGCCATGAAATGCGCCATGGCATCGAGCAAGGCGCCATGCGCGGCGCGTTCCTTTTGCAATAAGCGCCAGCGCTGTGCTTGCCGAGGCAATTCCAGCAGCGCAGACAAAGCACGATGAGCCACATGCACCGTCACCAACAGACCTACCAGAACCAACAACACAAGGTTCAAGGACAAGTCGATGCGGTAAGGCGGCCAAAACACGGTCACTGTGCCTGGATTGCTGGCGGCCAGCAAAGCACCTGCCACGGCCACTGCGAACAAACTGATCAACCACAAAGCAACGCGCATGGGATTTACCTTCCAGCGGCGGCAGTCGCCAAGGCCGACAAGGTGCCGTCCATCCGGGGCATTTCACCTTTGCGCACTTGCGCTTGAGACTGTTCGATCAATTTCAAGGCCTGCTGGACCTTGCGGGAATTCATGTCGAAATACTTGCGTACCAGCGCCGCCGATGCGCCCATGTCCGCTTGCAAAGATTCGCTTTGCCGGGCCAACAGGCCCATGCGGGCATTGAGCAGTTTGAGCTTGAGGTTTTCACGCAAGAAAAAAGCTTGGTCCGGCGACAGCAAGGCCGCCTCGGGGGCGTCGATGCGGCTGACCCGCAAGAGGCCGCGCACTTCCTGCCAGAACCGCTCCGCACCGACCTGCCACCACGAAGGATTAACCGTCGGTGGCGCAGCCACATTGGTCGTTTTAAGGGACGCTGCCGAGGCCGGTTGGTTTCCTAAAGGCAATTCGTCGACCAAGGCGACCAGTTCGTCCAACTGGATCAGCAAGCCCGGCACATCGGTCACCTGGGCTGAACGCACTTGTTCCAGGTCTTTTTCGATGGCCCGCTGCACTGGGGTCAGGCGCGATTGGCCCACACGCTGGACACGCAGTTGTGCTGACTTCAAAGCCGCCAGCATAGGCTCCATGCTGCCCGTCAATTGCGACTGCTGCTGAGCCATGCGCAAAGCGGCTTCGATATCGACCACCAGGTTTTCATCTCGCGAGCGGGACAAACTTTGCATCAATTCATCGAGCTGCCCGCGCTGAAGAGCGACTTCTCCCAAGCGGGACTCCACCAGACTCAAACGGGCGGCACTGTCCTTGACGGTATCTTGTGCTTGCTTGGCCCAGGCCTTGGCTTCCAGAGACTGCTGCCCTGAGTCAGCACTTTGGCGCGCCAGCTGGCTCTGAATCCGCGAGAGTTTTTCCCACAAGAGCGCACTGCCCCCCAGGGCGGCCAGCGCCAACAGCGTCGGAATGACCACCGACCAACGCCATTGCAATGCCATGGGGCCCGGAGGGTGCTTGGACGCGGGGTGTTCTGAATTCATGCCATGGATTTTATAGAGGCTGCGACCGATTCCCTGTCGGGTTGCGCAATAGCCACATGTGCGAAACCCGCAGCCCGTGCATGAGTGGCGATCCGCGGATGGGTGGCCACGGCTTTGGCCTGCGACCAATCTTGACCCGGCAACACCTGCTGAAGGTGGCCCAAGGCTTCGGAGTTGCTGAACAACCAGATCGAACCGTCGCTCGCACCCTGTGCGGCCATTTGTAGTTGCGCGGGGCTGAGCGTGGGCTGCAAGCGCTGATAGGCCACCACCTGGTCCACCTTCACACCGGCCTGAATCAACTGTTGGGCCAGCCAATCGCGTCCAGCCATGCGGCCCGTGGCATCGGCACCACGAACGATCAGCACGGTTTGATTTCGGGCAGCCAAGCCTTCAACTTGCGGTGCCACGTTCGCCCACAAAGCTTCAGAGTCCAGTTGGGAAGCGCCTGGCACTGGGCCATCGATCTGCCCATCAGGCACGCCCACCTTGCGCAGAGCTGCGCGAGTGCCCGGCCCTGTGACCCATGCCCGGGCTAAGCGCCATGGAATAGGGGGTACACCTGCAGTTTGGCCTTGCCAGAAATACCGCACCGCGTTCGCACTGACAAACATCACCGCTGTGTAGCCGTCGAGGTGCTGCCAAGCGACAGCCATCGCATGTGGATCGGGCGCAGGACCAATGGCCATCAAGGGTAGGGCTCGGGCATCGATATCGGCTCTATTCAAGGCATCCACCCAGACTGCGCTGTCTTCCAATGGGCGGGTCACCCACACCTTGGTGCGGGTCGGGTGTTGGGGAGTTTGAATGCCGCCAGGCATCGAATTCAATGCGCGCCTGCTTGTTGCAAGCTGCGCGCAACTTGCAAACCGAGTGCTTCCGCTGTGGCCAAAGTGGGTTGATTCAAACTGGCCTGGGCGCGCACCAAAGTGGCCTCGCCTTCGGGGTCACCCCATGCCGCCTGGAGTGTCAATGCGTCACCCATCAAAGTGGCGTGTGCTGCCAAAGGCATGGAGCAACTGCCCCCCATGGCCCGACTCACTGCGCGTTCGGCGGCCACGCGCCACCAAGAAGGGGTGTCTGCCAAAGGTGCTAACGCGTCGCGCAAGTCTTGCCGGTCGGAGCGGATTTCGATCCCCAGCGCCCCTTGCCCAGCAGCGGGCAACATGTCGGCTTCATCAAAAATATGGCGAATGCGTTCGCTCATGTTCAACCGCTTGAGACCCGCAGCCGCCAACACGATTCCTGCATACTGGCCTTCGTCGAGTTTGCGCAGGCGTGTATCGAGGTTGCCCCGTAAGGGCTCGATCTTCAAGTCCGGCCGCAAGGCCCGCAGCAAGACGGTGCGGCGCAAGCTCGAGGTGCCTACCACCGCGCCTGCGGGCAAATCGTTCAAGCTGGCATATTGCGAGGAGACCCAGGCATCACGCGGGTCTTCACGTTGCATCACGCAGGCCAGGTCAAAACCTTCGGGCAGATCCATGGGCACGTCTTTGAGCGAATGCACCGCGATATCGGCACGGCCTTCTTGCAGGGCCAATTCCAGCTCTTTGACAAACAGTCCCTTGCCGCCCACTTTACTCAAACTGCGGTCCAGAATTTGATCACCCTGGGTGGTCATGCCCAACAAAGTCACGTGGTGACCACGCGCTTTCAACAGGGCTTGCACATGCTCGGCTTGCCACAGAGCCAGTCGGCTTTCTCGGGTGGCAATGACAATCGACAAAGGGGCAGCGTTGGCGTTCAAAACAGTAACTCGTTGGTAATTGTGAGGGCTGGGTCAATGCTAGCATGGGCAAACCTCCTCCACCCTCACAATGCCACGTGCACGCCATGAAACAGGCTACTGAAACCCCCGTTCGCCAAACCCGGAACAATGAACGCCCCTTAGTCGAAGACATTCGACTGCTCGGCCGCATCCTGGGCGATGTGATTCGCGAACAAGAAGGGGCCGAGATTTATGAACTGGTAGAGAGCATCCGCAAACTTTCGGTAGCCTTTCGCCGCGACGCGGACCACGAGGCCGACAAAGCACTGAAGAAACTGCTGAAAAGCCTGAGCGGAGAACAAGCCGTCAGCGTGATCCGCGCCTTCACTTATTTTTCGCATTTAGCCAATCTGGCCGAAGACAGGCACCACATCCGGCGCCGCGCGGTGCACGAGCGTGCTGGCGACACCCAAGAAGGCAGCATTGAAGTGGCCTTGCAACGCATGCGCTGGGCTGGCATCACCCCCAAAACCATCGCCCAGACTTTGGCACACAGCTATGTGGCCCCGGTCTTGACGGCTCACCCCACCGAAGTTCAAAGACAAAGTATCTTGAGTGCCGAGCGTGATTTGGCGCACCTCTTGACCGCCCGTGATGAAATCAAAAACCGCGCCGCCTTGCTGCCCTCCAGCAAGGACGCTTTGAGCCCGCGTGAATTAGCCGCCAATGAGCAACAGATGCGGGCCCGCGTGATGCAACTGTGGCAAACGCGATTGTTGCGTTTTTCCAAGTTGACCGTAGCCGACGAAATTGAAAACGCCTTGAGCTATTACGAAGCCACATTCCTGCGCGAGATTCCCAAAATTTATGCCGAGCTGGAACAGGCGCTGGACAAGCAACCTGTGGCCTCGTTCTTGCGGATGGGTCAATGGATTGGCGGTGACCGTGACGGCAATCCCAACGTCTCTGCCGAAACCCTGGAATACGCCTTGCGCCGGCAAGCCGAAGTGGCACTGCGTCACTACCTGACCGAATTGCACTTTCTGGGTGGCGAGTTGTCCTTGTCGGCCATGCTGGTGGACTTTCCGGCCGACATGCGGGCCTTGGCCGAACGCTCGCCAGACACCAATGCGCACCGCATGGATGAGCCCTACCGCCGCGCCCTCACCGGCATGTATGCCCGACTGGCCTCCACGCTCAAGAACTTGACCGGCGGCGATGCTGCTCGCCATGCGGTGGCGCCACAAAATCCCTATCCCGATGCACAAGCGTTCTTGGCCGATTTACGCGTCATGGAACAGTCGCTGCGCAGCCAGCATTTGCAAGTACTGGCCGACCAGCGTTTGCACCCCTTGATTCGGGCGGTCGAAGTGTTTGGCTTTCACTTGGCCACAGTCGATCTGCGCCAAAGCTCTGACAAGCACGAAGAGGTGGTCAACGAGCTGCTCGCCACCGCACGGGTCCATGCGCAGTATTCGGCGCTGGACGAAACCGCGAAACGCAACTTGCTTTTGCAACTGCTCAACGATGCCCGCCCCTTGCGCGTGCCTGGCGCCCCCTACTCTGCCCATGCACGGTCGGAGCTGGCGATTTTTGAATCTGCTCAGCGCATGCGCCAGCGCTATGGTGCCGAGGCGATCCGCCACTACATCATCAGCCACACCGAAACCGTGAGCGATTTGCTTGAAGTCTTGTTGTTGCAAAAAGAAGTGGGCCTGATGCAGGGCACCTTGGACCGCGAGGCCACAGCCGACTTGATCGTGGTGCCCCTGTTCGAGACGATCGAAGACTTGCGCAATGCCGCGCCCATCATGCGTGACTACTACGCACTGCCGGGTGTGGCAAGCTTGATCCAGCGCTCGGGCGCCGAGCAGGACATCATGCTGGGCTATTCCGACAGCAACAAGGATGGGGGTATTTTCACCAGCAACTGGGAGCTGTACCGAGCCGAGATTGCACTGGTGGAACTCTTTGACACGCTGGCCAACAGCCACAACATCCAGCTGCGCATGTTCCATGGCCGAGGCGGCACGGTGGGCCGCGGCGGTGGTCCGAGCTACCAGGCGATTTTGGCCCAGCCGCCGGGCACGGTACGGGGTCAAATCCGTTTGACCGAACAAGGCGAAGTGATCGGCTCCAAATACGCCAACCCCGAAATCGGCCGCCGCAATCTCGAAACACTGGTGGCCGCCACACTCGAAGCCACATTGCTGCAGCCCACCAAACCTGCCACCCGACAATTTCTGGATACAGCGGCCGTGCTCTCGCAAGCCAGCATGAACGCCTACCGCGCCTTGGTGTATGAGACCCCGGGCTTCAATGATTATTTTTTCAGTGCCACGCCGATCCGCGAGATCGCCGAACTCAACATCGGCTCGCGCCCCGCATCGCGCAAAGCCAATCAGCAAATCGAAGACCTGCGAGCCATCCCCTGGGGCTTCAGCTGGGGCCAATGCCGCCTGACCTTGCCCGGCTGGTACGGTTTTGGCTCGGCGGTCAGCCAACTGCTCGATCAACCCACGCCCACCGAACGCAAGGCCGCGCTGGCACTGCTGCAAAAGATGTACCGTCAGTGGCCTTTCTTTCGCACCCTGCTGTCCAACATGGACATGGTGCTGGCCAAGAGCGATCTGGCCTTGGCTTCTCGGTATGCTGAATTGGTGGGCGATGGCCGGCTGCGCAAAAAAATCTTCACCGCCATCGATGCCGAATGGCACCGTACCGTGGAAGCCTTGGCGCAGATCACAGGCGAGAAAAACCGCCTGGCCAACAACCCGGCGCTGGCACGCTCGATCCGGCACCGATTTCCGTACATCGATCCCCTGCACCACCTGCAGGTGGAGTTGGTACGGCGCTACCGCGCGGGCCTGGCGGACGAACGGGTGCAGCGCGGTATCCACATCAGCATCAACGGGATTGCGGCGGGCTTGCGCAACACGGGTTAATTCGCATGGTGCGTGCCTCAGGGTGATCTCATAATGGGTTGAACGATGGCATGTTCGATGCCTTATTTGAAAGCCCTGTATGTCCAACGCCCCCGCCGTTCCCCACTTTCCAGCAGCCCGCGACTGCGATCCCCGCACCTTGGGCTGGATGCAAGGCTCCCCACCGCCGGCAGACAAGCGCATCCAGTTTCACGACACCACCAGCTACCGCTTTCCTCAGTTGCGCTGGAGCTTTGCACACCAGCGGCAATTGGTGCCCACCGTGGCGGTCGCCCATGCGCACGCGCTGGGCATGCCCGTATCGGCAAAGAATTTGCCATCCATCCAGTACACCGCTTTGGGCGGCCAAGGTGGCGGTGATTGGGCCAACATGATGGAGGCCACCTACACCGATGCGCTGCTGGTGATGCACAAGGGTCAGGTCTTGTTTGAACATTACGGCGGTGTCATGACGCCATCTACACCGCACATTGCCATGTCGGTGTCCAAGTCCTTCATGGGCACGATGGCGGCATGTTTGGTGGCACAGGGCCAATTGGACGAGCACCAGCGTGTGGAGCACTATGTACCCGAATTGAAAGCCAGTGGCTTTGGCAACGCCACGGTGCGGCAAGTCATGGACATGACGACAGGCATCGATTACACCGAAAACTACGCCGACCCACAGGCCGAAATTTGGAACCACATGCGTGCAGGCGGCGTCATGCCCAGGCCAATCCATTATGACGGGCCCACCCATTTCTACGATTATTTGCCCCGCGTGAGACCATTGGGAGTGCATGGCGAAAAATTCACCTACCGGACCGCCAATACGGATGTGCTGGGCTGGATCGTGGCCCGGGTCACGGGCCTGAGTTCCGAAGCATTGCTGTCCCAACTCATCTGGCAGCCCATGGGTGCAGAGCACGACGCCTACTATGCGGTGGACTCTGTGGGCACAGCCTTTGCGGGTGGCGGACTGAACACCAGCTTGCGTGACCTGGCCCGATTTGGCGAGTTGATGCGCAATCACGGCCGTGTGGGTGACCAGCAAGTGCTGCCCGAAGCTGCCGTGCGCGACTGTTTTGCCGGAGCCGATCCCGCACAATTTACGGCGAACGGGCCACCCACCCTGCCGGGCTGGAGTTACCGCAATATGTGGTGGGTGTCACACAACCCGCATGGTGCCATGATGGCTCGAGGAGTGCACGGCCAGAACATCTACATCGACCCGAAAGCCGAGATGGTCATTGCACGCTATGCATCCCATCCGATTGCGGCCAACATCGGCAACGACCCTCACACCCTGCCCGCCTACCATGCGATGGCGCTGGCTTTGTTGTGATGGACTGGTGCGCTTCAGTCCACATCGCTGCCTTGCGCTGAACGTTTGCGCCCGGTGATCATGGCGATCACCAGGTTTTCGCGGTGCATCAGGCTGCTCAGGATCACACCCGCGATGTGCAGGGCGATGCAGCCCAGGCAAATCCACGCGATGGCCGCGTGGACCTCAAGTGGTTCGGCGTAGCCCCAGAACCATTCGGTGGTGCATAACCAACCACTGACTCCGAGCGCCATCATCAGGCACAGCAAAATGAGCACCATCCAGCCGCCCAAGGGGTTGTGCCCCAGATAGCGTGTGGCCTGCCCTTGCCACACCGATCGGGCATACCGCCAAGTGACAGAGATCGGCTTGAGAAAGCGAGACCATCCGCTGTAGCGATCGGTGCTGCGCCAGGCCAGGCCGCAGCGCAACAAGGCCCAAACGACCAAACCATAACCAGCCGCCGCATGCCAGGGCCCCTGCAAATCACGAGTCCACCAAGCCAGGGCCATGCACGCGACCCCGGCCCCGTGCAGCCCACGGATCGGCCAAGACCAGACCTGCGTCAGATCAGCTTTTGACACGCTCGAAAGTTTTGGGGTCAAAAAATGCTTCTGTTTTTTGGCCTTGCGGGTCTTTGGCGTAGACCTCATAGCAAGATTTGGTGGCCTCAATCCGGCGCACCTGCCAACCTTCACTGACCAGTTTTTGCTGCAACAGCTCGCGGGCCTGCCATTCAGCTTTGGGATAAGTTGGGCATTGCACGTTGCCATGGGCAAAAGCAGACAGCGAAGACATCAGCACAGCAGCGCCAAGGCATTGAGAGAGAGGAAAGAAGCATTTCATGAAAAAACCCGATTCAAATTTGTTCAGCTCCGTCACCCTGGGCGAAAAAGCTTTTTTAATCAACGAGTCTATATTTTAATGAGAATCATTCGCAATTGGAAAGAGGCTCTAAAAAACCCAATAGACGCGAAGGTCAATGTGGGCGGAAAAAGGGGGGCTGTGCCCGCCCTGCGATGAACCCTCAGCGGCCCGATAAAATAAGAAAAATATGACAAACCAACTCGACACAAAATCCCAGGCCTGGTCGGCGCTCTTTTCGGAACCCATGAGTGAGTTGGTCAAGCGCTACACGGCGAGCGTGTTTTTTGACAAACGGCTGTGGCAAGCAGACATCCAAGGCTCACTGGCCCATGCCGAGATGCTGGCGGCGCAAGGCATCATCGCCGCCCAAGACTGGGCGGACATCCAGCGCGGCATGGCGCAGATCACGCAAGAAATAGAATCCGGCGCTTTCGAATGGAAGCTGGACCTGGAAGACGTACACCTGAACATCGAGGCCCGCCTGACCCAGTTGGTGGGCGATGCGGGCAAGCGCTTGCATACGGGCCGCAGTCGCAACGACCAAGTGGCCACCGACGTGCGCCTCTGGCTGCGCAGCGAGATGAACCTGATCATTGACCTGCTGGTGGACTTGCAAAAGTCACTGGTCAATGTAGCGGAAAAGAACGTCGAAGTCATCCTGCCCGGCTTTACCCATTTGCAAGTGGCCCAGCCCGTGAGCTTTGCGCACCACTTGCTGGCTTATGTGGAAATGTTCGCCCGCGACGCTGAACGCATGAGCGACGTGCGCCGCCGCACCAACCGCCTACCGCTGGGCAGTGCCGCCTTGGCCGGCACCACTTACCCGCTGGACCGCGAGCGTGTGGCCCGCAGTCTGGGCATGGTCGATGAAGCCGGCAATCCACAAGTCTGCCAAAACAGTCTGGACGGGGTGAGCGACCGCGACTTCGCCATCGAGTTCACCGCCGCCGCTTCTCTATGCATGGTGCACATCAGTCGCATGTCCGAAGAGTTGATTTTGTGGATGAGCCAGAACTTTGGGTTTGTGAAGATTGCTGACCGTTTCACCACCGGCTCGTCCATCATGCCCCAAAAGAAAAACCCCGACGTGCCTGAACTGGCCAGGGGCAAAAGTGGCCGCGTGTTCGGCCATCTCATGGGTCTGCTGACACTGATGAAAGGCCAGCCACTGGCCTACAACAAAGACAACCAGGAAGATAAAGAGCCGCTGTTTGACACTGTGGATACCCTCAAGGATACCTTGCGTATCTTCAGCGAAATGATCGGCGGCCAGCTCAACCTCGCCACTGGCCACAAAGAAGGCGGCATCACCGTGAACGCTGAGGCCATGGAAGCTGCAGTCAAAAAAGGCTATGCCACCGCGACCGACTTGGCCGACTACCTGGTCAAAAAAGGCTTGCCTTTCCGCGATGCGCACGAAACGGTGGCC
>CANGKR010000009.1 GCA_947454355.1 Comamonadaceae bacterium
ATATCACCGATGACGATATCTTGAACAGCATGGGCGATGTGGCCAACGGCGTGGTGACATCTCACCATTACTCGGCCTCGCACGGCTCCGCTTTGAACAAAAAATTTGTTGCAGCTTTTGAGAAAGCCAACAACGGTCTTCGCCCCAACTTCATGGCCGTGGGCGGTTACGACGGCATGCGCGTGATCTATGAAGCCGCCAAAGCCAGCAAAGGTGCGGGTGGCCAGGTCTTGCTGGATGCGATGAAGGGTCAAGTATTTGAAAGCCCACGCGGCCCGATGTTCATTGACGCGCAAACCCGCGACGTGGTGCACAACATCTACATCCGCAAAGTTGAGAAGATCAATGGCCAGTTGTACAACCAAGAGTTCTCCACGATCAAAGACGTGAAAGACCCAGGCAAAGCCCGATAAGTCATGCTGACGATTTTGTTTGACGGCATTGCCTATGGCATGCTGCTGTTCATCCTGGCGGTGGGTTTGTCCGTGACGATGGGCTTGATGAATTTCATCAACCTTGCGCACGGAGCCTTCGCCATGGTCGGGGGTTACCTCACGGTGGTCTTGATGCAGCAGCATGGCGTGCCCTTTGCGGCTTGTTTGCCACTGGCCTTTGTAGGTGCCGGTCTGCTGGGTGCGCTCCTGGAGCGCACCTTGTATCGGCCCATGTATCGTAAGCCGCATTTGGACCAGGTTTTGTTCTCCATTGGCCTGGCCTTCATGGCAGTGTCTTCCACTGATTACTTCATGGGCTCCCAGCAACAAATCATGCAACTGCCCGAGAGTTTGCGGGGCCGCACAGAATGGTGGACGGGTACGCCTTTTGAGCTGGGCATGGGCCACTACCGCTTGTTCATCATCGCGGTCTGCGCAGCTCTCACGGTGGGTTTGCAGTACATCCTGGCCCGCACCCGCTTTGGCAGCCGTTTGCGCGCCAGTGTGGACGATTCGCGTGTAGCTGCAGGCCTGGGCATCAACGTCAACGTGGTGTTCGCTGCGACCTTCGCGGTGGGCTCGGGCCTGGCCGGTTTGGGCGGTGCTTTGGGCGCTGAAGTTTTGGGGCTGGATCCAACCTTTCCACTCAAGTTCATGGTGTACTTTTTGATCGTGGTGGCCGTGGGTGGCACCTCGTCGATTACCGGCCCCTTGTTGGCGGCTTTGCTGTTGGGCATTGCCGATGTGGCCGGTAAATACTACATGCCCAAACTGGGCGCCTTCATCGTTTACTCGCTCATGCTGGTGATTCTCCTTTGGCGGCCTCAAGGCTTGTTTGTGCGCAAAGGGGGTGCATGATGCATCCGTTGCAATCGACTTTGCTGGGGGCTTCACGCATTCAGCTATGGGAGCCACTTTTATGGGCGCTGGCCTTTGCCGCGCCTTGGGCCCTGCCTGGACACGCTCTGATCGTCAACGAGATGGCCATCGTTGCGCTGTTTGCCTTGTCGCTGGATTTGATTCTGGGCTATGCCGGCGTGGTCTCGCTCGGGCATGCGGCGTTTTTGGGCTTTGGAGCCTACACCGCGGCGCTGTTTGCCAAATGGGTGCACCCTGATCCGATCACTGGCTTGCTGGTAGGCATGGCCGCAGCGTCTGCCTTGGGCGCGCTGTGCTCCCTGACCATCTTGCGTGGCACCGATTTGACGCGTTTGATGGTCACCTTGGGCATGGCTTTGATCTTGCTGGAACTCGCCAATAAACTTGACTGGCTGACCGGAGGGTCAGACGGCTTGCAAGGCGTGGTGATGGGCCCCGTGTTGGGACGCTTCGAGTTTGACCTGATGGGGCAAACCGCCGCTTGGTATTCGCTCACCGTCTTGGTGTTGCTGTTCGTGCTGGCACGCCGCTGGATGCATTCGCCCTTTGGTGCCACGCTCAAAGCCGTGCGCGACAACCCATTGCGGGCCATGGCGATAGGCATTTCGGTGCATCGGCGCTTGGCTGTGGTCTATACCCTGGCTGCAGGCCTGGCTGGTGCAGCGGGTGCACTGCTTGCCCAAACCTCGGGCTTTGCGTCGCTCGATGTGTTCGCTCTCGATCGCTCAGCCGATGTGATGCTGATGCTGGTCATTGGTGGCGTGGGCTGGTTATACGGCGGTGTGCTGGGTGCAGTGGTGTTCAAGCTCTTGCACGATGTGATCTCGGGCATCACGCCGCAGTACTGGACGTTCTGGATCGGTTTGTTTTTGGTGGTGCTGGTGCTGGTCGGTCGTGACCGATTGCTCAAGCCCTGGTTGTGGTGGGGTTCACGTTCGACCTCGACAGGAGATTCCGCATGAGCCCCCATCCCGTGGTCTTGAAGACCGAAGGCTTGGTCAAGCAATTTGGCGGCATCACCGCGACACAGGATGTGAATCTGTCCATCGCCAAAGGCGCGCGGCATGCCTTGATCGGCCCGAATGGTGCAGGCAAAACGACCCTCATCAATTTGATGACGGGCGTATTGGAGCCGACCCATGGGCGCATCGTTTTAGAAGGCGTGGACATCACCCGTATGGCTCCCGAGCAGAGGGTGCATAAAGGGTTGGTGCGCACTTTCCAAATCAACCAGTTGTTTGCCAGCATGAGCCCATTGGAAACTTTGGCCATGGTGGTGTCGCAGCAGCAAGGCCTGGGAGGGCGCTGGTGGCAACCTTTGGGAGCCAGTCGCCGGGTGCTTGAACGCTGTGAGCAATTGTTGAGTTTGTTCCGATTGACTGAGGTCATGAACCAGCGAACCGATGCATTGGCTTATGGCAAGCGCCGTTTGCTGGAGATGGCCATCGCGTTGGCCTGTGAGCCCCGCGTGCTCTTGCTCGATGAGCCTGTGGCCGGTGTTCCTGCGGGTGAGCGCGAAGAACTCTTGCACACCGTGGCGGCTTTGCCGGCCGATGTGTCGGTATTGTTGATTGAGCACGACATGGACCTTGTGTTTGATTTCGCCACCCGCATCACTGTGCTGGTCAATGGCGCGGTGTTGACCGAAGGTACGCCTGCCGAGATCGCGAACGATCCGCAAGTCAAGTCGGTATACCTCGGTCATGGAGAGGAGTTGGCCCATGGCTGATCTGTTGCAAGTTACGCAGTTGAGCGCGGGTTATGGCGAAGCCGTGGTGCTCAATGGTGTGGGTTTTTCCTTAGCCGAAGGTGAAACCCTGGCCTTGCTCGGACGCAATGGCACCGGTAAAACCACCTTGATGGACACCTTGGCCGGCGCCACCCGCCAGCACGCGGGCGAGATCCTGCTGGGCGGTGCTGCATTGCACCGAATGCCTTCGCATGAACGTGCGGCAGCGGGCATCGGTTGGGTGCCGCAAGAGCGCAATATTTTCAAATCTCTCACGGTCCATGAAAACCTGTCTGCGGTGGCTCGGCCTGCACGCGCAGGTCATGCCGCCTGCGCTTGGACGCCTGATCGTGTTTACGACTTGTTTCCGCGATTGGCTGAGCGCAAGACCAACTTGGGCACTCAGTTGTCGGGTGGCGAGCAGCAAATGCTGGCCGTGGCCCGGGCGCTGGTGCTCAACCCGCGATTGCTTTTGCTCGACGAACCCCTAGAAGGTTTGGCGCCAATCATTGTGGAAGAGTTGCTGCGGGCCATTGCCCGCATCACCCGAGACGAGGGTTTGTCGGCCATCATCGTGGAGCAGCATCCGCAGGCCATTTTGGCTATCAGCCACCAAGCAGTGGTGCTTGACCAAGGCCGCGTGGTGCATCAGGGGCCTGCTCAGGCGTTGCAGGCGCAGCCTGAATTGTTGGATCAATTATTGGGTGTGGCTCGTGAGCGCACCGCAACGAAAGGGTGAATGATGTTTCTCAAAAACACATGGTATGTGGCGTGTCAGTCGCATGAATTGACTGACAAGCCTTTGGGCCGCAAGGTCTGCGGCGAAAGCATGGCTTTCTTTCGCGGCCCAGGCGACCAAGCTGCAGCGGTAGAAGATTTTTGCCCACATCGCGGCGCGCCTTTGTCGCTGGGTAAAGTGTGTGATGGCAAGTTGGTGTGCGGCTACCACGGTCTGGAGATGGGCTGCGACGGCAAAACAGTGGCCATGCCCGGTCAACGGGTGCGAGGTTTTCCACCGGTCAAACGTTTTGCTGTTGTCGAGCGCTATGGCTTCATTTGGGTCTGGCCGGGTGATGCCGATCTGGCCGATGAATCGGCCATGCCGGTCTTTGAGTGGTTCGAAAATCCCCAGTGGGCCTACGGCGGAGGGCTTTACCACATTGCCTGTGATTACCGTCTGATGATTGACAACCTGATGGACTTGACGCATGAGACCTATGTGCACTCCACCAGCATCGGTCAAACTGAAATCGACGAAACCCCCAGCAAAACCACGGTGGACGGTGACAAGGTGGTGACCAGTCGCTTCATGCACGACATCAAGGCGCCACCGTTTTGGCAGATGGCCTTGCGGGCCAATGACCTGCCCGACGACGAGTTGGTAGACCGTTGGCAGATCTGCCGATTCACCCCGCCCAGCCATGTGCTGATCGAAGTGGGTGTGGCCCTGGCCGGCAAAGGCGGCTACGATGCGGCGCCCGAGCACAAAGCTTACAGCGTGGTGGTGGACTTCATTACCCCTGAGACGGAAACCAGTATCCATTACTTCTGGGGCATGGTGCGGCAATTCAAACCGCAGGACGCTGCATTGACTGAGCAAATCCGCAAAGGGCAGGGTGCCATTTTTGCTGAAGACCTGGACATGCTGGAGCAACAGCAAAAGAACCTCAGCGCCAACCCCGAGCGCGCTTTGTTGATGCTCAACATCGACGCAGGCGGTGTCCAATCGCGACGTGTGATTGACCGTCTGCTGGTCCAAGAACATGCTGCCATGAACTCCAACTCAGCGCAGGAGTCCGTATGAGCGCAACAGACCATGGCTTTGAAGTTGAAATCGCCAGCACCGGTCAAGTGATCGAAATCCCTGCCGGACAATCGGTATTGCACACCTTGATGTTCGAAGGTTTTGACATCCCCTTCGCTTGCGAAGAGGGTGTTTGTGGCACCTGCCTGACCGGTGTGAAAGGCGGTGAGATCGATCACCGAGACCAGTACCTGACCCCCGAGGAGCAATCCAGTCAAACGCAATTTTTGCCTTGCTGCTCCCGCGCCAAGTCGGCTCGGTTAGTTTTGGATTTATAAATTATGATTTAATTTATTAATTAAAATATATTCTTTTGTATTCATTTAAAGGAAGGCGCATGTATTTACTGCGGCACACAGCTTCAGCAGCCCTGCTGGCCCTGCTCACCGCCTGCGGCGGCGGGGGAGGGGCAGGTTCTGACTTCGGCTCGACGCCTCCTGTCGTCACACCAGTCGCGACTTCGACTGGCCTGGCCTAAATATGTGCGCCTGAAAACCCTTTGGTCAAGGACGCATTGGAAAAGACCCGTACAGGCACCCTGAGCGACGAGAAGAAGTGGATCCAGGCCTACATGACTGAGCGCTATCTTTGGTACCGCGACATGCCCAATCTCAATGCCGACAGTGCGCGCTACCAGGTCAACACCAATGGCGCTATCAATGCCGTCCGGTCATTGGCCAATTATTTTTACGACAGTTTGACGCCCCTCAAAACTGCTTCGGGCACGGCCGTTGACAAATTCAGCTTTTTGATCGACACGGGCTCCTGGAACAGTTTTGTCGACAGCACTGATCTGGGCTACGGTTGGATGCTCAAGTCCAGCAGCGCCACGGGCCAGCGCGTGGTCACCGTGAGCTATGTGTCCCCCAACTCTCCAGCCATGGCGGCCGGTATCCAGCGCGGCGATCAGGTGGTCAGCATCGATGGCGCCTTGGCCAGCGACACCAGCGCCAGTGCCATGGCGATCTTCAGCGAAGGCACTTACCCCACCCGCGCGGCTTCGCATGCGATGGTCTTGTCGCGTGCGGGCACGAGCCTGTCCAAAACTTTGGTGGCCAGCACCGTCAATTTGCAGCAAGCCGAATACAAGTTGGTCAACAGCAATGGCCGCACCGCAGGCTATGTGTTGTTCAACAGCCATGTGCCTAATGCCGAAAGCTATCTCATCAAGGCCATGACCGCTTTCAAACAACAAAACGTGAAGGAGTTGGTGGTCGATTTGCGTTACAACACCGGTGGGTATTTGAGCATCGCCAATGCCCTGGCCTATGCTGTGGCGGGCGATGCGCGAGCCAAGGGCTGTGTGTTTGAACTGGCCCGCTATTCTGACAAGCGCAGTTCAGAAAACTACCCCATGACGTTCTCTAATGTCGGCTTGTCGAATCAGATCTACCCCACACTCGGCTTGTCCAAAATTTACGTGCTGGTCTCGGGCAGCACCTGCTCAGCCAGTGAGTCCTTCGTGAATGGTTTGCGCGGTATCGATGTCGAGGTGGAGTTGATTGGTACCACCACCTGCGGCAAGCCTTATGGTTTTGTGCCGCAAGACAATTGCGGGCTGACATACGCTGCCATGGAAATCGAAGGCGTTAATGCCAAAGGCCAGGGCGGATACTCCGAAGGTATGGTGCCGCAATGTGCTGTCAATGATGACGTGAACCATGCTTTGGGCGATCCGGCCGAAGCGCTGTTGTCTGTGGCATTCAAGCGCATGCAGGGCATGAGCTGTGCCCAAGCAGCTGGTTTGACCCTGGGTTCGAAATCCTTGTCTAGCATAGCGCTGCGTGATGACGGTGTGCTCATGCGGCCGCAGTGGCAGCAGAACAAAATCTGGCCCACAGTCCATTGACTCTGATTGCTGGGACAATGTGAGGATGCACATTTCCCAGGACACGGTATGAAACTCGGCTGGATCCGCAGCGGCGAGGTCGGTAAAACCATAGCTGGCGGCATCTGGGCTCGCCGCGATAGGAACACTTGAAGATGTTGGACATACTGGCCATCACCTGCCCGATTTACTTGGTGATTGCCTTGGGTTACGGATGTACCCGCCAAGGCATCTTCCAGTCCAGTGACCTCAAGGCCTTTGGCAAATTCACGATCAACCTGGCCTTGCCCGCGCTGCTGTTCACCAATGTGTCCGAGCGCGCGCTGACCGAGATCCTGAACCCGCCTTACATGCTGGCCTATGGAGCAGGCTGCCTGGTCATGGCCCTGGCGGGCCTGTGGTGGGGACAGCACCTCAAGGGGGCGTCCTTGAGTTACAGCAGTATGTTGGCTATGGGCATGAGTTGCCCCAACAGTGGCTTTGTGGGTTACCCGATTTTATTGATGATGCTCGGCCCGGTGGCCGGGGTGTGCTTGGCGTTGAATGTGATGGTGGAAGTGATGGTGGTCATTCCGCTTCTGTTGGCAGTGGCCGACCACCAACAAGGTGCTACAGGCCATTGGACGCAAGGCGTCCAGAAGACTCTGTGGGGGCTCATGCGTAATCCTTTGATGTTGAGCATCGCCGCAGGCGCCGCCTTTTCCCTCGGTGGCGGTGAGATGCCCCCGTTTTTGATGCGCACCGTGCATTTGTTCGCGCAGGCCACCGCGGTGTTGGCGCTGTTTGTGATCGGCGGCTCACTGGTGGGCTTGCGTTTGCAGGGGCAACGCAGCACCGTGAGCCTGATCGCTTTCGCCAAATTGGTAGTGCATCCACTGGTGGTGGCGGGCTTGGTCGCGTGGCTCTTGCCTGTAGCCGACCCGACGATGCGCATCGCGGTCGTCCTCTCGAGTGCCATGCCGATGATGGGCATTTACACCATCCTGTCGCAGCGCCATGGCCATGAAGCCATCAGTGCTGCTGCCTTGCTGGTAACCACTGTGGCTTCTTTTTTCACTGTCAACGGATTGCTGTGGGTCTTACACAGCGTGAACGCATGAGTACGAATTCGCCCGTGCAGTTGGTCGCGTGGTCTGCTTTTGCCAGCATGGCCGCCATGCGCATTTGTGACCCGATGTTGGTGGACCTGGGGCGAACCTTCGGCGTGACCACGGGCGAAGCCGCGCAAGTCATCACCGCCTACATGGTGGCCTATGGCGTCTTGCAATTGTTCTATGGCCCCTTGGGCGACCGATTGGGCAAGTTGCGGGTGATTTGGCTGGCCACCTTCGCTTGTGGTGTGTTGAGTTTGGTCACCGCCGCGGCCCCCAACTTGTTGAGCCTGGTGGCAGCGCGAGCAGCCATGGGCGCGGCGGCGGCCGGCATCATCCCGTTGTCGGTGGCCTGGGTGGGTGACCAAGTGCCCTATGCTCAACGTCAAGAGGCGCTGGCGCGTTTGATGGGTGCCACGGTCATGGGCATGATGGTGGGCCAATGGTTTGGCGGCTGGGCCACCGAGCATTGGGGGTGGCGTTACGGGCTTGCCGGTTTGGCCGTTTTGTTTGCCATGGCCGTGTGGCGCATGCACCGCAGCCTGCAACAACTGCCCGCCTTTGTGCCTCCGACCGAACACATGCCTTGGGTGCAATATTGGCAAGCCACTGCCCGCTTGTGGACCCAGCCGCGGGTGCGTTGGGTGCTGACGATGACTTTCGCTGAAGGCGCTTTGGTGATGGGCACTGTGGCCTTCATGCCCAGCCGCTTGGTGGACCTGGGTTTGTCGGTGTCGCAGGCCGGTACGGCGATGGTGCTTTACGGCGCTTGTGGTCTGGCCTACAGCCAGTTGGCCAAGGTCAGTTTGGCGCGTTGGGGCGAGCAAGGCTTGGCGCGTGGCGGCGGTGCCTTGGTGGCTTTGGGTTTGTTGTCGCTGTCACTTGCCCCAGGCCCCGGCTGGGCGGTGCTGGCCTGCCCCTTGGCTGGCTGGGGCTTTTACATGATGCATAACACTTTGCAAACGCAGGCCACTCAAATGGCTCCCGAGGCCCGCAGCATGGCGGTGACTTTGTTTGCATGCACGCTCTTCCTCGGGCAAACGGCGGGTGTGGCCCTGGTGGCGCTGTGTCTGGATGCAGGCGGTTTGCAAGCCGCTCTCGGTATTGCGGCTGGTGCGGTGCTGCTGCTCGGTCTTTTTATGGCCAAAGGCTTGCAGCCTAAGACTTTGCTCAGTCCGCCTTGACTTTTCCCGATCTGATCAGAGCTCGCCAGCAGGCGCGGATTTCAGTTGCGCGTTGGTGTTCAGGGGCTGACGGCTAACAATTGCTGAGCCGTGTCGCGGATCAGTTGCAAGGTGGCTTGTTGGGTCAAAGTAGAAGGCCGCAAAGAGCTGACTGCTGTGCTCAATTCAATGGTCAAGGACGGTGCGCTGATGGATCGAACGCTGAAAGCCGAAGGCTTGATCGAGCGAGCCACTGCATTGCGCGACAAAATCGCCGAGCCCGCGCCATCGGCCACCAGATCAAGGATGGCCGGTACACCGTCAATTTCGAGCGCTATGTGGGGCTGGCAACCGATGCGGGCCATGGCCGATTCGACATGCATGCGGATCGCATTCGGACGACTCGGAATGACCAAGGGCAGGGCGGCCACATCCCGCAAGTCAATGGCAGCGGGAGGCGGGTCTTCTTGCAAACCCGGGGGGCGGGCTTGCACCAGCAGCAATTCTTCACGCACCAGGGGCGTAACCTCGATGCCCGAGGCGCGGTTGGCGTTGTAGAGCATGGCAATGTCCAAGCGGCCATGTTGCAAGCCTTCTTGCATGGCGGTGCTCAGGCCCTCGCTGATGGACAGCCTGGCCTCGGGCAAGGCTTGGCGAAAGGCCCTTGTCAAAGGTACGGTGAGCACCCGCGCCACACTGGGCGGCATGCCCAGCGACACCTGACCGGTCAGCCCGGTGCGCACCCGGCCAAGCTCTTCTCGGGCCCGCTCGACCTGGTGCAGGATGCCCCGACCGTGCTCCAGAAGCACCTGGCCCGCCTCGGTAGGCGAGGCGCCACGGCCATTGCGCACCAGCAGGTTCTGTCGCAGCTCCACTTCCAGCAAACGAACCTGACGACTCAAGGCCGGTTGAGCGACGTTCAGTGCCGCGGCCGCACGGGTAAAGCTGCCCAGCTCGGCCACGCGCACAAAGTACTCGAGTTGTTTGAGGTCCATGGTTTAAATTTTACATAGCTTTACTTGAGTTATTTAATATTGTTCTATCTGCTAGATCCCCGCAAGGGCTGTGCCCTCGCGCCTCTAGGGCCGACAATGTGAAATTCATCCTGAGAGGCCCCCCATGAAGCAACCCCTGATCATCGACTGCCACGGCCACTACACGACTGCCCCCAAGGCGCTGGAGACTTGGCGCAACCAGCAAATTGCCGGCATCAAGGATCCGTCTGTCATGCCCAAAGTATCGGACCTGAAAATCAGTGACGACGAATTGCGTGAATCGATCGAGACCAATCAACTCAAGCTCATGAAAGAGCGCGGCTCGGACATCACCATCTTCAGCCCCCGCGCCAGTTTCATGGCTCACCACATCGGTGACTTCCAAATTTCTTCCACCTGGGCGGCCATTTGCAATGAGCTGTGCTACCGGGTTTCTCAGCTCTTTCCTGATCATTTCGTACCAGCCGCCATGCTGCCGCAGTCGCCCGGTGTGGACCCGGCCACCTGTATACCGGAGCTTGTCAAGTGTGTGGAGCAATACGGTAATGTGGGCATCAACCTGAACCCCGACCCGTCCGGCGGCCACTGGACATCGCCACCTTTGAGCGATAAACACTGGTACCCGATTTACGAAAAAATGGTGGAGTACGACATCCCCGCCATGATCCATGTGAGCACCAGCTGCAACAGCTGCTTTCACACCACGGGTGCTCATTATCTGAACGCCGACACCACCGCCTTCATGCAATGTTTGACCAGTGATTTGTTCAAGGACTTTCCGACGTTGAAGTTCTTGATCCCGCATGGCGGCGGCGCTGTGCCTTATCACTGGGGCCGTTTCAGGGGCCTGGCACAGGAGCTGAAGAAGCCCTTGCTTCAAGACCATTTGCTGAACAATATTTTCTTTGACACCTGCGTGTACCACCAGCCGGGCATCGACCTGCTGACCAAAGTGATTCCGGTCGAGAATATTTTGTTCGCCTCCGAAATGATCGGCGCTGTGCGGGGCATCGACCCCGAAACCGGTCATTATTTCGATGACACCAAACGCTACATCCAGGGTTCGGACATTTTGAATGACGACCAGCGCTTCAAGATCTATGAAGGCAACGCGCGCCGTGTGTTCCCGCGTCTGGATGCGCAACTCAAGGCCAAAGGGCATTGAGTCGCCATCACTTTTAATTCCTCATGTCGGGCATCTCATACACATTTACAGGAAATTCACCATGACCACTTTGGGCATCGTCAAACGCAATATCACCCGCGCCGATAAAGCAGCGGTCGACAAACTGGGCCGCTTCGGTGTGGCCACCGTGCATGAGGCAATGGGCCGCGTGGGCTTGATGCAGCGCTACATGCGCCCGATCTACAGCGGTGCCTTGGTCTCGGGCACTGCGGTGACCGTGCTGCTGCACCCCGGCGACAACTGGATGATGCACGTGGTGGCCGAGCAAATCCAGCCCGGCGATGTGGTGATCGCTGCATTGAGTGCCGACAACTGCGATGGCTTTTTTGGAGACCTGTTGGCCACATCTTTCATGGCGCGCGGTGCGAAAGCCTTGATCATCGATGCGGGCGTGCGCGATGTGAAAGAACTCACCGCAATGGGTTTTCCAGTCTGGAGCAAAGGCATCAGTGCCAAGGGCACCATCAAGTCCACCTTGGGCTCTGTGAACATCCCGGTGGTGTGCGCTGGCGTGAGCGTCAATCCTGGTGATGCGGTGGTCGCCGATGACGATGGCGTGGTGGTCGTGCCTGCCGAGTGGGCGCAAAAAGTAGCCGATGCGGCCGAAGCCCGCGAAGCCAACGAAGGCGAGAAGCGTGCCAAACTGGCTGCAGGCGTGTTCGGGCTGGACATGTACAACATGCGCGAACCCCTGGCCAAAGCCGGCTTGAAATACATCGACTGACATGACTACTTTGAAAAATTTGTTGCGAAGGGCCTGTGTGGCCATTGGCGCTGCCCTGTGCCTGTCTGCATTTGCGCAGACTTACCCCGCCAAACCCGTCAAGGTGGTGGTGGGTTACGCCCCTGGAGGTGCGGTTGACATCGTTGCCCGCACTTTGGGCCAAGGCCTGTCGGCCAGTTTGGGTCAAGCCTTTGTAGTGGAGAACAAACCTGGCGCAGGAACCAATATCGCCGTCAAATCGGTGATCTCAGCCGAGCCGGATGGCCACACCTTGATGTTGGCAGCCAATGCGCTGGCGGCCAACATGGCGCTGTACAAGCCCATGCCCTTCGATGCTGAAAAAGAACTGGTGGCGGTGTCCTTGATCGGCCGCGTGCCGGTGGTCATTGCGGCCAATCCCAATGTGCCCTATGCCTCTGTGGCACAGTTGATCGAGGCGGCCAAACGCCAAGCCAATTCGGTGGCCTTTGCCAGCCCGGGTAACGGCTCCACCCCGCACATGGCAGTGGAGTTTTTTGCCAAAGCTGCAGGCATCGATTTGCAGCATGTGCCTTACCGCGGCGGCACGCCAGCGATCACCGATACCATCGGTGGACAGGTGCCGCTGGTGGCCGTGAATGCGCTGGAGGCCTTGCCGCATGTGAAAAGCGGCAAGCTCAAGGTATTGGCCGTCTTGAGTCCTGCGCGCAGCCCGATCTTCCCGGATGTACCCACCATCGCTGAGTCAGGTTTTGCAGGCTTTGAAGCCTCTGTCTGGTATGGCTTGGTGGCGCCTGCAGCCACGCCCAAGGGTGTGGTGGTCAAGCTGCATGAGCATGTGCAAAAAGCCTTGCAATCCCCTTTGATGCGTGAGCGTATGACGGCTGTGGGCGGGGAAGTCGTGCCAGGCAGCAGCGAGATGTTTGCCAATCTCATTCGTTCAGAACGCTTGCGCTACGAGAAACTCGTTCGCGAAGCGAACATCCAACCCGATTGATTATTGAAAATTTTTGTATGGAATTCACCAAAACCCCCGGCTGGTTGGACTGGTACACCGGCCCGAGCAAACCCCAATTCCAGGTGCCCGCAGGCGCGGTGGACGCGCATTGCCACGTGTTTGGCCCCGGTGCCGAGTTCCCCTATGCGCCCGAGCGCAAGTACACGCCTTGCGATGCGTCCAAGCACCAGCTGTATGCGCTGCGTGACCACTTGGGCTTTGCGCGTAACGTGGTGGTGCAAGCCACTTGCCACGGCGCAGACAACCGCGCTATGGTCGATGCGCTGGTCCACTCGGGTGGCAAGGCCCGTGGCGTAGCCACGGTCAAGCGCACTGTGACCGATGAAGAAATCCAGGCCATGCACGACGCCGGTGTGCGCGGAGTGCGATTCAACTTCGTCAAGCGTTTGGTGGACTTCACACCCAAGGACGAGCTGATGGAGATTGCCAGCCGCATCGCCAAGTGGGGCTGGCATGTGGTGATCTACTTTGAAGCGGTGGACTTGCCCGAGCTGTGGGATTTTTTCACCGCACTGCCCACCACTGTGGTGGTGGACCACATGGGGCGGCCTGATGTGTCCCTGCCAGTGGATGGCCCGCAGTTTGCGTTGTTTCAGAAGTTCATGCGCGAGCATCAGAATGTGTGGAGCAAAGTGTCTTGCCCCGAGCGGTTGTCGGTCACCGGCCCTAAGGCTTTGAGCGGTGAACAAAACGCTTATCAAGATGTGATTCCCTTTGCCAAGCGCATCGTTGAAGAGTTCCCTGACCGCGTACTCTGGGGCACTGATTGGCCCCACCCCAATCTGAAAGACCACATGCCCGACGACGGCCTGCTGGTGGACTTCATCCCACACATCGCGACCACGGCCGAGCTGCAGCAAAAGCTGTTGGTCGATAACCCGATGCGCTTGTACTGGCCTGAAGAAGTCAAGAGCTGATGCATCTTGCAAAGACATTTCAAGGAAATCTATGGCTTTAGACAAACCCTACCTCGACGTGCCAGGCACCATCATTTTTGATGCCGAGCAATCGCGCAAAGGCTACTGGATCAACCAGTTCTGCATGTCGCTCATGAAAGCGGAGAATCGCGAGCGCTTCAAGGCCAATGAACGCGCCTACCTTGACGAGTGGGCCATGACCGAAGAACAAAAGCAGGCGGTGATGGCCCGCGATTTGAACTGGTGCATGCGCACCGGCGGCAATATTTATTTCCTGGCCAAAATCGGCGCCACTGACGGCAAGAGCTTTCAGCAAATGGCGGGCTCCATGACCGGCATGACTGAAGAGGAATACCGCAACATGATGTTGGCTGGTGGCCGCTCGGTCGAAGGCAATCGCGTGATCGGCGAAAACGGCAGCGCGCAAGCCCAGAATCAACCCCAAGGCGCAGCCGGGAAAAAAGGATAAGCCCATGGCCAAAATCACCGCATCTGTTTACACCTCACATGTGCCCGCCATTGGCGCGGCCATGGACCTGGGCAAAACCCAAGAAGACTACTGGAAGCCCTTGTTTGCCGGCTACGACTTCTCCAAGCAATGGATCAAGGACAACAAGCCCGACGTGATCTTTTTGGTCTACAACGACCACGCCACCGCCTTCAGCCTGGACATGATTCCCACGTTCGCGATCGGCACGGCCGCCCAGTACACCCCTGCCGACGAGGGCTGGGGCCCACGCCCGGTGCCTGTGGTGCAGGGCCATCCTGCGTTGGCTTCGCACATCGCTCAGTCCGTCATCCAGCAGGACTTTGACTTGACCATCGTCAACAAGATGGATGTGGACCACGGCCTGACCGTCCCCCTGTCTTTGATGTGCGGTGAGCAAGATCCAATTCAGGGTGCATGGCCTTGCCCGGTGATTCCCTTTGCGGTCAATGTGGTGCAGTACCCCGTGCCCAGCGGCATGCGTTGCTTCAATTTGGGCCAAGCCATCCGCAAGGCGGTGGAAAGCTACGACGAAGACATCAATGTGCACATCTGGGGCACGGGCGGCATGAGTCATCAGTTGCAAGGGGCTCGTGCCGGATTGATCAACCGCGAGTGGGACAACCATTGGCTGGATCAAATGATCAACGACCCGGTGGCTTGCGCCCAGACGCCGCACATCAACTATGTGCGCGAAGCCGGCTCGGAAGGCATTGAGCTGGTCATGTGGCTGATTGCCCGTGGCGCCATGTCTGACATACAGGACGGCCGAGTGACCGGACCCGCGCCCAAGTTGCGTCATCGCTTTTATCACGTGCCTGCGTCCAATACGGCGGTCGGGCATGCCATTTTGGAAAACGTTTAAGAGGACATCCCCATGAGCAAAACCATCAAAGTCGCCCTGGCAGGCGCAGGTGCCTTCGGCATCAAACACCTGGACGGCATCCAAAACATCGATGGCGTGGAAGTGGTCTCCTTGGTCGGCCGCGAACTGCCCAAAACACAAGAAGTCGCCGCCAAATACGGCATTGCCCATGTCACCACCGACCTGGCCGCCAGCTTGGCTTTGCCCGAAGTGGATGCGGTGATTTTGTGCACTCCCACCCAAATGCATGCCTCACAAAGTTTGTCTTGTTTGCAGGCGGGCAAACACGTGCAGGTTGAAATTCCATTGGCCGACAGCTGGAAAGATGCTGACGAAGTCGTGCGTGTGGCGGCGCAAAAAGGCCTGGTGGCGATGTGCGGTCACACTCGGCGCTTCAACCCCAGCCACCAGTGGGTGCATCACAAAATCAAAGCCGGTGAATTCAACATCCAACAGATGGATGTACAGACCTACTTCTTCCGCCGCACCAACATGAACGCGCTGGGCCAGGCCCGCAGCTGGACCGACCATCTGCTTTGGCACCACGCGGCCCACACAGTGGACCTGTTTGCCTACCAATGCGGCAGCCCGATTGTCAAAGCCAATGCCGTGCAAGGTCCGATCCATCCAGCCTTGGGCATTGCCATGGACATGAGCATCCAACTGCAAGCGGCCAACGGCGCGATCTGCACCTTGAGTTTGTCCTTCAACAACGACGGTCCTTTGGGCACTTACTTTCGCTACATCGGCGACACCGGTACTTATTTGGCCCGCTACGACGACCTGTACACCGGCAAGGAAGAACAAATCGATGTATCCAAGGTGGCCGTCTCAATGAACGGCATCGAGTTGCAAGATCGCGAGTTCTTTGCTGCCATCCAAGAAGGCCGAGAGCCCAATTCCAGTGTGGCGCAGGTTTTGCCTTGCTACAAAGTTTTGCACGACCTGGAGCTTCAACTGAGCTGAGGGCGATAAGATCATCTCCATTTTGGAATGAAATGAGTGGACATGACTGACCGTTACGCCGTCATCGGCAACCCCATTGAGCAGAGCAAGTCGCCGCTCATCCACACTGCTTTTGCCCAGGTGACTGGGCATGACATCAGTTACACCAAGGTCCTCGCGCCCTTGGATGGATTTGCCGACACTGTCGATGCCTTTCGCGCTGCCGGTGGTCGGGGCATGAACGTGACCGCGCCCTTCAAACTCGATGCTTGCGAGTATGCGACCGATCTGGCCCCCAGTGCACAGATGGCCGGTGCAGTCAATGCGATGAAGTTCGATGGCGACAGGGTCTTTGCAGAAAACTTCGATGGCGTGGGCTTGGTGCGTGACATGGTGCACAACCTGGCGCGGCCACTGAAAGGCCAACGCGTGTTGCTGTTAGGTGCAGGTGGAGCCACACGTGGAGCCTTGCTTCCGCTGTTGGCGCAGCAACCTGCGCAGGTGGTTCTGGTCAATCGCACGGTGGCCAAAGCCCACGAATTGAGTGCTTTGGCGCAACGCCACAACCCCTTGCAGGTGCAGGCCTTGGGTTATGAGGATTTGCACGACATGGCTTTTGATGTGGTGATCAATGCCACCTCGGCCAGTTTGACGGCGCAGTTGCCCCCTTTGAAGGCCCAGGTTTTCGCCCCTGGCAGCCTGGCTTATGAACTGGCCTACGGCAAAGGACTCACTCCCTTTTTGAAACTGGCCCAGCAAGCCGGTGTCACCCACCTGGCCGATGGTGTAGGCATGCTTGCTGAGCAAGCCGCCGAAGCCTTTGCCTGGTGGCGTGGTGTGCGTCCGGACACGGCAGCGGTGATCCATCAACTGACGGTGCCATTGGTGTAGTACGGCATCAAGCCAGCCTATACTCGTCAAATGAACCAATTGGTACATTCCGACAAAGACCCTGCCCTGCGAGACAGTCCCAAGGAGCCGGCGCGTACCAACGACCCGGCGCGTACCATGGCTGAAATCCTGGCCGTGGCCACGCACGAGTTTGCTGATAAAGGCTTGAGCGGTGCCCGTATCGACGAGATCGCGGCCGCCACGCGCACCAGCAAGCGCATGATCTATTACTACTTCGGAAGCAAAGACGGGTTGTACCTGGCTGTGCTGGAAGAGGCTTACCGGCGCATGCGTACGATCGAGGCCGATTTGCATCTGGCCGATCTGGGCCCGGTGGGGGCGCTGCGCAAGCTGGTGGAGTTCACCTACGACCACCACCGCGACAACGAAGATTTCATTCGCCTGGTCATGAACGAGAACATCCAGCGCGGCGAGTATCTGCGTCAAAGCCAAAGCATCCAAGCGCTCAATACCAATGCCATTCAGTCCGTGCGCGCAGTGTATGAACGCGGGGTCGCACAGGGCGATTTCCGAGCCGGTCTGGACCCAGTGGACATCCACTCCGCTATTTCCGCTTTCACATTTTTCAATGTCTCGAACCGCCACACCTTCGGCGTGATTTTCAAAGACCGCGCCAGCACGGGCAAGGCGGAGACCCTGCAACGCGAGCATGTGGTCGAATTGATCCTGCGTTTTGTCAGCCATTCGATCTCGGCATAACAGCTGGCATCTGACAGCCATGCCGAGTAAGGGTAAATACGGATATGTATAAAACTAACCAGTTCGTACATTAATGAGAAATCCTTTGGAGCCAACATGTTGAACGCAATCATTGAGGGGTACTGCCGCCTCCTCAACCTCATCACCGCCGCTGCGCTGGCGGTCATGGTGGTCTTGGTCTTTGGGAACGTGGTCATGCGCTACGGCTTCAATACGGGCATCACCATGTCAGAAGAGTTGTCTCGCTGGTTGTTTGTCTGGTTGACTTTTTTGGGCGCCATTGTGGCCATGAAGGATGGCGCGCACTTGGGTTCCGATACTTTGGTGTCTCGCTTGCCTCTGGGCGGCAAAAAACTCTTCATGCTGATCGGTCACGGCTTGATGCTGTTTGTCTGTGGCTTGTTGTTCAAAGGCTCTTACGAGCAAGCCGTCATCAATTGGGACACCACCAGTGCGGTGATGGAGGCGTCCATGGCGATCTTCTATGGCTGCGGCATGGTGGCTGCTGTCTCGATGGCGGTCATTTTGCTCAACAAACTGTGGCTGTTGGCCACAGGTCAATTGACTGAGCAAGAGCTGGTCGGGGTGCGCGAGTCGGAAGAGGAACCGATCGATGTGCCTGCACCTTTGAAATAAGAAGAAAGAGAAAAATGACCATCGCTGTTTTTCTGGGTTCTTTGCTCGCAGCCATGGCGCTGGGCATTCCGATTGCGTTTTCATTGCTCTTGTGCGGCGTGGCTCTCATGTGGCACATGAACATGTTCGATGCGCAGATCCTGGCGCAAAACCTGATTGAAGGCTCCAACAGCTTTCCTCTGCTGGCCGTGCCTTTTTTCATGCTGGCCGGTGAAATCATGAACACCGGAGGGTTGTCGCGTCGCATCGTGGACTTTGCCATGGCTTTGGTGGGGCACATCCGTGGCGGTTTGGGATATGTGACCATCGTCGCCGCTTGCTTGCTTTCCGCCTTGTCCGGCTCTGCTGTGGCCGATGCCGCAGCTCTGACAGCCTTGCTTTTGCCCATGATGGTCAAGGCCGGACACGATAAGGCCCGCAGCGGAGGCTTGATCGCCGCTTGCGGTGTGATCGGCCCGATCATCCCGCCTTCGATTGGTTTCGTGATCTTTGGGGTGACGGCCAATGTGTCGATCAGCAAGCTGTTTTTGGCGGGCATTTTCCCGGGCATCGTCCTCAGTGCAGGCTTGTGGATCACCTGGGGTTGGCTCACCCGAAAAGAGCAGTTGACGCCACCACCACGTCAACCGCTGTCTGAAATCATGGCCTCATTGCGCCGCGCCACCTGGGCCTTGATGCTGCCGGTGATCATTTTGGTCGGCCTGCGCATGGGCGTGTTCACACCCACTGAAGCGGCTGTGGTGGCTGCGGTTTATGCTTTGTTTGTGGCTGGGGTGATCTACCGTGAACTCAGCTGGACGCAGTTGTTCGATGTGTTCCAGGCCGCCGCCAAAACCACTGCTGTGGTGATGTTCCTGGTCGCCGCTGCCATGGTCTCGGCTTGGTTGATCACTGTGGCCAATTTGCCCCAGCAGGTCATTACCTTGTTGGAACCGCTTTTGGGCAGTCCCACCTTGTTGATGTTCGCCATCATGATTTTGTGCATGATCGTGGGCACAGCTATGGACATGACACCCACCATCCTGATTTTGACGCCCGTGCTCATGCCTTTGGTGACGGCGGCGGGAATCGATCCGGTGTATTTCGGTGTCATGTTCATCATCAATAATTCCATCGGCTTGGTCACGCCGCCCGTGGGCACGGTGCTCAATGTGGTTGCGGGTGTGGGTCGCATGCGCATGGACGATGTGACACGTGGTGTCATTCCATTCATGGTGGTGCAATTTGCAGTGATGTTCCTGATGGTGCTGTTCCCGCAAATTGTGATGGTGCCAGCACGCTGGTTCTACTGATTTTTTCTTGAGGTCTGACCGGGTACGCCAGTCCTCAAGTTCTTGCATGCGTACGTCCTTGACATTTTTTTGGAGAAAAATCATGAAACGTGTGTTCATCAAGTCCTTGATCGCTGCCGTAGCTTTGGCTGCTGTGGGCGTGGCTTCGGCACAAGACAAAACCATCAAGTTCGCCAACCAGAACGCGGCGGGCCACCCCATCATTTTGGGGATGGAAAAATTTAAAGAAATCGTAGAAAAAAACTCCGGCGGCAAGATCAAGGTCAACGTGTTCCCGGGTGGCGCCTTGGGCAGTGACCAGGCCAACGTGTCTGCCATTCAGGGCGGCTCTTTGGAGATGGCTGCCATGAACTCCGGCATTTTTGCCGCGCAGGTCAAAGAGTTCGCCATTTTTGACTTCCCCTTCATGTTCGCAACCGGCAAAGAAGCTGACGCGGTGGTGGACGGTCCTTTCGGTAAGAAGCTGCACGCCAAGTTGGAAGAAAAAGGCCTGATCGGTCTGGGTTACTACGAACTGGGCTTTCGCAACATCACCAACAGCAAGCGCGCCGTCAATAAAGTGGAAGACCTCGAAGGCCTGAAACTGCGCGTGATCCCCAACCCGATCAATGTGGACTGGGTCAAAGCTTTGGGCGCCAACCCGACACCGCTGCCTTTCCCTGAGCTGTATGCAGCCTTGGACCAAAAAGCTGTGGACGGCCAGGAAAACCCAGTGGCCACCATCAACGGTGCCAAGTTGTATGAAGTCCAAAAACACCTGGTGTTGACTGGCCACCAGTACAACCCCCAGTCGGTCGTGATCAGCAAGAAGTTCTGGGAAAAGCTGTCTGCAGCTGAGCAAAAAATCGTGGCCGATGCCGTGACCGAGTCTGCGAAGTTCCAGCGCGAAAAAGCCCGTGCCCTGGAATCCAGCATTTTGGACAATCTCAAGAAAAACGGCATGCAAGTGACCCAGTTGCCAGAAGGCGAAATGTCCAAGTTGCGCGACAAGATGCGCCCTGTGACCGCCAAGTATGGCGTGACGATGGGTCAGGATCTGGTCAAGGAACTGCAAGCCGACATCGAAAAAGTGCGTATGGCTGCGGCTGCACCTGCCAAAAAATCTGGCAAGTGATGGCGCTTTGAGGCTTCGCAGTCTTTGCTGCGAAGCCTGTTTTAACTTCAAGGAGTCCACATGAAAGTCTTGATGCTGCACGGCGTGAACCACAACATGTTCGGCAAACGCGACCCCAAGCAGTACGGCACCATCACCCTCGACGAAATCAATGCCAACTTGCAAAAATTGGGTAAAGAGCTGGGTGCCGAGGTTGAGTGCTACCAGACCAACCATGAAGGTGATATGTGCGAGCGCATTCACCAGGCTTACTTCGACAAAGTCGACGCGGTGTTGATCAATGCCGGTGCATGGACCCATTACAGCTATGCCATCCGCGATGCGCTGGCGGTACTGACTTGCCCGGTGGTTGAACTGCACATGTCCAACATCCACGCCCGCGAAGAATTCCGTCACAAGTCGGTCTTCGCCGAAATCGTCAATGGTCAGATCTGTGGCTTTGGCGCAGACAGCTATTTGCTGGCGCTGCGAGCTGGTGTGTCCGCCGCACAAGCCGCTCGCTGATCCCTGGGCAATCTGCCCGAACTCATTGAAAGAGCCATGATCAACGGCCATACCCAACTCATCGCCCACATCGGTTACCCGACGCACAGCTTCAAGTCGCCGATGATTTACAACCCGTATTTTGACCATGCGGGCATCAACGCGGTGGTGGTGCCCATGGGCTGTCAAGCCGAACACTATGCTGAGTTCTTGAAGTCTGTTTTCAACCTGACCAACATCTGTGGTGCCTTGATCACCATGCCCCACAAAGTCACCACCGTGGGCTTGCTCCATGAAGTCACCCCCACCGTTCGGGTGGCCGGCGCCTGCAATGCGGTCAAACGCTTGGCCGATGGCCGCTTGGTGGGCGACATGTTCGACGGTGCAGGTTTTGTGCGCGGTGTGCAAGGTAAGGGTTTTGACCTGACAGGCAAGCGCGTGCTGGTGGTGGGCACAGGCGGTGTCGGTTGCGCCATTGCGGCCTCGCTGGCAGGTGCAGGTGTGGCGGCCATCAGCTTGTTTGATGTGCACATGGAAAGCTGTGAAGCCCTCGCGCAACGGCTGAAAACGCATTACCCGCAAATCGAGGTGCGCACAGGTTCCAACGATCCGGCCGATCACCACCTGGTGGTCAATGCCACGCCCATGGGCATGAACGAGGGCGATCCCTTGCCCTTGGATGTCAGCCGCTTGTCCCCCGACACCTTTGTGGGCGAAGTCGTCATGAAGACCGAAAGGACGGCCTTCTTGCAGGCCGCTCTCAGCCGAGGTTGCCGCGTACAAGTGGGCTCGGACATGTTGTTTGAACAAATTCCAGCGTATCTGGAATATTTCGGTCTACCCAGCACCACGCCCGCTGAGCTGCGGGCTTTGGCTCAATTGAGTTACTGAAGCAGGCGAGATATTTCTCCCGCTATTTTTCAATAGGATGACCCCATGAGCTTGCAAGCTGTTCACCGCGAAGCCGTCCCCGAAATGCCCAACCGCTTGGGCATCGAGGGCATCGAGTTCATCGAGTACGCCACCAGTCGCCCGCAGGCGCTGGGCCAGGTGCTAGAGAACATGGGTTTTCGGCCCGTGGCGCGGCACCGCTCGCGCGAGGTGACTTTGTACCGTCAGGGCTCGATGAACCTGGTGGTCAACGCCAGCCCTGATGATGCACGGGTCAGCGGCACAGTGGATGGACAACCTGTCATCTCTGCAGTGGCCTTTCGAGTCCAGGATGCGCTCAAGGCCCACACCCGCTGCATGGAGCTGGGCGCTTGGAGCGTGGGCAGCCATGCGCAAGCGATGGAACTGCACATCCCCGCCATTCACGGCCCGGGCGGCAGCCGCTTTTACTTTGTGGACCGCTGGCAAGAGTTTTCGATCTACGACATCGACTTCAAGACCATTCCCACGGTGGACCCACATCCACCGGCATTGACCGAGATGAGTTACTTCGGTGTGGTGCAGTACATCGGTGCTGAGCGCAGTGCCGATTGGCTGGCTTACTACGAACACATGTTCGACTTCAGCACCATTGCCGATGACGAGCGCTTTGGCATCTTGCCCAAAGGCAAACTGATGAAGAGCCCGTGTGGCCAGTTTCTGTGGCAGTTGATCGAGCCCGATCCCTGGATGGACGAGGCCGACGAGTCCCCAGAGTGCCTGCAGCGTGTAGGCTTTGGCGTGCCTGATGTGGCCCAGTCTGTTCAGGCATTGAAGACGCGTGGGGTCGAGTTCGTCGAGTCCACGGCATTGCACCCGGAAGACCGAGGTGCTTTGACTCGCACGACTTTGGGCAGTGTGTCCTTTGAATTGGTGCACAAGGCATGAACGCGCAAATTGCCGGTTTCGGCATGGACACCATCACCATGGCCGGCACGCTGGAAGCCAAGCTGGCGGCCATGAAGGAAGCAGGTTTTTCGCAAGTCATGCTGATGGCCAAAGACCTGGTGACCCACCCGGCAGGCGTGGAGGGCGCAGTGCAAGCCGTCAAGAACAGCGGCCTGCGGCCCACGGGCTTTCAGGTGCTGCGAGACTTCGAAGGCCTCTCAGGCCATTTGCACGACTACAAGATCGACATTGCCAAATCCATGCTGCAAATGTGCGCAGCCACAGGTAGCCAAGTTTTGTTGGTGTGTTCGTCCACCTCGCGCCACGCCACCTGCGACTTGGACGCTTTGGCCCGTGACCTGAAAAAACTGGCCATGCTGGCCATACCCTTGGGCATCAAGATCGCCTACGAAGGCTTGTCTTGGGGGCGCCATGTCAACGAGTTCACCACCGCCTGGGATGTGGTGTGCCGCGCCGATTGCCCTAACTTGGGGCTGGGACTGGATTCCTTTCACATCTTCGCCACCGGCACCGCTCTGGACGCGATCGATGAGTTGGATCCCACCAAAATTTTCTTGACGCAATTGTCGGACTTCATGTGGAACGAGACCCCCACCTTTGAAGACCGCATGACCACCGCCCGCACATTCCGTGTGTTCCCAGGGGAGGGCGTGCACAGCGCACAGTTGGCCGATCTGGTCCTGCGGTTGGAACGCATCGGTTACCGCGGTGACTACAGCTTTGAAGTCTTCAACGACGACTACCAACAACTGCCCTTGGCCACCGTGGCCGAGCGTGCACGCCGCAGCGCTCTGTGGCTGCACGATGACGTGCTGCACCGCGCCGCACCTCTGCCCGATTGGACACGCCAAGGCGTGTGATCAATGCACTGACGACAAAAACTGTTTCAGCTCTGGTGTTTGCGGATGCGCAAACAACTCCTCAGGCGGCCCCTGCTCATGGACGCGCCCTTGGTGCATGAAGATCACACGGTCGCTGACCCTGCGGGCAAACTGCATTTCATGCGTAACCATCAGAAGTGTCATGCCTTCTTGAGCCAAAGACTCCACCACCGCCAAGACCTCCCCCACCAATTCTGGATCGAGCGCCGAGGTGATCTCATCGCAGAGCAAAATCATGGGTGACATGGCCAATGCACGGGCTATCGCTACGCGCTGTTGCTGGCCGCCTGACAACTGGTCTGGAAAGGCGTCGAATTTTTCTTCCAACCCCACACGAGCCAGCAGACGTCTGGCCAGTGTTTCTGTTTCAGCGCGGGTCTGGTGTTTGACCAGTCCAGGTGCCAATTGGATGTTGCGTCCCACATTCAAGTGCGGGAACAAATTGAAGGACTGGAAAATCATGCCTACCTGTTGACGCAAGACCCGCAAGGCAACAGGGTTGTGGGGTTCCAGTGATTGCCCTTGTACCTTCAGTTTACCCTGTTGAAACGATTCCAAGCCATTGATACAGCGCAGCAAGGTGCTTTTGCCAGAACCGCTTTTGCCGATGATGGCAATCACTTCACCGGACTGGACCTCCAGGTCGACACTTCGGAGCACTTCGTTGTTACCGAACGATTTACGAAGTCCCTGGATGGACAGGGCACAGGGGTTAGCGTTTGACATTCAAATGGCTTTCGAGGGATCGAGCGTACCAACTGATCGGATAGCAAATTGCAAAATACATGAAAGCAACGCAGCTGTAGACCAAGAAAGGTTTGAAGGTTGCGTTGGTGATCATGGTGCCCGCTTTGGTCAATTCCACAAAGCCAATGACGGAAGCCAAGGCCGTGCCTTTGATCACTTGAACCAGAAAACCGACGGTCGGGGCTACCGCCAATTGGGCGGCTTGAGGAAAGATGACGAAGCGCAGTTGCTCTCGAAAGTTCAAGGCCAGACTTTGCGCAGCTTCCCATTGGCCTTTGGGCACTGCTTTGACACAGCCATGCCAAATTTCGACTAAAAAAGCACTGCTGTACAAAGTCAAAGCTACCGAAGCAGACATCCACGCTGTGGTCTCCACTCCCAACAAGGCCAAACCGAAGTAGGCTAAAAACAGTTGCATCAGCAAGGGTGTGCCTTGAAAGACCTGTACATACACCGCTACCGCCTTTTGCAGTGCAGCCATGGGTGAGCTACGAATGACGAGCAAACACAGACCCAGGACGCCACCGCCCGTAAAGGCAATGAGCGACAACAACAAAGTCCAACGTGCGGCCAAGAGCAAATTACTGAAGATGTCCCATAGTGAAAATTCAACCATGACGGCCACCCCATAAAAATCGTCGTGCCAAGGCATTCAGGACGTGGCGCGTAGCGATCGAGAGGATTAGATACAAACCTGTGGCGATGATGAATGCCTCGAACGATCGGAAGTTGCGGCTTTGGATCAGATTGGCTGCATAGCTCAGTTCAGGTGTGGAGATCTGTCCGCACACCGCAGATCCCAGCATGACGATAATGATCTGACTGACCAGTGCAGGCCAGACTTTCTGCAGAGCAGGCGGCAGCACCACCCAGATGAACACCTGACTGCGGCTCAATGCCAGACTTTCAGCGGCTTCGATTTGCCCTGCGGGGGTATTGACGATGCCTGCGCGGATGATCTCAGCAGAATATGCGCCCAGGTTGATGACCATGGCCAGCACAGAAGACCATTCCGGACTCATCCTTATGCCCAGCGCAGGCAAACCAAAGAAGATGAAAAACAGTTGAACAATGAAGGGCGTGTTGCGGAACAACTCCACATACAGACCCGCCCCCTGCCGCGCGGCTTTTGGACCTTGGGTGCGTACCCAGGCGCAAACAGTACCTAACAACAACCCACCCATTGCCGATATCGCGGTCAGCCCAAGCGTCCACAGCACCCCGTGGACCAGCAAGGGCCATTCGCTCCAGACGGCTGAAAAGTTCAATTGGATGGGCATGGTGAGCCGTTTTTATTCAGGCAAAGTGCCCGCGGGACGGCCTAGCCATTTTTGCGCCATTTTGTCGATGTCGCCTGATTTTTTTGCGTCAGCAATGATCGCATTGACTTTGTTACGCAAGGCATCTTCGCCCTTGGCCACGCCGATGAAGTTGGGACTATCTTTGAGTAACAACTTGAACTCTGCATTCAATTGCGGATTCTTTTGCATCATCACGCCCGCCACCTGTGCGCCCGTGGCCACCAGTTGCGTTTGTCCAGAAACAAAAGCCGATACGGTGCCGTTGTTGTCTTCAAAACGTTTGATATCGGTGGAAGCGGGGGCCACTTTGGTTAACTCTTGATCTTCCAATGCGCCGCGTGTGGCCGATACGGTTTTGCCCGCCAGATCGGCCATGCTTTTGATGCTCATGTTTTTGGGGCCGTAGACGGCTTGGAAGTAGGGTGAATACGCAAAGCTGAAGTCGATGACTTTTTCGCGGTCTGGATTTTTGCCCAGTGTCGAGATCACCAGGTCCGCTTTTTTAGTCTGCAAATAAGCAATACGGTTGGGACTGCTGACTGGCAGCAATTCGACCTGCACGCCCATTTTGCTGGCAATGTATTGCGCCATCTCGATGTCAAGACCTTGCGGTTTCAGATCTACACCGACAAAGCCGTAGGGCGGGAAATCTGTGGGGATGGCGATCTTGATTTGTTTGGCTTTCAAAATCGATTCCATTGCATTTTGTGCCCAGACATTGGGCGTCATCAAAAGTCCCGCAGCAGCCAAGGCGGTGGTCAAAAAAGATCGAGGGGTGAGTTTCATGAAGAACTTTCAGAGGCAGGTTGAGAAATGGTGAGCAGTCGACGCAAGCCTGCGTCCACACTGTCGATCAAGGGGATTGGAAAATACGATTGCAGCCGCTCGGCCCAGCCGGCCAAACCCGCGCCACCGATGATGATGGACTTGACTGGACTGCGTTTGAGCAGGTTCACGCAGGCTTGTGTCAACAGTTGCTCGGCTTCTGCGGGGCGGGCGCTCAAGGAGGCGCCGTCGAGTTCCACGGTTTCAATGCCCAGCAGATCACGGCCGCTGGGCAATGACAGCGCCAGCCGCTGCAACATCGGCCCCCAGGCCCGGCCACCGGTCACGATGCCATACGGCCCGATGGCTTGCGCGGCCATGAACGATGCTTCAGCCAAACCCGTCACGGGCACGCCTGCAGCTTCGCGAAGCGCAAACAAGCCGGGGTCGCCAAAGCAGCCGATCAAGACCGCATCGATGGGCCATTGGGCCGACGCGGTTTGCCAGGCTTGCCAGGTTGCATGCCCTGCAACGGCGCAGGCCACCTCGGTCGAGATGTATGGGGCACCGAACGGTGCAGTCACTGCATGTAAGGTGGCTGGCGCCAGCAGTTCAAGACCAAGGCCTTGCAAGCGGTCGGTCACCAGCGCGGTGGTGTTGGGATTGATGATCAGATAGGACGGCAAGGTATTCATCCTTCAAGGGGCTCACCCAGCCGCAGCAGGTGCTGCAGGTCTTGCTTGGGCGTCTCGGGCCGTTGCCACACCAGGCTGTGTTCGATTTCAAGCAAGTGTGCTTGCATCAACTGCTGTGCGGGCTCGGGCACGCGCAAACGAATCGCATCGACCAAAGCCTGGTGCGCGTTGCAACCGCACGCAGCCCGCTCCGCACGGGCGCTTTGGTCGCCTTGCCCGTAAGTCATCAAAATCAACGAAGTGCGAGATACCAATTCGCTGAGCACCCGTTGCAGCGTGGTGTGTCCCGATTTTTCGGCAATCCACAAATGGAACTGTCCTGACAAACGAATCGCCCGCTGCCGGTCGCCTGCGAGATGGGCCGCTTCTTCATTGTCAATGATTTCGCGCAGGGTGTTCACATCCGCATCGCTGGCCTGCGCGATGAAACGGGCCACCAAGGTCGGCTCAATCATGCGGCGCACTTCAAAAATTTCTCGAGACTCTTGCGGTGTGGGTTCCGCCACCACCGCACCTTTGTTGGGCCGCAGGGTGATGATGCTTTCATTGGCCAGTCGTACCAGTACTGGGCGGATGCGGGTGCGCGAGACCCCAAAGGCGGTCGCGAGTTTGTCTTCCACCAGCTTGGTGCCAGGCACCAAGCGATGGTCCAAGATGGCCGAGATCAAGGTATCGTAAATTTCGACATCCGAAACACTGCCTGGCTCCGCGGTGCTGGCTAAGGACGAGTGGTTGTGCGCGGCCTGCAACATGTTCAGCCTTGGCTTTTCGCGCGGCGGGCCAACCAGGAGCGTAGGCCCAATGCCAGGCCCATCACCGCAAAAGACACCACGGTGGTGAGCGTGCCCAAAGCATAAATGGCCGGTGTGGTCACGGTGGTGGTCAGGCCTTGCAACTCCAGCGGCAGGGTGTTGACATCGCCAATGGCCTGTGAGGTTCTGGAGATTTCATCCCAGCTCAAGGTAAAGCCGAACATGCCCACGCCCACCACGGCTGGACCGATCAAGGGCAGCACCACATGACGAAAGCTTTGCCAGGGTGTGGCCCCCAGATCCCGCGCGGCTTCTTCGTAAGCGGGGTTGAAGCGATTGAATACCGCAAACATGATCAACAAACCAAAAGGTAAGGTCCAGGTCAAATGCGCACCCAGAGCCGAGGTGTAAAGGCCCAGCGCGGTGCCATAAGCTTCCAACCCGTCGGCCATGCCCCAGGCTTCCATCACCGATTTGATGCCGGTGTCCAACAAACGAAACTGCAAGCCAATGCCTAAGGACACGATGATCGAGGGCATGATCAAGCTGGCGATGCTGATGAAGAACAAGGCGTCTCCGCCCGGCAAGCGTTTGCGAAATGCCAGACCCGCCAGAACCGACATCACCACCGTCAGCAGCATGACCACCGTGCCCAGCGCCAAAGATCGCAAGAAGGCGGCAGAGATGTCCACCACCCCCAGGCCTTGCATGAGCTGGCGGTACCAATGCAGCGAAGTGCCTCGCATTGGGAAGGTCAAACCGCCCTCGGGCCCCTGAAAGCTCAATGCAAAAATGGTGGCCACCGGGCCATACAAAAACAGCACGAACAAAACGAACACGATGGCCAATGGCCAAAAGCCAGGTGCACGGGGTGGGTGGAAAGGGGCAGACACGTCACAGCTCCTTGCGAATGTCCACGATCCGGGTCAAGCCCCAGATGATCATCAACACCACCAACAGCAACAACACGGCATTGGCTGCTGCCAGCGGAAACTGCAGGTAGGAGGTTTGCACTTGGATCATCTTGCCCACCGAGGCGATTTGCTGACCGCCCATCACCCCCACGGTGATGAAGTCGCCCATGACGATGGTGATGATGAAGATCGAGCCGATCAAAATGCCCGTGCGCGAGAGCGGCACGATCACTTGCCACAGCGTCTGCCATGCGCTGGCCCCCGCATCGTTAGCCGCTTCCAGCAAAGACCGGTCGATGCGCATCATCGAGTTGAAAATGGGCACGATCATGAACATGGTGTACAGATGCACAAAGGCCAGCACCACGGAAAAATCAGAAAACAGCAACCACTCCATGGGAGTCTGAGTCAAGCCCAAAGTCTGCAAGCTTTGGTTAATGAAACCGTTGCGCCCCAGCAATGGAACCCACGAGATCATACGGATCACGTTGGACGTCCAAAAGGGCACGGTGCACAGCACAAACAACAGGGTCTGCATGCTCACCGTTTGAACATGAAAAGCCAGGAAATACGCCACCGTAAAACCCAGCACCAAGGTAATAGCCCAGACCATCACACTGAATTTGAGGGTCGACAGGTAGGTGGCCAGAGAGACGCACCAATTACCGTACTCGTTGAGCTGCGTGCAGCCTTCAAAAATGGCCGCATAGTTGCGCCAAGTGAAGTCAGGTAACAACTCGTACTCATTGAAATTCCAGAAGCTGACCATCAGCACCAGCCCCAGCGGAATCAAGAAAAACAACAGGAACACGGCCCCCATGGGCATGGCTTGCCACCAAGGGTGAATGCTTGTGGATCGGGCCGTGTTCATGCAGATGCTCGTCAGGTCAAGCGGCGACGAATTCGTTCCACTTCTTGACCATGTACTCGTTCTCGTCCATCACCGCATTCCAGCAAGCGATGCCACCCATGCGGGCTTCATAGCTGCCGCCGTCACGGACTTCGCCAACCTTGGCCAGCAAGTCGCCATTGGGGGACTTGATGTCCTTGGTGGCGGGCTTGCCTTCCATCCAGTAGGCCCATTCGTAGGCTTCCATCTTGGCCTTGGCTGTGTCGAGGACGGCGCTGTAGTAGCCCTGGCGGTTGAGGTAAGCGCCAGCCCAGCCGTCGAGGAACCAGTTGATGAATTCGTAGCAGCCGTCGAGCTTTTTGCCGGTGGTGGTTTTGGGCACGCCAAAGCCAGCAGCCCAGGCGCGATAGCCTTCTTTGAGGGGCTGGAAGGTGCAAGCAATGCCCTTTGTGCGCACCGCGGTCACTGCAGGGCTCCACATGGACTGGATCACCACTTCGCCAGAGGCCATCAGGTTGACCGACTCGTTGAAGTCTTTCCACAGAGAGCGGAATTGACCGGCTTTTTTCGCTTCAATCAGCGTTTTGATGGTCAGGTCGATTTCCTTTTTGGTCATGTTCCCTTTGTCAGGGTACTTGTACAGACCCATGGCCTCGACCACCATGGCTGCGTCCATGATGCCGATGGACGGAATATTCAAAATCGCGGCTTTGCCTTTGAACTCGGGGTTGAGCAATTCAGCCCAAGAACTGATGGGCCGCTTGATCAGGTCAGGACGTATCCCCAAGGTGTCGGCGTTGTAAACCGTGGGGATCAAAGTCATGAACTGCGTTGGGGAAGCCGAGAAGGTCTTGGCAGTCGACGAAGGCAGGTACATGACCTTTTTAGGTGCTGTACCCTGATCGCCCACTTTCTTCCCGGCCACTTCGCCTTTGGTGAAGAGCGATGTGATCTTGTCAGCGTGCTTGATGCGCTTGCTGTCTATGCCCAGCAAGTTTCCAGTGGGCACGATCTTTTTGAGCGAGAAATACTCGGTGTCGATCAAGTCGAAGCTGTTGGGTGCAGTCACGGCCCGCTTGGTCACGTCGTCGGTGGTGACCGCCACGTACTGGATTTCAATGCCGGTGTCGGCTTTGAATTTTTCAGCGATGGTCTTGTCCTGGTTCACTGCAGTGCCCAGGTAACGCAGAACAATTTTTTCCTGCGCATGGATAGCCGGAAACACGCCACTGGCCAAGATGGCCGCTGTGCCTTGCAGCACGCTGCGGCGGGAGGGAGTAAGAGATGGGAAATCTTCAGAACCGGACATGGATAACTCCTGAGGGTGAATCGCCTGAGGCCGTCAGGCAGCGGTGGGGGGACGCGGGGAGGCTTTGACAAGATGCGCGTCAGGGGTGTGCCAACTGGCGCGGGCGCTGTCATTCACTTGCAAAGGGTGAGCCAAGTAAGCGGCCTCGGTTTGGCTGATGTGCAGGTCCTCTTGACCTGAGCCTTCGGGCTGCAGCGTGAGCACCACATAGGCGCCTTGGTATTCGACATGGGTGATCTGGCCTGTGCGGCCCGGCAGATCGCTCTGCATTTCGGCATGACTCAGTTGCATGCGGTCGATACGCACAGCCACGCGGCCCGCTGGCGTGTCCAGCAGGTTATGGCCGCCCATGAAGCGAGCCACAAATTCAGTGGCTGGTTGATTGAAGATGTCCCGTGGTGATCCGCTTTGCTCGATGCGGCCTTGGTTCATCACCACCACCAGATCAGCCAGGGCCATGGCTTCTTCTTGCGAGTGGGTCACATGCACAAAGGTCAGGCCCAGGCTTTGTTGCCAGCGACGCAGCTCGGCCCGCATTTGCCCGCGCAAAAATGGGTCCAGCGCGGACAGCGGTTCATCCAGCAGCAGCACCTGAGGCTGCATGATCAAGGCACGGGCCAGCGCCACGCGTTGTTGTTGGCCGCCCGACAACTCGGCCGGTTTGCGGTGTGCCAGTTCTCGCATGGACACGCGCTCGAGCAGCGCAAGCGCCTGGGCCGAGCGTTCAGCCTTACCCACGCCTTTCATTTTCAGGCTGAAGGCCACATTGTCCAAAGCGCTGAGATGGGGAAACAGCGCATAGCTTTGAAACATCATCGCTGTGCCCCGCTCTGCGGCGGGCAGGTGAGTGATGTTGCGTTGCCCCAGCAGCACATCGCCGCTGGTGACAGTTTCGTGTCCAGCGATCATGCGCAGGGTAGAGGTTTTGCCACAACCGGAAGGGCCGAGCAGGCAGCAGTAGCTGCCGGAAGCGATCCTCAGGTCCAGCGCGTCCACAGCTACGGCGTCTGCACTGTAGCGCTTGGTCAGTGCGATCAGTTCCAAAGAGGCGGGCGGTGTGCTCATGCACATCTTTACGCAAAGCCTGTGCCAGACTTGTACGCAATCGAGACGGCAAATTGCGTACAACTTGCACGCTCTTGGTGATTGCCAGTGCACCAAGTCCGTGCGATTGCACTTAATGGTGCGTGGTCAGGTCAATGTTTGGTGCCAAACAGCCGGTCGCCAGCATCGCCCAATCCCGGGACGATGTAGGCCTGTTCATTCAAATGCGAGTCGAGCGAGGCCACATACACCTGTACCTGCGGATACGCCGTCTGCAAGACGCGCACCCCTTCGGGGGCGGCCACCAGGGCCAGAAAGCGAATGTTCTCGGGGTCCACGCCGCGCTCGGTCAGGATGCGCACCGCATGCACCGCCGAATAGCCCGTGGCCAGCATCGGGTCGCAGACGATGAACAAACGGCCTTCGACGTCCGGCAGGCGCACGTAATATTCCACAGGGCGGTGGTCCTCACCCCGATACAGGCCAATGTGTCCCTGTCGGGCCGAAGGGATCAAATCCATCAGGCCATCGGCCATGCCCAACCCAGCCCGCAACACCGGCACGACGGCCACTTTTTTACCCGCAATCATGGGCGCCTCCATCTCCGTCAACGGGGTTTGCAGTGTGCGGGTGGTCATGGGCAGGTCGCGTGTCAACTCGTAGCCCATGAGCAAGGTGATTTCTTGCAGCAATTGCCTGAAGTTGCGCGTCGAAGTACTTTGGTCACGCATCAAGGATAGCTTGTGCTGAATCAAAGGGTGTTGCAAGACATGCAGTTGAGGGAACTCGTTGGCGATCATGGTTAAAACTTTCTGTGTGATGCATGAGGTTAGCAATATTTGTGCGAGTGCGTGCCAATGGTTTTCGCGCAAAATAGCGGCATGCAACAACGACAACTCGGCCCCTTCTCTGTTTCAGCCATTGGCCTGGGCTGCATGAATTTGAGCCACGCGTACGGCCCCCCGGTGTCCACCGAGCAAGCAGAGCGGCTGCTGCTGAGCGCGCTGGATGCAGGGGTGACGCTGTTCGACACCGCCGCGCTTTATGGCTTTGGTACCAACGAAACCCTGGTGGGTCGAGTGCTCAAGCCCCACCGTAGCCGATTGACCTTGGCCAGCAAATGCGGCATGCAAGGTGTGCCGCAAGCCGATGGCAAGCCTGTGCGTGTCATTGACGGCCGCCCTGAAACCATCCGCCAAACCTGCGAAGACGCGCTGCGCCGTTTGCAGACTGATGTGATCGATTTGTATTACCTGCACCGCTGGGACAAAAAAGTCTCGATCGAAGACAGCGTGGGCGCCCTGAGCGACTTGGTGCGTCAAGGCAAGATCCAGAGCATCGGCTTGTCTGAAGTCTCAGCAGCCACGCTGCGCAAAGCGCATGCGGTGCACCCCATCGCGGCGGTGCAAACCGAGTATTCGCTGTGGACCCGCAACCCCGAAATCGCGGTGCTCGAGGCTTGCCAAGCTCTTGGCGCCGCCTTTGTGGCCTTCAGTCCGGTGGGACGTGGTTTCCTGTGCGGCACGCCGATCGATGTGAGCACGCTCGACGCCAAAGACATTCGCCGCGCCATGCCTCGCTTTGCGCC
>CANGKR010000010.1 GCA_947454355.1 Comamonadaceae bacterium
TAGGCCTGAATTGTGGGACAGCTCAGGGACATAGACAAAACTGAAATCAATGCCATCTGGAAATATTCTTCTGAAACAATTAATGCAATTGCCTCTCAGAACCGCCTCAAATTCGAGATCTGACAACGATACGTTTTTCAACAGGAATCGTGATATTTCTCCATCCGATGCTGGCTCTTCTTCATGCGACCAGATAGAGATCGCATCTTTTCCTCTCAACCCCCTTTGCGCGTCGTTAGAAAGCTCTTGGTTATGCAGAATCACAAGATTCTTCAGAGCACTTCGAATATCTGCTTCACCCTGTGATGAATATGAATTCTTCAGTACATCGGAAAAAGGCTGGATTACTTTTAGATAGTTTGACGGGGTTCCTCTTTTTGCCAGAACATTTTCAACATGCTCAGGTATCTTTGCCCCCAACATGAATAGTCCCGGCCAACCGAGACGCAAGTTAATTTCCTTGAAAAATCTCAATCGGTAGTGATAAGGATAGAAAGATCCTGGATCCAGAGAGGTTAGACCTAAATCATTCAGAAAATTCTTGCCCAACCTGTCTATTTCCGACAGTGTTTCAATCGCAATATTCAGGGAAAAACCCAACACCTCAGCAGAAGTTTCCTCTGGTGAACTCAAACGACCATCCATCTTGCTCATACAAAGTGCATCACTTTCTAAAGTTTAAACAGCTTGTCATGTACAACAATCAATATCGCAAAAATGCCCCTGACGCTTTCACTGAAGTCCATCATCGCAAAATGAACTATTTGAAAAGCCTCAAGAGCGGTCTCGTGCTCTAGTGACTCAGCCCTTGCAGAACCGCAGTGACGCCTCAAAACGAGGCTATTACGTGATGGCGTTGATTGAGTTGGGCCAATCGGTGGCGTGTGAGTTCAAGTTTAAGCCCTGATCAGTCCGACCACTGCCGTCAGTTCATCAGGTGTCCTGTCTTCACAAAGATGGTGCACCCCTCTTGACTGAAAGGCTGGTGCAAGCTCATGTGAGGACTTCTGATCCATGAGCCTGCTGGATAGCGGCCATGCTCATCTTCAAACACGCCATCAATCACAAAGATTTCTTCGCCGCCATAGTGCCTGTGTGGATTGAAGTAAGTTTGAGGCGCCCACCTGACCAAAGTCGATCCAGTGCCCTGTTGCATGAGTGGCATGACGTTCAAGCCAGGCACCATGCCTGGATACCAGGGTGCTGTTGCGGTATTCAACACTTCTCGCTCCAATGAATCAGTCCCTAGGTGGCGTAGCTTTACAAAAAGAAGGCAGCCGGATTGGCTGAAAGGCGCATGAGAAGATCCGGGTGGATTCATGATGTAAGTGCCCGCAGGATATTCGCCAAATTCGTCACCTAAGACGCCATCCAGCACCAAGATCTCTTCACCCATTGCATGGGAGTGCGTTTGAAAGCGTGACCCAGGCTGATAACGAACAATGGAAGTTGCTTTGGCGATCTCTTCGCCAACGCGCTCCAACATCCGCCGGTCAACACCGGCTGCCGGGCTCGGCACCCAAGGCAATTCATGGTGGTTCACCACGATTCTTTGACTGTAATCCGCGTTGATATCCATAGGTGGCATTTCAGAAATGTTAAGCAAACAGGCCAAAGCATAGCGAGTAAATACATCAAGCATGCAGACTGCTCTCAAGCCACTTGCAGCCATCCGCCAGGATTCAGCGGTATCCTTGGCTGGCTATAAGGCCATCCAAGCTCATGAACCCTCTGAACCCCAAAAAATTGCTCTTGACCAAATGGACAGCAGCCTATCCCTTGAAAAAACAAAAGCACTTTTTGGTCAGCAAGGTCATCAAACCGGAGTTGCCTAACGATCCTGTCGAATGGGTGGAGATTGAATCCGTGTTTTCGAAATCAACGCAGATCATTCGATGGCGTGATTTGCAAAACGATGAGGTCTGGCGGCAAGGCTGGGTTTGATCTGAAAATCAATAAAAAGCAGTGTGTTCAAACAAGTCTTAGCGTTGATACCCAATAGGATCTCTAGAACTTAAGCCATAGAACGTATTTCATATTGGCTGAATGCCCGCATGTTCATAGCATTGTCACCATGCGAATGAATCATGAGGCTGATATGAAGCCACTGTCCAAATCCCTCCTCCGACCGCTTTTTTTTCTTCAGCTCACTGTCTTGTGCGTGTCGATGTCGCAAGGCTTAGCTTGGGCCGCCAAGCTTTCCAAGGCCACCATGGCCCTGGGCAATGACGATACCGAATTTGTGTTTGCAGGCAAATGCCCCAATGGTGAGCCTTACCGTATATTTGCCTACAGCCAACCCATTCAAGGCCAAAGTGCTTCGATGTATGACTACTCTGGGCCAGCGGGCCAAGGAACCATTCGATCCAGCACCCCGCCCCGAACACTGGCTGTACGTGTATGCCGCCAACAAGCAGAGATCATTGACGATCAATGACAAAGTGGGCGAGCTCCACTGGAACCCTTACCCTACAACCTAAGTTTTATTGCCGCCACCCCCTACATGGCGGTAGGATGCATTGCATGGATGTATCCCGTAAACACTCTGTACTGATCATTGATGACCACCCGGTCTACAGGGAGGCTTTGACCGAGCGCTTGGCCAGCGAGTTCCTACCCGAAGGCATCGCGGTTTTGGGCGCTTGCAATGCGAATGAAGGGCTGGACCTGTTGAGCCGGACCGATCAACACTGGGTGATTCTGCTGGATATCCTGATGCCCGGCTTGAGTGGACTGGCAGGCATCAAGGTGTTCAAGAACATGACCCCTGTGGCACATGTGGTGGCCATCTCGGGCTTGGACGAACAAGCTTGGGAGCCTCGCTCCGTGGCGGCGGGCGCTACGATTTTCCTGTCTAAAAATAACACGTCGGAACACATCATCTCCAAGATCAGGCCGTTGCTTGAAACCGAAAACGTCCTCACCATTGCAACCAACACACCTGAAGCCAAAGAATTCAGGCTGACCCAGCGCCAATTGGAAGTCTTGCATTTGATTTCTTTAGGCCATCCCAACAAGATCATTGCCGATCTGCTCGAAATCAAAGAGCAGACCATCAAGATTCACATCAATCAGATTTTCAAAGAGTTACGGGTTTTCAACCGCACTCAGGCTGTCTTGAAAGCGCAAAAATACAATTTGCTTTCTGGCGGGCAGATTGCTCTGAACGATTGAGCAATTTCAGCTCACCTTTTTGAAATTTCGCATGAGCCCTGTCATCCCCCGAGAACATTTTGCACGCGCCTCTGAGCAGCATCTCAACGAGCAAGTGGCGATTGAAAAAATCAGCTACATGCACACCTTTGCGAAATCCAGCACAGTGGCCACCATTGTGGCGCCCTTGCTGTGCATTCCGCTGTATGACACGGTCGAATTCGGGCAAAGGTTCTACATCTGGTTAGCCTTGATGACGGTTGCTGTGGCTGTGCGGATTTATTTGATTCAATCCATTCGTTTAGACAACCAGATCAGCACCAATTTCACCAAATTGAATTGGGCCGTCGGCATCGTGACTTTTGTCTGGGGCATCGGCTGGCTGATGCTCGTGCCCAACATGGAATGGGTCAATTATTTACTCTACCAAATCATTTCACTCACAGTTCTGTATGTGGGCATGGTGGGTTATTGCGTCAATTGGAAAACGTTTTACAGCTTTGCTCTACCACTCAAAATTCCTGAGTTGCTGTTCATCATGCTGAATTTTCAGTTCATCATTTGGCCCATTGCCATCGGGTCGATGGTGACTTTTTACCTGGCCTTGCGCATGGGTTTTTTATTTGCGAAGTCATGGGAAAAGTCCATTTCACTTCGCTATCGGAACGATCAACTGTTTGAAGAATTGACCCGAGAGAAAGACGCCTCGGTGGCTGCCAATGTGGCCAAGTCTGAGTTCATCGCCACAGCCAGTCACGACTTGCGTCAACCCATGCAGGCAATCAACATCTTCATCGAGTTGGTCAATTTCAATCATTTGGCCGAGAGAGAACGGTCCATATTCCATAAAATGCGCTCGAGCATCACGGTCTTGAACAAAATGTTCAACACCCTGCTGGACATCAGTAAACTGGACTCCAACCTCACCACATTCCATGAAGATTTTGAACTGTCATCGGTGGTCAAAGATATCGCACTGACATTCACACCCTTGGCCATTGAGAAGAATTTAAGTCTGCAATTCCTTGATTCGAACTTCCGCATTCATGGCGACAGAAATCTGACCGAGCAAATCCTGCGCAACCTGTTGGCCAATGCCATCCAATACACCAACTCCGGCGGGGTCACAGTTCAGTTCAGCGACGTCCAAGGTCGATTGACCTTATCTGTCAAAGACAGCGGCTGTGGTATCCCCCAAGAAGATCTGCCCTACATTTACAAAGAATTTTTCCGCTCGCAACACTCACGCTCGCAGCATGATGGCCTGGGGCTTGGATTGTCCATTGTGAGCCGTATCGTAGAAAAATTGGGGGGCAGCATGTCGGTAGATACACAGCCCCAGCTGGGAACGGAATTCAAGGTCGACACCCGATTCCCCATCAAGGGTGTTTCAGAAGGCTTGACCGTTCAGCCCAAGGCACTGGCCATTGTTCAGCCCGATCTGTGGTCGGAGACGGTTGCGGTCAAGCATCTGGGTATTTTGGAAAATGACCCTTCCCTTCTCAATGCTTACATAAGCTATTTCGAAAGCTTGGGTTATGAAGTTCACCCCATTCCCCACACGGAACCCGAATTCAAGAACTCACTCTTGAGCATTCCACCTTTGGATTTCATATTGAGTGACTTTCGCTTAGGCGCTCAAGATGGTGTGTACTTCATTGAAACACTGCGCGAAGAATTCAACGAAAACATTCCCGCCTGCATCGTGACGGCAGACACCTCACCGCAACATCTGAGCATGTTCAAAGAACTGCAGATTGAGGTGTTGTACAAACCCATCGACATCCACAGCGTCTCTGAGTTCATAGCCAATCGCCTTCGCTGAAGGTTTTACTGCGCAGGCAGATGCTCTAAGCGCAGGCCCACTGCGGTTCGGTTCGGAAAGCCCTTCCAATACGTGTGCTCCGGCTTGAAGCTGCCGTCCGGGTTAGCCGCCCACTTGCCTTGCTTGGCATATTCGAGCACATCCAAGTGCGCGGCTTTGACATTGTCTTTGTCCAGATGCTTGCCCAAGAAAGCCGTGATGAAATGCTGAGAGATGTTGTTCATGCGCACGTTGTCCCACACCGGGTCGATGTAATGGGCCGCCGCAATCAGGTTGTTCAACCACGGCACAGGCTTCCAAGCTTCCTGGGGTGGGGGCATGGGGGCGCCCGCATTGTGGTTGGCATTTTCAAAGGTCAGCAAATATCGGTCGGCGTTGACGCTGCCCTCGTACAAATTGCGCACGCCCGGTGAATAGCCCGATACATCGTCCACACTGCCAGCTATGTAGAGCATGGGTGTGCGAATACCTTTGAGGCCCTCAGCATCCCAGAAGCCTTGGTTCCAACCCCAAGGACCGAACGCCACTGCAGCCAGAATGCGGGGGTCGCGCCGCTTGGCAAAGTCGGGGTTGGCACTTTGAAGGGGTTTGAGCGCTTCGGGGGGAACGCCTGGGAATTGCGCTGCCTTTTCGCTGTAGCCGCCGCCCAGTTTGTTGATGACACCATATCCGCCCATGGAGTAACCGATCAAGCCGATTCGGTTCTCATCGATCATGCTTTTCAAAGGGCTGTTGGCATCGCGGTTGATCTTGACCATTTCATCGATCACAAAAGACACGTCGATGGATCGGTGCCGCAAGGTGCTGGCAAAAGCTGCTTGATCCGAATACGTGCTGTCGGTGTGATCGATTGAGACCACTACATAGCCTTTGCTGGCCAGGTTTTCTGCAATGGGGCTGAGCAAAAACCGATTACCCGGATAGCCATGAGACACCACGACCAAAGGGTAAGGAGTAGTGCCACGCTGGGGTTTGGCATCGCGTAGTGCTTTGCCAAATAGGCTGATCTGGGTTTTGCCGTCCCGGAAGAAAGCTTTGTATTCACCGGGATTCACGGCAGACGCATCGGTCTGACCGGGGTACCAAATTTCCACCGTCAAGGGGCGATCGTACAGCGGAACAGGCTGGCCCGGCTTGGCATTGACGTGTCCCACTGTTGCGGATTTTTGAACTGCGCTGTCGTCACGCCAATGCTTTGGGGCCCGTAAGCCGCCAGGGCCGGTGCATCCGAACGAATGGTATCAATCCGGTTGGTTTGTGCCCATGAGGCTGTGGCAATAGCGCTGGCACACAGCCAGAGCAAGGGCTGGACCCAGGGAAAAAGTCGATCAGTTGAAGGCATGGCACTTTACCCGTCATGTGGTTGGAACAATCCCTCCAACATAAGGGCAAGGCGCTTGCAAGCCGGTCATGCGCGCGACTCAGGCAGATTGCGGCATCAAAAACTCGCGGCTGATACGCCCGCCCAAGGTGTTGACGCGCTCCAGAAACTGAGTCAGGAACGCATGCAGTCCAGTGGCCAGGATTTCATCAATGCGGCCATAAGCCAACTCGGCGCGCAGCTTGCCGGCATGGCGCAAGGTCTCACTGCCCGTATCTGCAGCGACCAAATTGAGGTTGGACACCACTTCATTCAAGCTCGCATGCAATGAGCGCGGCATGTCGGGCCGCAAAATCAGCAGCTCCGCAACCCGGTCTGGTCGAATCACATCGCGGTAGACCTTACGGTAGACCTCAAATCCGCTCACACTGCGCAAGATGGCGCTCCAATGGTAGAAGTCGTATTCTTGCTCGGCCTGGGCCACAGAGGGCGGCTCCATGGGCGTGAAGTCATCGCTGCCGACGGCGTGAAACTTAACGTCTACCAAACGGGCGGTGTTGTCAGCACGCTCTAAAAAAGTCCCCAAGCGCATGAAATGCAAGGACTCGTCCATCAACATAGTGCCCACTGTCACGCCGCGTGAAAGGTGTGATCGGAATTTGACCCATTCAAAAAATTTGCCCGGATCCCGCTCGAACTCACCGCTGCGCATCATGCGGTTCACTTCCAGCCAGGTCTGGTTTTGGGTTTCCCACAGTTCGGTGGTGAGGGTTCCGCGAACAGCGCGGGCATTCTCACGAACCGCACGCAAACACGACATGATGGACGAAGGGTTTTGCGTATCCTTGACCATGAAATCCATCACCCGGGCGGGCGTGACCTGACCATGCTTGGACAGATAAGCGGGGAGCAATTCGCTGATGGACAGCAGGCCTTCCCAACCGGCTTGGGCCGAGGCGGCCGATTGCGGCAAGAGCGAAGTCTCATAGCTCACATTGAGCATGCGGGCGGTGTTTTCGGCCCGCTCGGTATAGCGGGACATCCAGAAAAGGTGGTCAGCGGTGCGGCTCAGCATAGGGGTTCCATTCGGTTCGGTGTCCAGTCCTTCAGGCTTGCAAAATCCAGGTGTCTTTGGTGCCGCCGCCTTGGCTACTGTTGACCACCAAGGAGCCCTCTTTCAAGGCCACGCGGGTCAGACCGCCTGGCACCATTTGCACTGTGCGGCCGCTCAGCACAAAGGGCCGCAGATCAATGTGGCGCGGCGCAATTCCACTGTCCACAAAGGTCGGGCAGCTGGACAAACTCAGGGTGGGCTGCGCGATGTAGCCCTCAGGGTTGGCCAGCAGTGCGCCGCGGAAGCGCTCGATTTCATCCTTGGTCGCAGCCGGGCCGACCAGCATGCCGTAGCCGCCTGCGCCATGCACTTCCTTGACCACCAGGTCTTTCAGATTGGCCAAGGTGTACTGCAAGTCATCGGGCTTGCGGCACTGAAATGTGGGCACATTCTTAAGGATCGGCTCCTCGCCCAAGTAAAACTTGATCATGTCGGGCACATAGGGGTAGATTGACTTGTCGTCGGCCACGCCTGTGCCCACCGCGTTGCAGATCGCCACATGCCCCGCCTTGTAGGCCTCCATCAGGCCTGCGCAGCCCAGCGTCGAGGTGGGTCGGAACACATTCGGGTCCAAAAAGTCGTCGTCCACACGGCGGTAGATCACGTCCACCCGCTTGGGGCCGCGCGTGGTGCGCATGTAGACAAACTTGTCTTTGACGAACAGATCTTGGCCTTCGACCAGTTCCACACCCATTTGCTGCGCCAAAAAGGCGTGTTCAAAGTAGGCGCTGTTGTACATGCCGGGTGTGAGTACCACCACCGTCGGCTCGGCTGTGGTCGCAGGGCTGCTGGCACGCAAAGTTTCCAGCAACAGATCGGGGTAATGCGCCACCGGAGCCACGCGGTGCTGGCTGAAGAGGTCTGGAAAGAGCCGCATCATCATCTTGCGGTCTTCCAGCATGTAGCTCACACCACTGGGGACACGCAGGTTATCTTCGAGTACGTAGTACTCGCCGTTGCCAGCGCTGTCAGGGGCGCGCACGATGTCGATGCCGCTGATGTGCGAATAAATTTGGTTGGGCACGTCCACCCCCACCATCTCGGGACGGAACTGGGCATTGCCTTCGATTTGCTCGCGGGGGATGATGCCCGCCTTCAGGATCTCTTGGTCGTGGTAAACGTCATGGATGAAGCGGTTGAGCGCAGTGACGCGCTGCACCAGACCGGCTTCCATATCGGACCATTCTTGCGCGGCGATCACGCGGGGGATCAGATCAAAAGGGATCAAACGCTCTGTTCCAGCGCCGTCTTCGTCCTTGTCGCCATAGACGGCAAAGGTGATGCCCACGCGTCGAAAAATCATTTCAGCTTCTTCGCGTCGAGCGGCCATCACTTCGGCGCTTTGCTGAGAAAGCCACTGGGCATATGCCTGGTAATGCGCCCGGACCGGACCGCCAACGCCCGCCTCGGGCAGTTGTTCATACATTTCGTCAAATTTGCGCATTGAACTTTTCTCCTGCACTGTGTTTTAGCAAGATGCGTACCCAATCAGAACACATTCCGCCTCGGCTTCTCAGCGAGAACTTTAGGGTGCTTTGTGGTGCCAATAGCGATACAGGTCCCGCTCACAATGGACCTGGTCGGGCCGATCGCTGCGCCAATGCATCGCACCGCAATGCACCGAGTCCAGCAGCTGGATCTGTCGCTGGCGGTAGCGTTCCACCACAACAGAAGCGGGATGGCCGAAACGATTACGGTAACCCGCTTGCACCCAAGCCCAGCGCGGGGCAACGGCATCGATGAAGCCATCGGTCGATGAGGTTTTGCTGCCGTGGTGCGGCACCAGCAGCACATCGGCTTTCAATGCGGGTGCAGCGCGTTGGAGCAAAGCCAGTTCCTGCGGAGCTTCGATGTCCCCTGTCAAAAGCACTGTTTGAGAGCCATTGCGGATGCGCAGTACACAACTGAGGGCGTTGCTGCGAGCGTGGGGCACATCATCGGTTGCTGCCGGATGCAAGACCTCAAACTGCACACCGTCCCAGGCCCAGCTTTGGCCGGCCGCGCAGCGCTGAGAGCCCGCAGCCGCCAAGTGCAACGGGTGCTCAGCCTCCAATGAACTCAGCAGGGGCAGATCGTTTTGCTGGGCCAGCAAGGCGGCTGCGCCGCCAGTGTGGTCGCTGTCGCGGTGACTCAACACCAAGAGGTCCAAGCGCTCATGCCATCGTCGCAGCCATGGCACGATCACCCGATGGCCCGCGTCGCTGTCGATCGAATAACGCGGTCCCGCGTCATACAACAGGCTGTGCCTGGCCGTGCGCACCCAGACCACATTGCCCTGCCCCACATCGGGGGCCCAGACCTCAAAATGCCCCATCATGGGGCGCGGCACCTGCCAACCCAGGGCCGGTACCAGCAAAGGAATGCCCAAACAACGCAGCCGCCAAGGCCAAGGCAGCGCCATCCACAAACCACCCGCCAAAGCCAGCAAGGCCACCCCCATTGGCGGTTGCGCCACTTGCAAGCTGGCACCTGGGACGGCTGCCAACCACTGCAACAGTGCTTGCAAGGGCTGCAAGGCCCATACAGCCACTGTCCAAGCTCCAGACCACAATACGCCCAACATGGCCAAGGGCGTGACCACCAAGGTCACCCAAGGTATGGCCACCAAATTGGCCAATAAACCTACTACCGACATCTGACCAAAGAACAACACAGACAAAGGCGTGAGCGCCCAAGTCACCACCCACTGCTCGCGCAGCAGACCCCAGAATCGCCTGAATCCTCCGCTTTGGTGCATACATTCCAACCATGGAGATCCCTTACCAGTAAAACGCACCAAAATAGGGGCATCACTCATCGGGACCGAGGTGGCCAACAACACCCCCACAGCGACAAAACTCAACCAAAAGCCAGGCTGGTACAAGGCCCAGGGGTCCCAAGTCACCATAACGCCCAAAGCGAGCAACCATACCCAGGGCCAAGGCCACATCCGGCCCGTGGCACGCAACAGGCCCACGAGAGCCAGCATCCACACCGTGCGTTGGGCGGGCAAGCCCCAACCACTGAACAGTGCATAGGCCGTGGCCAACAGCACGCCGCCCACCCAAGCGGCCTGCGGCGCAGGCCAGAGGGCGCACCAGCGCCAACCCCACAAGGCTGAGCGGCGCCAGACCGCACCAATGAATGCCGAAGCCAACCAAGCGAACAAAGTCACATGCAAGCCTGAGATGCTCATCAAATGCGCCACACCCGTGGCACGGAACACATCCCAATCGTTGCGCTCTATCGCGCTTTGATCGCCGGTCACCAAAGCGGCCACCACCCCACCCAAGGCGGCATAGTCGCCGGATGGACCGCCTGAAGAAAAGCGGTCCATGATCGCATCACGTACCGATTGACGGGCCCATTCCACAGGATGGCTATGGGTCTGACCTGTCCGCACAGGCAAGGGATCCTGGGCGCCCGTGCGCACATACCCAGTGGCTTGCAGGCCTTGCTCCCACAGCCATAATTCGTAATCAAAACCGCCCGGGTTCATATGGCCGTGCGCTGCTTTCAGGCGCACTCGCCATTGCCAGCGCTCGCCTGCCTGCAAGGGTGGCACCGCTCGAGGGGCTCCTTCCTGCCCCCAGGCCGAGCCGGCATACCAAGATAAATACACCTCATGCGGCACCTGTACCTTGCGGCCCTCCAGTTGGGCCGACTCCACGGTAAATCGAAAGCGCAGACCCGATTCGCCGCGCTGGGGCATGGCCGAGACCACACCCACCACATCCAAACTGCGACCTTCCAGCTCAGGCGGCATGCGCTCTTGAAGGCGCAACTGGGCAAGTCCAGACACCATGGCAAAGGCCATCCCTGCCGCCCACAGGGCCCAGCCCACCCGCAACAGATACACAGACCAGGATCTTTTGCGCAGTGCGCACAAAACCCAAGCCATGCTCAATAAGGCGGCAGTGAACCCGGCCCATGCGGGCACAGGCCAAAGTTCTTGCTGTTGCAATTGCAAGGCCGTGCCGACAATCCAGCCAGGCACGATCACGCGCCAGGCATGCAATGGGGTAAGGTGTGCATCACTCATTTGTCTCCCTGATGATCGCGCTCTGGTGTTGGCGCGTCTTTTGCTTTGTTTTTAACTGCCAGTTTAGAGCGCCCAAGCTGCCCTGTCTAATGCAGCCTCTGTTGTGCCACCCGAGGTCCCATGTCCATTCACGTCGCTCTGCATCACGTCACCCATTACCAATACGACCGGCCCATCCAGTTGGGCCCGCAAGTGATCCGACTGCGCCCGGCGCCGCACAGCCGCAGCCGCATCCTGTCCTACAGTCTGACGGTGGAGCCGGGCGAGCACTTCATCAACTGGCAGCAAGACCCCTTTGCCAATTACCAGGCGCGCTTGGTTTTTCCGAAAAAAACCACCCAATTCAAAGTCACCGTGGATGTGGTCACCGAGATGGCGGTGTTCAACCCGTTTGATTTTTTTCTGGAGCCTTCGGCCGAAGAAGTACCTTTCAAGTACAGCGCTGGCGTCAAAGAAGAATTGCAGTCTTATTTAGACAAAGACAGCAAAACCCCTTTGTTCAAAAAGTATCTGTCCACCCTTGACCGCCAGCGCCAACGCACCATCGATTTTTTGGTGAATATCAACCAGCGATTGCACCAGGACATTCGTTACACCATTCGCATGGAGCCAGGGGTTCAAACCCCCGAAGAAACACTCGCGCTGAAAAGCGGCTCCTGCCGCGACACCGCCTGGCTGCTGGTGCAATTGTTTCGGCACATGAACATCGCCGCCCGATTTGTGTCGGGCTACCTGATCCAACTGGCCCCCGATGTGAAGTCGCTGGACGGGCCCAGCGGCACTGAGGTGGATTTCACCGACCTGCATGCTTGGTGCGAGGTTTACTTGCCCGGCGCGGGCTGGATCGGCCTGGACCCGACCTCAGGCTTGCTTGCGGGCGAAGGTCATATTCCCTTGGCTTGCACGCCCCAACCGTCAGCGGCAGCGCCCATCGAAGGCTTGATGGACAAAGCCGAAGTCGAGTTTTCACACGAAATGAAGGTTACGCGCATCCACGAGTCCCCGCGTGTCACCAAGCCCTACACCGATGAACAGTGGGCGCAAGTCCTGGAGCTGGGTGAACAGGTCGATGCCCAATTGCAAGCGCAAGACGTGCGTTTGACCATGGGCGGAGAGCCCACCTTTGTCTCCATACAAAACCGTGACGCCCCCGAGTGGAACACCGATGCTCTGGGCCCTACCAAACGCGGCCTGGCTACCGAGTTGGTTCACAAACTGCGAGCTGAATACGGGCAAGGCGGCTTTTTGCATTTTGGCCAAGGCAAGTGGTACCCCGGCGAGCAATTGCCACGATGGGCCTTGAATATTTACTGGCGTGCCGATGGGCAGCCCTGCTGGCAAGACCCTGCATTGTTTGCCGACGAAAGCGCACCTTCGCAATTACAAGCGGCCGATGCACGACGCTTCATGGACAGATTGTGCGGACATCTGGGCCTGCAGACTGACACCGTACTGGCCGGCCATGAAGACACCTGGTACTACCTCTGGCGTGAACGCAAATTACCGGTGAACGTCGACCCCTTTGATGCCCGCTTGGACGATGAACTGGAGCGCAATCGCTTGCGCCGGGTCTTCAGCCAAGGCCTGGCCCAAGAGATCGGTTATGTCCTGCCCTTGCAGACCACCGAATGCCAACAGGGCCAGACCGTTTGGCAAACCGGTCGCTGGTTTGTGCGCGATGAACGCATGTACCTCATCCCCGGCGACTCCCCCATGGGTTGGCGCTTACCGCTGGACTCACTGCCCTGGACAGCGCCAGGCGATCGGCAACACACCATCGAGCAAGACCCCTTTGCACCGCGCCAGGCTTTGACCGCTCCCATCATCACCGCGCAATCGCGCACGGGGCCAGCGCGGCCGCACACCGAGATCCCTACCAAACACAAGTCAGCTACCGACGTGGTGCGCACCGCTTTGTGCGTGGAAGTGCGTGACCCGCGCCGCGCCAACGGGGCCCAAGTAGAAGCACAGGCTTTGGCAGATGGCGATACGCGCGGCGTGCTGTATGTGTTCATGCCGCCCCTGGCCGATGTGCAGGACTATTTGAATTTGCTCGCTGCTGTGGAGGCCACGGCCCGTCAATTACAGATGCCCATCGTGCTCGAAGGCTACCCGCCTCCGCGCGACCCGCGCCTGCGGCTCTTGCAGGTCACCCCCGACCCGGGCGTGATTGAAGTGAACATCCATCCCGCTCACCACTGGCATGAGCTGGTAGCGCACACCGAATTCTTGTACCAAGCCGCTTTCGAGACCCGGTTATCGGCTGAAAAGTTCATGACCGATGGCCGCCACACTGGCACGGGTGGTGGCAATCACCTGGTCATGGGCGGGGCCACGCCCGCAGACAGTCCTTTCCTGCGTCGGCCTGAACTTTTGGCCAGTTTGCTGCTGTATTGGCACAACCATCCGTCCTTGAGTTATTTGTTCAGCGGCATGTTCATTGGCCCGACCAGCCAAGCGCCTCGTGTCGATGAAGCGCGTAACGATCAGGTGTACGAGCTGGAAATCGCCTTGCAAGAAATCATGCGCAATCGGATCGAATATGGTCAGGACATGCCGCCATGGTTGGTGGACCGCACCTTACGCAATATTCTGGTAGACGTGACTGGGAACACGCACCGCAGTGAGTTTTGCATCGACAAAATGTATTCGCCCGACTCCAGTACGGGGCGCTTGGGCCTGCTGGAATTGCGCGCTTTTGAAATGCCACCGCATGCCCGCATGAGTATCGTGCAGCAGTTGCTGTTGCGTGCCTTGGTGGCTCGGTTCTGGGACACCCCCTACACTGCGCCCGTCACCCGTTGGGGTACCGAGTTGCATGACCGTTTCTTGCTGCCCACCTTTGTGCGGATGGACTTTGACGATGTTCTCACAGAGTTGGGCGACGCCGGCTTCCATTTCGATCCAGGTTGGTTTGCGCCACACTTTGAGTTCCGCTTTCCGCTGGTGGGTCAGATCACTTCGGATGCGGTGCAAGTGACTTTGCGCAACGCTCTGGAGCCCTGGCACGTGATGGGCGAAGAAGGATCAGCTGGCGGCACAGTCCGTTATGTCGATTCCTCACTAGAGCGTCTGGAGGTGCATGTCACCGGCCTGAACCCAAGCCGTTACAGCGTCACCGTGAATGGTCGCCCCCTGCCCTTGCAGCCCACGGGTACCGTGGGCGAATACGTGTCCAGCGTACGCTACAAGGCATGGAATCCGCCTTCTGCACTGCACCCCTCCATTGGTGTGCATGCGCCTCTGACCTTGGACGTGGTGGACACCTGGATGAAGCGCTCCTTGGGTGGTTGCCAGTACCATGTGGCCCACCCCGGCGGGCGCAACTATGACACCCTGCCAGTCAATGCCTACGAAGCCGAGAGCCGCCGACTGGCGCGCTTCTTCCGCATGGGCCACACACCCGGCCCTCTGGCGGTGCGCTCGCCCAACATCGGTCTGGCGGCCAGTGCGGAGTTTCCTTTCACATTGGATTTGCGCCGGCAAACCCTTTGATGCGGTGACAATAGAGACACTTTGGAACCGAATCAAGACTTGCCCATCCCAGCGCCGCGCACACCTTTTGCACAAGCCCAAACCGCCCCCGCTGGGCATTGGGACGAATTGCAAGGGGGCGTGCCTGCGGCCGCTGGCACGCCGTCCTTCAGCCCCTTAAGCGCCGCTTGGTCGGACTTCATGCAGCATCTGCCCGATGTGAGTCCAGCCGCTTTGAATGCCCGCAGGGCTCAGCTGGAGCGGCAGGTCCACGACAACGGCATTTCATACAACGTGTATGCCGATGCAGATCGTCCCCAGCGCCCCTGGTCTCTCGACCTGTTCCCCTTGATGGTGGACACCCTGAGTTGGCAGCAAATCGCCACCGGGGTGCTCCAGCGCATGCGCTTGCTCGAACACATCATGGCTGACACCTATGGCCCTCAAAAGCTGCTACGGGGCGGTCAATTGCCAGCTGCGCTGGTGCAAGGACATCCGGGGTATTTGCACGCCATGCAAGGGGTGCCGCCCGTGGGCGGGCAGTACCTCAGTTTGGCGGCTTTTGACCTCGCCCGAGGACCCGATGGCTGCTGGTGGTTGCTTTCGCAAAGGATGCAAGCGCCTTCAGGCCTGGGCTATTTGCTGGAAAACAGGCAACTGGTGTCCAGGCAATTTCCGCAAGCCTTTGAAGCCATGCCGGTGCAGCGCTTGGCCGATGTGTACCGCCAATGGATCGATGGCATCAAGCAACGCTCGCCAGCAGGCGCGGATGCACACATCGCCCTGCTCACCCCGGGGCCCTACAACGAAACCTATTTCGAGCACGCTTACCTCGCCCGTTACTTGGGCTTGACGCTGGTGCAGGGATCGGACTTGACGGTGCGCGACTCGCGCGTTTTTCTCAAGACCTTGCAAGGACTGCAACCGGTGCACGGTTTGATCAAGCGGGTGGACGATGTGTGGCTGGACCCTTTGGAGTTGCTTGCCGAGTCGACCTTGGGCGTACCTGGCTTGTTGCAAGCTGTGCGCAGCGGCAATGTGCTGGTGGCCAATGCGCCCGGCTCGGGTTTTCTGGAGAGCAACGCGCTGCTGGGCTTCATGCCGTCGCTGGCGCAATCGCTGCTCGGTGAAACCTTGCACCTACCCGCTATCCCCAGCTGGTGGTGCGGCGAGCAAGCCGCGATGCAAGATGTGTTGCCGCGCTTGAGTGAATGCGTGATCAAGCCCACCTACCCTGCATTTTCTGGACGCAGCAACTTCGAGCCAGTCATCGGCGCAAACCTGTCACAGCGAGAGCGCGACGAATGGTCCGGCCGCATCATGCGGGATGGGCAAGCCCACACTGTGCAAGCATTTTTACCTTTGTCTCACACCCCCACATGGCAAAGCAGTGAAGGCAGCGGCCAGGTCAGCTCGCGTCCCTTGATCTTGCGAGTCTTTGCCCTGGCCGATGCGCAAGGCGGTTGGCAAGTCCTGCCCGGCGGTCTGGCTCGCTTGGGCACGCGCGAAGGCATCGCCTCGATGCAGCGCGGCGGTGGCAGTGCCGATGTGTGGGTCTTGGGCCCGGCAGCATCACTGTCGCCAAAATCGCCCACCCCAGCCACCCAATTGCCGCTGATGGCGCCCCTGGTGGCCAGCCAAGTGCAGCGCCAAAGGCTGGCCACCAGCCGCGCGGCCGAAAACTTGTTCTGGATGGGTCGCTACACCGAGCGCTGTGAAAACACCCTGCGCCTGTCGCGCCTGACGCTGGATGTTCTGGGCAGTGAAGACCAAACCTGCGGCCCCTTGGTGGACTGGCTCAATCGACTGGCCCTGAGCCAGGGCCTGGTGGCGCCTGGCGTTCCTGCGGCCTTGCAATCGCGCAGGGTGTTCGAGCGCACGCTGGTGGCCGGCTTGTGGGATACGCAAGTGACAACCGGTGTGGGCTACAACCTCAAGGCCATCCATCTGGCCGCGGCCAATGTGCGTGAGCGTCTTTCACCCGAACACTGGCGCTTGATCGAGCAGGCTCAAACCGCGTTTTTCCATGCGTCCCCGAAAGCACCCCATGACGCCATCCAGGCGCAGAGGGTGTTAGCGCAAACCAGTCAATTGCTGGCCGCCATGACCGGCGCCCAAACCGACCGCATGACCCGCGACGACGGCTGGCGCTTGATGTCGATTGGCCGTCACATCGAGCGACTGGATTTCTTGTCGCTCGCCATGCAAATGGCCTTGCAAGGTGAGACCCTGCAAACGCAAGCTGGCTTTGATGGTGTGCTGGCCCTGTTTGACAGCACCATCAGTTTCCATGCGTTGTACCAGCAAAGTCGAACCGTCAGTGCCCTGCTGGAATTGATCATCGTCAACACAGATAACCCCCGTTCCCTGGCCTGGGTGGCCAACACCTTGCGCGGACGATTGGCGCGTATGGGCCACTTAGCCGAAGGTCGTACCGAAGAACTGTCGCATCACATTCCCCGCTTGATAGGCAGGGATGTAAACGAACTGTGTCCCGATGGGCTGCGCACCACAACCGCATTGACCGATCTGCTGTTCGAGTGCCGCCAAGCAGCTCGCCAAACATCAGACCAGTTGAATACCTTGTTTTTCAGCCACAGCGTTCTGGCAGGCCAGGTTGTGAGTGCGTGATGCCCCTACCCGCCCGCACTTTGCGCATCACCCACACCACGCGCTACGACTACAGCGCTCCGGTGGACATGGCCCAGCATGTGGCGCATTTACAGCCACCCCATACACCTTGCCAAACCTGCCATCAACACCATTTGCTGATTGACCCAGAGGGGGCGCAGGTGAGTTCGAGCCTGGATGCCTTTGGTAACCACCGCGTCTACTTTGCCTTGCCGATGGTGCATGCCCAATTGCATGTGCAAGCCCAAAGTATCGTCACCACTCGCCAGCTCAGCCAAGCCAGCAGCATCCTGAGTTGGGAAGAAGCCCGCGCAGCCTTGACTTACCCCTCCAGCGTGTCTCGCCATCCTGCCGCTGAATTTGTCGTGGCTTCACACCATGCACCCATGGACGAAGTCTTCGCCACCTATGCGCGCCCCAGCTTCACACCGGGTAAGTCTTTGGTGCAGGCGGCAACTGCTTTGACGCAGCGCATGCACCGTGATTTCACTTACGCATCACAAAGCACCGACATCAGCACGCCTGCTGCCCAGGCCCTAGCGCAGCGGCGTGGTGTGTGCCAAGACTTTGCCCACATCCTGATCGCCTGCCTGCGCAGCATGGGCTTGGCAGCGCGCTATGTCAGCGGCTATCTGCTGACCGAGCCACCACCGGGCCAGCCACGCTTGATCGGCTCGGATGCCTCTCACGCCTGGGCGTCGGTTTGGGTGCCCGATGTGGCCAGCGCAGACCATGCCAGTGGCGGCTGGCTGGACCTGGACCCCACCAACGACCGCTGCGGCTGGGCCAGCCCAGGTACAGACTATCTGCGTTTGGCCATTGGCCGCGATTTTGCTGATGTGTCCCCCTTGCGCGGGGTCTTACTTGGTGGGGCTTCTCATACCCTGGACGTTGGCGTTACAGTGGAGCCCTTTGAACTGTAAGCCTTTGCATTTGAAGTCCCTGCCATGAACATCTATGACCGCCTGACGGCACTGAACATCTCCCTGCCCCCTGTGTCCACACCAGCTGCCGCTTATGTGCCTTTTGTACGCACGGGTCAATTGGTTTTTTTGAGCGGTCACATTGCCCGAAAAGATGGCAAAGTGTGGGTCGGCCAACTGGGTCTGAACATGACCACCGAAGAAGCCAAATTGGCTGCACGCGCTGTGGCCATCGACCTCTTGGGCACCCTGCATGCGGCGGTGGGCGACCTCAACAAAGTCCAACGCATCGTCAAAGTGATGAGTTTGGTCAACTCGGCCAGCACCTTCACCGAGCAACACCTGGTGACCAACGGCTGCAGCGAACTGATTGGCGATATTTTTGGTGACAAAGGCGCCCACGCCCGCAGCGCCTTTGGCGTGGCACAACTGCCCATGGGCAGCTGTGTGGAAATCGAATTGATCGCCGAAGTGGCTTGAACCCAAGCCAAACACTTTTTTAACTGAGGAATTTCCCATGACCATTTCCATGTCCAGTGCTTCCCTGCCCGTGTGCACCCGCATGCTCACCAACCTGAGTCACATCCTGAGCAAGGCAGAGCAATTCGTGGACGCCAAAAAAATCGATCCTGCAGCGCTGACCTCTTACCGCTTGTCCCCCGACATGCTGCCCTTCACACGACAGATCCTGATCGCCTGCGATGCGGTCAAGAACGGCGTAGCGCGTTTAAGTGGCGTCGAAGCGCCAAAATTTGAAGACACCGAAACCACCCTGGGGGAACTGAAAGAGCGGATCCAAAAAACCCTGGACTTCATCGCCACCGTGCCTGCGGCCACCTTGGACGGCACCGAAGACAAAGAGATCACCTTTCCTGCCGGTCCGGGAAAAACCCGAACCCTGAGAGGCCAGGACTACCTGAACGGCTGGATGATGCCCAACATGTATTTCCACATCACCACAGCCTATGCGATCTTGCGCCACAACGGTGTTGAAGTGGGCAAGATCGATTACCTGCTGGGCGCGCAGGGCTAAGACCCTTCAGCGGCAACTGAAGTTGCTGGCATTTTCTGTGTCGCCTGTGCCTTTGTAATGCGCATGCTGGGGATAGGCACACAGAGGCCTTGAACGGCCGGGAAAGACCGCCGTACCATTGGCCACCAAGCTTTGCGGGGCTTGACCTTTCTCTACCCAATCGACCAAAGCGCCCAAACCATCGATGCTGTCGGTGGCTGCACCGCCTGCGCAGTGGCCCATGCCAGGTACCAAAAACAGTTTTGCAAAGTCTTCAGTGCGGGCACCGTTGTGGGCCCTCAGGCGCTGGTAATAGTCGATCATTTCATGTGGCGAGAAAATCGGATCGGCCAACCCATGGATGAACATCAGCTTGCCGCTGCGAGCCTGAAAGCCTTTGAGCTGCACATCCTCTGCGGTGTTGAAAATCCAAGCGTGCGCGTCCATACGCAGGGGATCTCGGTCAAAGTTGAATTGGTAGATGCTCAAGCTGCGATCAGGCGGCGTGACAAAGTAGCCTTGCAGCGCGTCTTCCATCAAAAACACATGGCGCGAATTGGCTTTCTCGGTAGCAGAGTTGCCCAGTTTCCACATACGCCAATCGTTGGCCGGATGCCCCATGCCAGGATCCCAGGGCCATGAGAAATACAAGGGCTGGCCGCTGGAAGTTTTCGCTCCACCGAACATTTTTTTCAATGCATCCACTTGCCCAGGGGCTAAACACGCATCGGTTTTGGCGCCTGTGCATTGCAAAGTGCTCACATCGAAACTGCATGCGGCGGGGTTCGACACCACGCCATCGGTCACGCCATCCAAGGCATCACATTGGCTCAAAATGCTTTGACGCACCAGCCCCAGGTCTTTCTCGCTCAAGGCTTGACTGAGCACTGGTTTACCGTTTGCGCCCGTGGGTGCGATGGCTTGCAAGGCCTGGGTATCCCAAGCCGCGGCGATGGTCGCACCTTTGGACACCCGCATGGCAGGGGCCATGGCGATCACTCCGTCAAAGTAGGATGGGAAACGTTGGGTGAACATCATCCCCTGGCGACCTCCACCAGAGCATCCGATGAAATAGGCGCGGTCTGCAGGTTTGCTGTAGTAGCGCTGCACCAGTTCTTTGGCGGTGACAGCGACTTTGTCGTGCGCGTTATAGGCATTGTCGGTGCGGGCGATTGGATCGAAGCCGAAATCTGCCGTGGGCCCTTGGTGCCCTGCATCGGTGGTGACCACGGCAAAGCCGCGATTAAGGGCATAGCCCGGTGCTGCTTGAGGCCCCACGGCTGGGCGCACCACGCCATCGTTGCCCCCGCCGCCTTGGTAGAGGAGCCTGCCATTCCAAGCGGTAGGCAAACGCATTTCAAAACCAATGTGATAGGCCTTGCCATCTTGCCCCATGCGCTCTTGCATGCGTCCAGTGAGCTTGCAGTGGGCGATCAACATCGGGCCGGCATTCATGCCTGGGGGGCGCTGCGTGTCACCCGCAATCCATTCGGTTTGCAAGCTCATGCCATGGGGCGCGGCTTGCGCGAAGGCAGCGCAATCAGATGTTTGGGCCCCAGCGGTCTGGCAGGCCGCCCACAACAAGCCCAGACCCACACTGAATTTAAATTGACTCATGCTAGTCTCCTTTTATTGGCAAGCAAAGTTGCGGGCGTCTTCCACTGAGCCACTGCCTTTGTAGGTGGCCACCGTGGGGTATGCACACAAGGGACGGGTGCGCGTAGCCGACCAATCGGCGGGCAACTCAGGATTGGCACCACCTGGATGGCCTGCGCCTCGCACACTGGCCAACACGGCTTGCGGTGCCTCGCCCTGCTCCACCCATTTCACCAAGGGCAAGAGCAAATCGAACTGGTCGGTGGCCATGCCTGCATTGCAATGGTTCATGCCCGGCACTGGAAAGTAACGCGCAAAGTCTGACCCTGGGTTGGCGTTCACGCGGTTCAAGCGCTCCATCCATTGACGGGTATCTTCGGCTGAGAAAATTGCATCGCTTACGCCATGGAACATCACCACCTTGGCGCCTCGGTTGCGCAGGGCCCGCATGGCGGTGGGGTCGGCTTCGCCAGGGGGAGTCATCAGCGACCAACCCGATTCGCGGTAAATGTCGTTGGTGGCACTGAACATAGCGAGTCGTTGAGTGACGTTGTCCGTCAGTGCTTGTACGGGTGTTGGGGGCACGCTGAAAATAGTGCCAATGGCCAGCGGGTCACGTATCAATGCATCCACAAATTTCCAGGTGCCCCAGTTCGCACCCGCGATCCCGGTGTCATACGGAAAGCTGCTGTAAAAGGTCTGTCCATTGGCAGTTTTGGCACCTGTAAAAATACTCGCAACCACCTGCTTTTGGGCATTGGTTAAACAGGCGCCATTGCGTTCACCCGTGCAAGTAGGCACATCGGTTTGCACCTGGAAACGGGCCTGACAAGCCTGGGTAGCCTGCACCATACCATCACGCACACCGTCCAGTGCATCGCAGCGCTCGGCAATGGCGCGAGCCACGGTTTGGCGCTCTTGCAGGGTGAAGGCGCTGCTCAGGTCTGGCAAACTGCCATTGGGGTTCATGGGGTTCTTGACGGTGGCGCCGGGTGTGGCAATGGTGGCCCATTGCTGGGCACCCCAGATTTGCGTCAACGCCGCATAAGGCAAGCGGTAACCCGGAGCGCCCACCAAATAGCCGTCGTACTGATCGCCACCGCGTGCAGCGGCCACCATGGCGTGGCGACCTCCGTTCGAGCACCCGCCAATGTAGGAGCGGTCAGGGCCTTTGCCATATGCACCTTGGATCAACTGCTTGGCCATGGGGGTGAGTTTTTCTACTGCTTGGTAGCCGTAATCCAATCTGGCTTGCGGCTCCAGGCCGAAGAAAGGTGTCTGAGGTCCGCTGTGGCCCGCGTCTGAACTGATCACCGCAAAGCCCTGCATCAAAGCGCCTGTGAGGGGCCCACCGCCCAGCGCCCCCAGGGCGGGTACCACTGCGCCGTCCAATCCACCATTGCCTTGGTAATAAAACCTGCCGCTCCAGTCGCGTGGCAACCGCATTTCAAAACCGATGGCATAGTCGCGCCCGTCACTGCCCTTGCGCTCATGCATGCGGCCCTTGACCAGACAATGCGCTGGGACAGACCGGTCGCCCATTTTCACGACCCCATCTGCCACCCAGGCTGAAGACTCGAGGCGCGTGTTCGCCAATTGCAAGCGACTGGCAAGGCCATCGCATTCAGCAAGGGAAGCTCCCGTGGCTGCAGCCAATCGGGGGGCGGCACCTTCGGGCCGTGTGCCGCAAGCGGTCAGCACACTGGCCAAGGCGATAACGGCCAGCGCCAAGCGGGCGCGAATTTCGATCATGATTGTCTCCTGCTGTGTTGTGAATTCAGTTTAAGCGCAATACAGCGACTGACAGTGCAGGTCTTCAGTTGCATCGGTGACAGCCTAATGCAGCCATCGGGGTCATATTGATGGCATCTTTTGAGTGAGCAAATGACATGACCCCTGAACTTGAAGAAACCCTGGTGGACGGCATTGCCACCTTGACCCTGAACCGCCCTGCTTCACGCAATGCGTTGACTGCAGACATCCTGTTTGAACTGGCTCAAGCCATGCCGCGCCTGGCGCAAGACCCTGCCGTTCGCTTGGTCGTGTTGACCGGCAAAGGCGGTGCTTTTTGCGCTGGCGGTGATGTCAAAGGTTTTGCCAGCCGCGCTGCCGACAGCAGCAACGCACCGACCTTTGAGCAAAGCGCGCAAATGTTGCGGGCCCGCATGGAAGTGAGTCGCTGGTTACATGAAATGCCCAAACCCACGCTGGCGGTGATCTCAGGGCCGGCTGCAGGCGCTGGCTTGTCGCTGGCTTTGGCATGTGACATGCGCATCGCGGCAGATGATGCCAAGCTCACCACCGCTTTTTCGAAAGTAGGTTTGTCGGGCGACTTTGGCGGCAGCTATTTCTTGACGCAAATTTTGGGTGCAGCCAAAGCGCGTGAAATGTATTTCACCGCCGAAGTGATTTTGGGCAAGGAAGCGGCACGCATTGGCTTGGTCAACCGCTCGGTGCCAGCCGATCAATTGGCGCAAGCTGCAGCGGACTATGCACGTGAACTCGCCAGCCTGCCCACGATTGCAGTCGGCTACATGAAGCGCAACCTCAATGCGGCGATGCAAAATTCATTGAGCGAAGTGCTGGACCTGGAAGCCACACACATGATCCGCACCTTTGCCACCCACGACCACAAAGCGGCAGCCCAAGCCTTTGTGGAAAAACGTGCACCGAAGTTCGAAGGCCGCTGAAGCGTTCAGGCCGAACGCTGGTCGCGCAAGACCAATTTGGCAATGTTCATTTGGTGAATCTGGCTGGTTCCTTCATACAACCTGAACAAGCGCACATCTCGGTAATAGCGCTCGATGGGACTGAAGTCGGCCACATAGCCTGCGCCGCCGAACATCTGCACGCAACGGTCAGCCACACGGCCACACATCTCAGAGGCGAAGTATTTGCACATGGAGGCGGTCAAGGCCACATCTTCACCCCGATCGCGGGCGCGGGCAGCTTCCAGAATCATGGACTTTGCCGCGAAGATCTCGGTTTGGCTGTCCGCCACCATGGCTTGCAGCAATTGAAAGTTACCCACAGGTTGACCAAACTGTTGCCTTTGTTGGGTGTGTTCAATCGCCAACTCCAGCATGCGAATGGCAGGCCCGGTGCACAAGGCAGATAAGTGCAGTCGCTGCTTGTTGAGCACCTTCATGATGGTCTTGAAGCCCACGCCTTCCTGGCCACCAATCACGTGGTCGGCCGGAATACGGCAGTCTTCGAAATACACGTCCGAAACAGGCGAGCCCGCCTGGCCCATTTTTTTGTAGGCCGGCCCGGTGCGCAACCCGGGCGAGCCGCGTTCCACAATGAAAGCCGACAAACCCGAACTGCCTTGGCTGCCCGCATCGGTTTGGGCTACGACGGTGAACACATCGGCAATCGGTGCGTTGGTGATGTAGCACTTGCGGCCATTCAAGACATACTCGTCGCCTTCTCGCCGAGCGGTAGTTTGCACATTGCTGGCTTCCGAGCCGGCATCGGGCTCGGTCAAAGCTAAGCATCCGGTCAATTCGCCAGTGGCCATGCGGGGCAACCACTTTTGTTTTTGCGCTTCGGTGCCATCGGCGACCAGGGCCTCAGAGCCAATGCCAGTATTGGTGCCCACGCGGGCGCGAAGAGCCACCGAAGCCTGCGACAGCTCAAAGGCCGCCAAAATCAACTCTTCGGTACTCAAACCCAGGCCGCCATAGGCCTCGGGAATGCTCCAGCCAAAGTAGCCGCGCTGACGCAGTTCTTGCACGACGTCGTCGGGCACATGGTCCATCTGCTCGACGGTGTTTTCCATCGGGTGCCAGCGCTCACGCACAAAGGCGCGCACATCGGCCAACAGGGTTTGAATTTGTTCAGGATTTCGGATCATGTCAATTCACTCCACACGGGTCACACGGTTTGGCTTGAAGCCCAGATCGGCCACTTTGCCCTTCTTGGCACGCGCGACTTTGGCGTTGTTCAGGCTGCGGATCTCCAGCATTTCTTCGCGCTCTTTGCCACCGCGGCCAACGCCAGCGATCTTGACGCTGCGGGTGTAGGCCGCCGCACCTGCCAAGCTGTCTTTGGCTTCGAGGTCGATGAGCATCAGGCCCCGGCCGCCTTTTTCCATGGTCTTGAGTTCACCTATTTCAAAAGTCAGCACCCGGCCCCCCGTGCTGGCGCAGCACACGCTGGTCGCCGCGGGCATGGCTTGCTTGTCGGCGGGTACGGTGGCACTGCTGCCGCTCACATGGCTGGGGGTGCAGAAGGTTTCACCGTCACCTAAGCTGATGAAAGCCTTGCCCGCTTTGTTGCGCGAAATCATGTTCTCGACCGAGGCCATGAAACCATAACCGCCAGAGCCGCTGAGCAGCAGCGTGGCGTTGGCCGGGCCTGCAAAGTAGTGTGCAATTTGCGTGGTGGGTTCCAGCTCGATGAGTGTGGTCACCGGCTGGCCGTCGCCCCGGGCTCCGGGCAGTGTAGCCACGGGCACGCTGTAGATGCGGCCGTTGCTGCCGAAGATCAGCAGCGTGTCCACCGTGCGGCATTCAAAGGTGCCATAAAGCCCATCGCCCGCCTTGAAGGCAAAGCTCGTCGCGTCGTGGCCGTGGCCCGTGCGGGCACGCACCCAGCCTTTTTCCGAGACGACCACCGTCACGGGTTCGTCCACCACCTTGACTTCGGCCACGGCTTTTTTCTCTTCCTGAATCAGCGTGCGGCGTGGGTCGGCAAAGGTCTTGGCATCGGCTTCGATCTCCTTGATCATCAGGCGGCGCAGCGCGGCGGGGCTGCCTAAAATTTCTTCGAGCTTGCCCTGCTCGCCGCGCAGCTCACTCAGCTCTTGCTCGATCTTGATGGCCTCCAAACGGGCCAGTTGGCGCAGGCGAATCTCCAGGATGTCTTCGGCTTGGCGGTCGCTGAGCTGGAAGGCTTCGATCAGCGCGGGCTTGGGCTCGTCGCTGTGTCGGATGATGCGGATCACCTCGTCAATGTTCAGCAAGACCAGCTGACGGCCTTCCAAAATATGGATGCGGTCCAGCACCTTGTTCAGGCGGTGCTGGCTGCGGCGGGTGATGGTGATCTGGCGGAAGCTGATCCACTCGACCAGCATCTGGCGCAGCGACTTCTGGATGGGCTTGCCGTCGATGCCCACGGACGTCATGTTGATCGGCGCGGACGTTTCCAGGCTGGTGTGCGCCAGCAAGGCGGTGATGAGTTCGCTCTGTTCGATGCGGCTGGTTTTGGGCTCGAACACCAGACGCACGGCGGCGTCTTTGCTCGATTCGTCACGCACCACGTCCAGCACATTCAAGATACTGGCTTTGAGCTGGACCTGATCGGCGCTGAGCGCTTTTTTACCCGCTTTGACCTTGGGGTTGGTGAGTTCTTCGATCTCTTCAAGCACGCGCTGGGAGCTCACGCCTTGCGGCAACTCGGTCACCACCAGTTGCCATTGGCCCCGGGCGAGTTCTTCGATCTTCCAGCGGGCACGCACTTTGAGGCTGCCGCGACCGGTGCGATAGGCATCGGCAATATCGCCGGCCGGGCTGATGATCTGGCCGCCCCCGGGGTAGTCGGGGCCGGGGATGATGGCCATCAGCTCGCTGTCGCTCAGCTTGTCATTACGGATCAAGGCCACGCAGGCATCGGCCACTTCGCGCAGGTTGTGGCTGGGGATTTCGGTGGCCAGGCCCACGGCAATGCCGCTGGCGCCATTGAGCAAGCTAAAAGGCAAGCGGGCAGGCAGCTGGCGCGGCTCTTCGGTCGAGCCGTCGTAGTTGGGGATGAAGTCCACCGTGCCCATGTCGATCTCATCCAGCAACAAGCTGGTGATGCGCGACAAACGAGCCTCGGTGTAACGCATGGCGGCCGCGCCGTCACCGTCGCGCGAGCCAAAGTTGCCTTGACCGTCGATGAGCGGGTAGCGCTGCGAAAAGTCTTGCGCCATGCGCACCAGTGCGTCATAGGCGGCCGTATCGCCGTGCGGGTGGTAACGACCCAGCACATCGCCCACCACGCGGGCGCTTTTGACGGGTTTGGCGGCGGTGTTGTTGTTCGGGCCGCTGTACGACAAACCCATGCGGTCCATCGAATACAAAATGCGCCGCTGCACGGGCTTCTGGCCGTCGCACACATCGGGTAAGGCGCGGCCTTTGACGACGGACAGCGCGTATTCCAGATAGGCCCGCTGGGCGTAGGCGCCTAAGTGGTCGCCTTCAGGAGCGTCGGTGGTAGGGGTCAACAAGTCAGTGGTCATGGATTCGTTCCGATGCGGCTTCAAACATCAATTTCAATGCTGTCGCCGTGCAGTTCCATCAGCTCGCGGCGGGCGGCGGCTTCGCCTTTGCCCATGAGCTGGGTCATGAGGCTTTCGGTGCCCGCGTTGTCCAGCGGGCCCAGCTCAATGGGCAGCAGGCGGCGCGTGTCGGGGTTGAGCGTGGTGTCCCACAACTGTTCAGCGCTCATCTCGCCCAGGCCCTTGAAGCGGCTGATGCTCCAGCCGCCTTCTTTGACGCCGTCTTTGCGCAGTTTGTCGATGATGGCCGTCAGCTCGCCCTCATCCAACGCATAGGCTTTAGACGCAGGCTTTTTCCCGCGTGCGGGGGCATCAACCCGGAACAGCGGTGGCCGTGCGACATACAAATGCCCGGCTTCGATCAGCTTGGGAAAGTGGCGGAAAAACAAGGTGAGCAAAAGCACCTGGATGTGCGAGCCGTCCACGTCCGCGTCCGACAAGATACAGACCTTGCCGTAACGCAGGTTGCTCATGTCGGGGTTGTCGTTGGGCCCGTGCGGGTCCACGCCAATGGCCACCGAAATGTCGTGGATTTCGTTGTTGGCAAACAAGCGGTCGCGGTCCACTTCCCAGGTGTTGAGCACCTTGCCACGCAGGGGCAAGATGGCCTGGCACTCTTTGTTGCGGCCCATTTTGGCGCTGCCGCCAGCCGAGTCGCCCTCGACCAGAAACACTTCGTTGTGCAGGATGTCTTTGCTCTCGCAATCGGTGAGCTTGCCGGGCAGCACGGCCACGCCGGAGCTCTTGCGCTTTTCGACCTTCTGGCCCGCTTTCTGGCGGGTTTGTGCGGCCTTGATGGCGAGTTCGGCCAGTTTTTTGCCGTAGTCCACATGCTCGTTCAGCCACAACTCCAAGGCCGGACGCACAAAGCTGGAGACCAGCCGCACCGCGTCGCGTGAATTCAACCGTTCCTTGATCTGGCCCTGAAACTGCGGGTCGAGCACTTTGGCACTCAGCACATAGCTGGCACGTGCAAACACGTCTTCGGGCATGAGCTTGACACCCTTGGGCAGCAGACCATGCAGCTCGATGAAGCTTTTGACGGCGGTGAACAGGCCATCGCGCAAGCCGCTGTCGTGCGTGCCGCCAGCGCTGGTGGGGATCAGGTTGACGTAACTCTCGCGCACTGGAGCGCCGTCTTCGGTGAAAGCCACGGCCCACGAAGCGCCCTCGCCTTCGGCAAAGCTGTCGTGGTTGGCATCGGCAAAACCTTCGCCTTCAAACAGCGGGATGACCGGGTCGCCATTGAGCGTTTGCGTCAGGTAATCGCGCAGACCGGCTTTGTATTGCCACTGCTGGGTTTCTTTGGTTTTTTCATTGACCAAGGTCACCGTCACGCCGGGCATCAGCACGGCTTTGCTGCGCAGCAGGTGCGTCAGCTCGTTCATGGGCAACGCGCTGGATTCAAAGTATTTGGCGTCAGGCCACGCGCGCACGGTGGTGCCTTGTTTGCGGTCGCCCTCGCCTGTGGCGCGTTTGACCAGCGGCTCGGTCACGTCGCCACCCGAGAACACCAGTGTCGCCACTTGGCCCTCGCGGTAGCTGGTGGCTTCCAGGCGCTTGGACAGCGCATTGGTCACCGACACGCCCACGCCGTGCAGGCCGCCCGAGAAGCTGTACGCGCCGCCCTTGCCCTTGTCAAACTTGCCGCCCGCATGCAGCCGGGTGAACACCAGCTCGATCACCGGGGCGTTTTCTTCAGGGTGCAAGCCGAAGGGAATGCCCCGGCCATCGTCTTCGATGCTGACCGAGCCATCGGCGTGCAAGATGACTTTGATCTTTTTGCCGTAACCCGCCAACGCCTCGTCGGCGGCGTTGTCTAGCACTTCTTGGATGATGTGCAGGGGGTTGTCGGTGCGGGTGTACATGCCCGGGCGTTGCTTGACGGGCTCGAGGCCCTTCAAGACGCGGATCGAGCCTTCGGAGTACTCATTAGAGGTTTTGACAGTTGATTGGGTGACCATGGACGCCGATTGTAGTGGGAATGCGCCCCAACCACTGGATGCAATCACAGTTCGCGTTTTCAAACATGAGGCCCGCGCTTAAACTGCAGGCTTCAGCATTGCGGTCAAAAGGGGTGTCATGCCAGTCATCATCATCACAGGGGCCTCAGACGGCATCGGAGCCGAAATGGCCAGGCAACTGGCCGTCGGCCCAAACGTCCAGTTGGTGTTGGCGGCCCGCAAACAAGCCATCCTGCATGACGTGGCCCGCCAATGCCAAGCCCTGGGGGCTCAGACTCTGGTGGTGCCCACCGATGTCCGGGAACAAACCCAATGCCAGGCATTGATCGACGCCGCTGTGCAGGCCTATGGCCGCATAGACACCCTGATCAACAACGCAGGCGTGTCGGCGCAAGCCCTGTTTGCCGATGTCCAAGCCCGTGACTTGCATTGGTACGAAGACCTGATGCGCGTCAACCTGTGGGGCAGCGTATGGTGCACCCATGCAGCCTTGCCGCACCTGCGTGCCAGTCAAGGCCGTTTGGTCGCAGTGTCGTCGCTGGCCGGTCTGGCGGGTGTGCCCGGGCGCACCGCCTACAGTGCCACCAAGTTCGCCATGGTCGGTTTTTTTGAAGCCTTGCGCACCGAAGAACGTGGTCAGGGCGTGAGCGTGACCATCGCCTACCCGGGGGTGGTGGCCACACAAATTCGCTATCACGGCCTGAATGCCCAAGGCGTGGCGGCTGGCGCCAGCGGTTTGAAAGAGGACAAGGCCATGAGCGTGGAAACCTGTGCCCGTCTCATTGTGCAAGGCCTGCAGGCCCGCAAACGAGAGGTGGTCATGACCGCCGCAGGCAAAATCGGCCGATTCCTGAAGTTGTTCGCCCCGGGCCTGGTCGAAACCTTGATCTTGTCCGCTCTCAAAGAAGACGTCAAACCTCGACGGGACTGATCAGATGACCCCCTTGCAAGGCACACAAGCACCTTCGGCCTGGATACAAAAATGGGCGCCATTGATTGCACCTCACGGCAGCGTGCTCGATGTGGCCTGCGGGGGAGGACGGCACATGCAGTACCTCGCTGAGCAAGGTCACGGGGTGACCGGCATTGACCGCTCACCCGAGGCCATTGAGGCCGCCCGCGCCTGGGGCCATGCCGTGCTGGCCGACATTGAAAACCACGCTTGGCCCCTGCCAGGCTTGAGTTTTGATGCGGTGGTGGTGACCCATTACCTGTGGCGTGACTTGATGCCCACCCTGATCGAGGCCCTGGCTCCGGGCGGGGTATTACTGTATGAAACCTTTACCCAGGGCAATGAAACCGTGGGCAAACCCTCTCGGCCTGATTTTTTGCTGCGCCCGGGCGAGTTGCTACAAATGTGCGGGGAGCTGCGGGTGGTGGCCTACGAGGATGGCTTTTTGAACGGACCCGAGCGCTACATCCAGAGGATTGCAGCAGTGCGCGAAAGACCGCACCAGCATGCCGCGCGATACCCTTTGTGACGCTTGAAAGTCCGGGTTCAGCGCCGGGGCGGCTTCAGTCGTTAGAATGCTCTTTTCCCGTCAAAATTCATTGGCCATGACCACCACATTCCAGCCGATCAAAGGCAGCATTCCCGCATTGGCCACGCCCATGCTTTCAGATGGCAGCGTGGACTACCCCACCTTGCGCAAACTGATCGATTGGCACATTGCCGAAGGCACCGATTGTTTGTGCGTGGTGGGCACCACGGGGGAGTCTCCCACCGTGAGCGTGCAAGAGCACCGTGAGATCATCCGCGTGGCGGTCGAGCAGGCTGATAAACGTATCCCCATCATGGCCGGTTGCGGCGCCAACGCCACCTCCGAAGCCATCGAGCTGGCGCAATTTGCTCAAAGCGTGGGGGCAGACTGTCAATTGCAAGTAGTGCCCTATTACAACCGTCCCACCCAAGAAGGGCTTTACCAGCACTTCAAGGCAATTGCCGAAGCCGTACCGGGACTGCCCATCGTCATGTACAACGTGCCGGGCCGTACCGTGGCCGATATGCAGCACGATACTGTCATCCGCTTGGCGCAAGTTCCGGGGATCGTCGGCATCAAGGAAGCCACAGGCAACCTCGAGCGGGCACAGTGGCTGATCCGAGATGTGCCTGCCGGTTTTGCCGTGTATTCCGGTGACGACCCGACCGCAGTGGCCACCATGTTGTGCGGCGGCAGCGGCAACATCAGCGTGACAGCGAACATTGCCCCGCGTTTGATGCACGAGTTGTGCATGGCGGCTTTGGCCGGCGACATTGCCAAGGCCATGGCGATTCAATTCAAACTCATGCCTGTGCATAAAAACCTGTTTGTCGAAGCCAACCCCATTCCAGTCAAATGGGCCATGCAGCGCATGGGCTTGTGCAATGGCACACTGCGCTTGCCTTTGACCCCTCTGTCTCCCTCATTTGAACCCGTGGTCGAGGCCGCTTTGCGTGCCAGTGGCTTGATCTGATGACGATCCCCTTTCAGGAAAAACCCGTGAATCGTTTTGCAACTCCCGCCCGCACCCTGACCGCGCTGGCTTTGGCCGCGAGCTTGGCCGCTTGCTCTTCGCTTGAAGAAGACAAAATCAACTACAAAAGCGCCAGCAAAGCGTCCACATTGGAGGTGCCGCCCGACCTGACTCAATTGCGCAAGGATTCGCGCTACATTTTGGATAGCAACTCGGCTGCCGCTTCGGGTTTTCAAGGCGCTTCCGTCAAAGCCGCCGACAACGGCACCGCCAGCAATTCGGCAGGCGATGCCCGCATGGAGCGCTCAGGTAACCAGCGCTATCTGGTCGTCAACCTCCCTGCCGACAAGGTGTGGAGCGTGCTGCAGGACTTCTGGAAAGACAACGGTTTCACCCTCTCCACCGACCAAGCTGAGCTGGGCATCATGGAAACCGATTGGGCTGAGAACCGCGCCAAACTGCCACAAGACTTCATCCGCCGCACATTGGGCCGTGTACTCGACTCCATCTATTCCACGGGTGAGCGCGACCGCTTTCGCACCCGCATCGAACGCAATGCCCAAGGCGGCGTGGAAATCTACATCAGCCACCGCGGGATGATTGAAAACTACAAAGGCCAGTACAAAGACCAAACCATCTGGGAGCCACGCCCCGCTGACCCTGAACTCGAAATCGAGTTCATGCGCCGACTGATGCTCAAGTTCGGTGGCGCTACAGCCCCTGTGACAGCGTCTGCGAAGGCCACTCCAGCTGTCACCGTGGCCGGTGCTCAGGTCACAAAAGTCAACAACCAGCCCGTCATTGAAGTGAACGACGATCTGGACCGCACCTGGCGCCGTCTGGGCGTAGCTTTAGACCGCACCAGCTTCACGGTGGAAGACCGTGACCGCAGCAAAGGCGTTTATTTTGTGCGTTACGTACCGGCCGGCAGCGTAGGCAAGGAGCCTGGCTTCTTTGCCAAGCTGTTCAGCAGCACCGACAGCTCAGCGCCTGCCTTGACCCGTTACCGCATCACCTTGACAACGGCAGGGGGTGTATCGCGCATCGCGGTCCAAAACGCCGAAGGTGCGTCGGACGCCTCTGAAAACGCCGAAAAAATCCTCAAACTGATCGCTGGCGAATTGAAGTGAAATGGGTCGTCAAGGCCGTGGGCAACATCACCTTGCCTGTGGCCAACCCCAAGCGTCCACACTCATAGGCAAGACGAAAAAAAACCCCGCTCAGCGGGGTTTTTTTGATGGCTGCCTGAATGAATCAGGCAACGATCAGGTGAAGAATTACTTCTTCTCAGCAGCAGGAGCGGCTGGAGCAGCAGCGTCAGCTGGCTTGGCGTCAGCAGCAGGAGCGGCTGGAGCAGCAGGAGCCTCAGCA
>CANGKR010000011.1 GCA_947454355.1 Comamonadaceae bacterium
ACCGCCAAACTGGACGTACTCGAAGGTATTCGTTGGAGCGCGGTGGAAGAGCTAAAGAAAAGCGCCCCTGCCCTCAAATGGAAACGCTCAGTCGACACCGGTGGAACCTTTGTGGCGATGCGGGTCGACACCAAACCCTTTGACGATATCCGTGTTCGCCGAGCTTTGAACATGGCGGTGAACAAACAAGAGATCGTTCAGCAGTACTACGCAGGCAATGCGGTCTTGTTCGGCTACCCAATGCACCCCGATTACACAGGGTACTTCGAAACCCTGGACCAAATGCCGATAGCCGCCCAAGAGCTCTTCAAATACAACCCTGAAAAAGCCAAAGCCTTGCTGGCTGAAGCCGGTTTTCCGAAAGGCTTCAGCTTCAAAACGCAAGTGTGCTCATGCAGCCCCGACCACATGGACCTGTTGCCCTTAGTGGCGGCCTACCTTGAGAAGGTCGGTGTGAAGATGGAAATCCAGCCGATGGAGTACGGCGCCTTTCTCTCAGCCATGACCACCAAAACCAATGCGGCGGGTTACATGATGCGCAATGGGCACACCAACCCGACTACCAGCATCCGCAAGAGTTTTGTCACGAAGCAAACCTGGAATCCTTCGCAATACAGCGATCCTGAGCTCGACAAGCGCATGGCTGCCACTTACCTGGAGCGAGATGACTCCAAGCGGCAAATGCTGATCAAACTGTTGACCCGCGACATTGTGGAAAAAGCGCCCTACATCTGGCTGCCCACCCCGATCAGCTACAGCGCCTGGTGGCCTTGGGTGAAAAATTACGATGGTGAGTTGCGTGCGGGTGCAGAGCGACCTGGCCCCATCCATGCCCGCATGTGGGTGGACCAAACCATGAAGAAAAAAATGGGCAACTGATTCGAGAACCTCGTTTGTAAGACCGACCCATGGCTCCACCCCTGCTCAGCGTCAGAAACCTGGTCACGCGTTTTCGCACCAGCCGTGGCGCCATCACGGCGGTCAACAACGTGTCCTTCGATGTCGCTGCCGGTGAAACGGTGGCCATCGTGGGCGAATCTGGCTCAGGTAAAAGCGTGACGGCTTTGTCCATCTTGCGCCTGATTCCAGACCCACCAGGTCACATCGAGAGCGGCGAGATCCTCTTCAACGGGCAAGACCTCTTGAAGATGAGCGATGAAGACATACGGGCCGTGCGAGGCAACCGCATCGCCATGATTTTCCAGGAACCTATGAGCAGCATGAACCCCTCGCTCACGGTGGGCATGCAGGTGGGCGAACCTGTGCATTTGCACCGCCAAGCCCCTTGGGCGGTGGCACTGGAGAAAGCCCGAGAATTGCTGGGATGGGTGCGCATGTCGGACACCGCGTCGCGGGTCAATGCCTATCCGCACCAGTTTTCGGGCGGTATGCGCCAACGCGCCATGATCGCGATGGCTTTGGCCTGCGAGCCGCAATTGATCATTGCCGACGAACCCACCACCGCACTGGATGTGACGGTGCAAGCGCAGATTTTGGACCTGCTCAAGGATCTGGCCGATCGGTCCGGTTCGGCGCTGGTATTGATCACCCACGACCTCGGGGTCGTGGCGCGCTACGCCGACCGTGTGGTGGTGATGTATGCCGGACGTGTGGTGGAGTCTGCGCCAGCGGCAGATTTGTATGCCCACCCGCGCCATCCTTACACACGCGGGTTGATGGCCTCGGTGCCTCGCTTGGATGGCGACACCCACCAACGCCTGGTGCCGATCGAAGGGCAACCGCCAGATCTGGCCAACATGCATGCGGGTTGTGCCTTTGCACCGCGCTGCCAACAAGCCACAGCAGCTTGTCGCCAGAGTGCACCCGATCTGCGTGAGTTGGATACCGGCCATCAGGTGGCCTGCTTTTTGGAAGTTTGAACCATGGCCGAACCCTTGCTGCGCGTCCAAGACCTCAAGGTGCACTTTCCGGTGATGAAAGGTGTGCTGCTGAAAAAGCAAGTGGGCACGGTGCATGCGGTCGACGGCGTGTCTTTTGCGTTGGATCGCGGTGAAACCTTAGGTCTTGTCGGTGAAAGCGGTTGCGGCAAGTCCACCACCGGCCTGGCGGTGCTGCGCATGCAAGACGTCACGGCCGGTTCCATTGAATTTGAGGGTCAAGACATCACCCACCACGACAAGGCGCAGATGCGCCCGATCCGACAACGCTTGCAGATGGTCTACCAAGACCCCTACGGTTCGCTCAATCCACGCATGAAGGTCAAGGACATCATCGGTGAGCCGCTGGTGGTGCACGGCTTGGCCCCAAACCCTGCCGCCTATGACGATCGCATTGCCGAATTGATGCGCACCGTGGGTTTGCTGCCCGACATGGCCGACCGGTACCCGCACGAATTTTCGGGCGGGCAACGTCAGCGCATTGGCATTGCGCGGGCCTTGGCCTTGGAGCCCAGCTTGATCATTTGCGACGAGCCGGTGTCTGCATTGGACGTATCCATTCAGGCTCAGGTGGTCAATGTGCTGCAAGAGCTGCAAGAGCGTTTGGGCTTGGCGTATTTGTTCATTGCGCACGACCTGTCGGTGGTGCGTCACCTCAGCCACCGCGTGGCCGTGATGTACCTCGGACGCATCGTCGAGATTGCCGATCGCGATGCGCTTTATAAAGCCCCGCTGCACCCCTACACACAGGCTCTGCTGTCTGCGGTGCCTGTGGCCGATCCGGTGGTAGAGCGTTCACGCCAACGCATTGTGGTGCAAGGCGAAGTGCCCAGTGCGCTGCACCCGCCATCGGGTTGTCGCTTCCATACCCGCTGCCCCATGGCCATGAACCAATGCAAAACCGAAGACCCTGCCCTCAAGGACATGGGACAGGGCCGTTCGGTGGCCTGCCATTTGCATTGAAGAAGATCTTTAAGAATCAGTTGAATTCAGTGTGGTCTGAACAGGCCCGGCGTGGGCTCATAGCATGCCAGTAAATCTGCGGGCGCTGAGGGCACTTGTGTCAGCAGATAGCGCCTGATCCATGGCCCGGGCCGCCAGGGGCCCACAGGACCGCTCCAGATGCCGCGGTCCTGTATTTGTAAATGTCCATGGTGATTCTTCAGCACGATGACAGCAGGTTCCAACTCAGGAAAAGTCACTTCCGCCAAATACCAAGATCCTGATGACAACCACTGCACACCCTTGACCGCATGAGATTGGGGTGGGCTGTGCGCACGAATCGCCTCCAGCACGGCCGTGGGCATAGCATCGGAAGACACCTGCACCGGCTCGCAATGGCGGCTCCATCGGGTCATGGCATCCAGCACGGCGCCCCCGGCATCCCAGTGCTGTCCATCCACGTTGAGGATATAACTGTGGTCCATGGGCTCCAAAGCCACATGGTTCAGCACCAGACCCACACTGGTCAATGCCAAAACCGACAGCGCCAGGGACTTCTTCATGCTGTCAACGACACAACCCGCATTCGAGCCGCATCAGGAATGCATGTGCAGTTGAAACACCGAATTGGGCGCATTGGGCACCCAGGCCGCCGCCATGGGCTTGAACTTGAATCGGTTGGTGTGATCTTCCACGGGCAGTTGGTGCGACAAAGGCTCGGCAAAATCAGCCAAGGTGAAGCCGCACAAAGTGGACTTGACCACCTCTTGGAGACCGCGTTCGCAGACCAGCACGGGCGTGTCATGGCTGTCGCTGTGTGCAGAAGTGTCTTCTTCAAAAATGCGCGCAATATCCCAAATGCGCACTTGGCCAATGTCGCCCAAGATTTTGTAGCCGCCGCCCGGACCGCGGAACGCACACACCACGCCGCGGGCTTTGAGCTGCCGCAGGATCATTTCGATATAAGACACCGACAAGCCCAATGTTTTGGACAACTGGCCTGTTGAGCAACTGAGGTGGTGCTGCAACTTGGTGATGCAGACACAGATTTCGATCGCGTTCAAAGTCTTTTTATTCAGCATGAGCACTCCTTGGTTGATTTGCATTTTGCAATCAACACCTACTCAAAGGCTATAATTTAATGAAAATATGCTGAAATTCAGCAATTAACCTACTCAATACCTACTCAAAAGATGGCTTATGTCCAACCCTCAGCACTTGAACGACGGTCGTTTCCGCATCGGTGCGGTCTCCAAAATCACGGGCATCCCGGTGTCCACCTTGCGGATTTGGGAGACGCGGTACGGTGCTTTTCGCCCGATCAAATCGCAAGGGCAACAACGCTTGTATGCAGAACAAGACGTCTCCAAAGCCCTGCTGATCAAGCAACTCACTCAGTCGGGGCATGCCATTGGCACCGTGGCGCATCTGGATGGAGAAGCGCTTCGCAGCTTGATCAGTCAAAGTCAACCGCTGATGGCCGCACGCCCATCAGGTGAACCTGTGGCCATGGCGGTGGTCGGCTTGACGCTGGCCAATCGGCTGGAATCGAAGACCTTCACACAAGCGCAACCCGAGCGTTTCTTTCAAATTACCGATGTGTGGAGCGATTTGGCCGACGCTCACCAAGGCGTGTTGTCAGGGCAGCCCAAAGTCTTGATGGTGAAAGTCAACAGCCTGCAACCAGATGTCCATGCCCGCATTTTGGAGTTGATCCGCCGTTTTCAATTCGAGCAAACCATGGTGCTTTACCACTTCGCGCCAGAATCGGTGGTGCAGGCCATGAAGCATTCCGGACTGACCGTCAGGCGCGAACCCTTGTCGGACATGGAGCTGAGCGAACTGCTGCAATCGGTGCTGTTTGTTGACCATTCGCGTGCGCAAGAATTTGGCACCAGCGGCAAAGTGATCACCAGACGCAAATACTCCGACGCCGTGCTGCATCGGGTGGCCGGTATCTCCACCAATGTGTTGTGCGAATGCCCGCGTCATGTGGCTGAACTGATCTCGCAGTTGTGCAGTTTTGAAGACTACAGCCAGGAGTGCCTGAACAAGAATGCAGAAGACGCACACCTGCATGCCTACTTGCGCTCGATCTCCGGCTCTGCCCGAGAGCTCTTTGAAAATGCCCTCGAAAAAATCGCCCAGCACGAAGGTATCGATTTGCTCAAGGCGACTTCATGAAACAGGGCTTCAAGGGCAACAAGCAATCTCTGCCCAGCAAGCCCTGCGCTGCTTGCGGACGTGAAATGACATGGCGAAAAGCCTGGGCGAAAAATTGGGAGCAAGTGCTTTACTGCTCAGACCGCTGCAGGAAATACAAATCTGGCCCAGAACTGGCCCAAGGCGCGTCCCCCAAAACCCGAGCAAGCTGAGGGCAACAAAGGTTCTAGAACTCGGGTTTACACGCTACACAAGCCTGAGTCAGAAAGCCAAGATGAATATCCCTTCACCCCCCTAGGAGACATCATGGCTTCAGTTGCATTGCAAATCGTATCCAAACCCCTGCCAGGCGCAGACACAGGCAAGATCATGTCCAACATGAAGGACGCCGCCAATTTGTGGCGCAGCGCTGGCGCTGTGGTGAAGGTCTACACCGTATCCGTCGGAGAAATCGGCAACATGGTTTTTGCAGCCCAGTGGGACAGCTATGAGGCTTACGGCAAAAGCCTGGACAAAATGGTCGGTGAGCAGTCGATTCAGGCACTGATGACCCAGATCAACGGCTCTGGCACCGTCGAGTGGGTGCGAAGCAATCTGGCCAGAGAACTGCCGATTTGAAAACTCAAGGTGTTCCCCTCTCGATAGACCGAGAGGGTTTGCAAGATCCACTGTGGCTTTGGCTGTTCTTTTACACTTGGGTCTTGAAATGCGTGTAACTTGAACGGCACGCCCTCCCCGTCTTGACAATGTGGCAAGACATGCTTGATGACATGACAATTCCAACGAGTTAAATGTCTTGGTAAATTTTCGTTCAATCCCAATTGAATGAATAACCACCATGAACAAAATGTTGATCGGCTCGCAATGGGTGAGCGCCAAAGATGGTAGAACGCTGGAAGTTGTTGCCCCATCTGACGGGCAAGTCTTTGACCACATTCCACGAGGTACAGCACAAGATGTGGACAGTGCCGTGACGGCAGCGCGTGCCGCACTCTCAGGTGCTTGGGGCCAATTGAATGCCACCGAACGTGGCCGCATCATGACGGCCATCAGTCTGAGCGTCCTGGCGCATGAAGAAGAACTGGCGCAACTGGAAGCCCGCGATACCGGCAAGCCCCTGACCACTGCTCGCAACGACATCAAAGTGTTGGCAAGGTATTTCGAATTTTATGCAGGAGGTACCGACAAATTACACGGCGAGACCATCCCCTTCCTCAACGGCTACCAAGTCAGCATGCTGCGTGAGCCACTAGGGGTGACTGCACACATCATTCCATGGAATTATCCGGCTCAAATGCTGGGCCGCACCTTGGCCCCTGCCCTGGCCATGGGCAACGCCACCGTGCTCAAGCCTGCCGAAGACACCAGTCTTTCCGCATTGCGGTTTGCCAAACTGGCGCTGCAAGCCGGTTTGCCAGCCGGTGCGCTGAACATCGTCACAGGCTTGGGCGAAGAAGTGGGCGCCGCCTTGGCCGCGCACCCAGGCATTGACTTGATTTCTTTCACCGGGTCCAACGAAGTCGGCACCTTGGTGCAACAAGCCGCTGCCCGCAATGCCGTCAAGTGTGTGTTGGAACTGGGAGGCAAGTCACCTCAAATTGTCTTTGAAGATGTGGACATCGATCGCGCTGTACCGATCATCGTGCGTGCGATCGTTCAGAACGCGGGTCAAACCTGCACGGCGGGCAGTCGTTTGCTGGTGCAGAAATCCATTTACGACAAGTTTGTGCAGCGCGTCGCCGAGGAATTTTCCAAAGTCCGAGCAGGCACCCCTGAGATGGACTTGGACTGTGGTCCTTTGATGAATTCGGCTCAATTGAAACGGGTGCAGGCTTACATCGCGCAAGCGAAAGCACAAGGTATTGCGGTCATCGCGCAAGGGCAGATCGCCGACGGTGCGCCTGAAGAAGGTTATTTTGTACCGCCTGTTTTTTTTGGTCCCGTACCGCGAGATGCAGAACTGGCCAAAGAAGAAGTCTTTGGGCCTGTCCTGGCGGCCTTGCCATTTGAAGATGAAGCTGATGCAATTGCTCTGGCTAACGGCACAGACTATGGCTTGCTCGCAGCCGTCTGGACAGAAAATGCTGGATGTCTGCTGCGTGTGGCCAAGGCCGTCAAGGCCGGACAAGTCTTCATGAACTGCTATGGCGCAGGCGGAGGTGTGGAACTGCCCTTTGGGGGTACCAAGCGCAGTGGGCATGGGCGTGAAAAAGGCTTGTTGGCATTGGAAGAAGTCAGTAGCACCAAGACGTTGGTGCATTACCACGGATAACCAAGAAGGCACACCACTGGATGCGCTTCAACGCGCTCTGGCCAGTAACCTTTGGGCCTGCAGCACGACAGGCGCGTCGATCATCTCCCCTCGTAACTGCATGGCTGCCCCGCCAGAAGCGCTCATGGCCGAGACCACTGACTGCGCCCAGAGCAACTCCTTTTCAGTCGGTTGAAATGCCGCGTGGACAGCAGGCACTTGACGCGGATGAATACACAACTTGCCGCCCATGCCAAAACGCAACGCACGTTCGGTATCCTCTCTCCATGAGGACTCGTCTTCGATGGAGACACTGACACCATCAACGGCACTGGCCAGATACGCCGCCCGAGAATGCACAGCGACTGCAAACCGCAAAGAATTCAGCTCGGCTTGGTCTCGCGAGCACGTCATGCCGGTATCCGAAAGAAAATCGATGTGTCCCACCACCAAACGACAGACATGGGCAGCATTGGCGATGTGTTGCAAAGCCAGGTAACCCTTGGCACTTTCGATGATCGGCAGCAAAACTGCCTGGGGTAAGTGTTGGGCCAACGAACGCAAACCAAGTTCCGACTCACATTTGGGAACCATCAGTCCCGCCAGGGGCACGCCTGTCAAAGCCATCAAGTCAGATGAACCCTCATCAGATTCAGGCGAATTGCATCTCACCACGATGCAAGCTTTGCCAGTCAACATCGGCAGGGCTCGAATAACCGATTGGCGAGCATCGTCTTTTGCGGACAAAGGCACACTGTCTTCCAGATCGAGCACCACTGCGTCTGCTCCACTGTCGATGGCTTTCTGGAATCGCTCTGGTCGATTACCTGGCACGAACAACAATGACCGTGCAAGGGCCAAAGGGGACGACAGGTTCGCACTCATTCAGCGTTCTTCCGCCTGTTGCAACAAATCCTTGAACTGTGAGACCTGCTGGGCATCAATACCACCAGCCTGTTCAGCGAGGGCCACCGTGCGCAGACAAAGCGTGGTGTAGAAGTGCAGCATATCCTCGCCCATCGGTGAAATCGCACGCAAATGCTTGTCAATTGAAGACAGGTCTGCACGGGAAACCGGACCCGGCATGCCACGTGCCACCCCCGCTCGCTGAATAGAGCTGAGCGTGCCCTGAGCCAAAGGTAGCAAAGCCCGCAAGGCTTGCTCTTCGGTCGCGCCCCATGTTTGCCAGAGGCACACGGCCTGATCGAACAATGCGTTGATGAACTGAGACGTATACCCAGCCGCGGCATGGTAGCGGCCCCGCATGCCTGCAGGCAATTGATTGGCCACACACCCAAGTCCTTGCGTCATTTCCAACAGCACGCGCATCAAACCTGCATCTTCCGCTTCTACCGTGATCGTGCAACCTGGCAATGAACTGACGGCTGCGTGCGGATCGCCAAAGGTTTGCATCGGATGAAAACCCCCAATGCAAGCGCCATGCGAGCGCGCTGTGGTCAAGGCATCCACTTCAGTGACGCCGCTGCAATGCACAGCGGCTTGTCCATTTCGCCACTCCAATTCGTCGCAAGTGTTCTGAATGACACTATCTGGTGTGGTCACAAACACCAGATCGCAGGCATCCACCACCGCTTGAGCTGACACAGTGGTACAGCCTTGTATCGGTTCAGCCAAGGCAGCGGCATGCGCCTCTACCAGGCTGTGAACCGCCACCACCCTCAGGCCCGATTGGGCCAGGCTCCATGCCAGGGCTTGTCCCAAGCGACCCGCGCCGATGAAACCGATGCGCAAGGAGTGTGACGCTCCCAGAGACAGTGTGTTCATCGCGGTCATGCCTTGACCCTGCCGGTCCAGGTTTGATGACCTGCCAGCTGGGACAGGTCAGGAACGGCCCCTAGCCCTGGTCCGGTAGGCACGGGCACACTTCCGTCTCGCACCGGCAGCAACTCACCCACCACGGCTTCACGCCCCAAATTGGGGTGTGCATCGAACTCCAAAACTCCCTCGCCGCCCACTGCTGCCAAAACGTGCAAAGAAGCCAACAAAGAAACACCGCCACCAAAATAATGGGGGCAATACCTTTTACCTGCTGCGACTGCTCGTCTTGCCACCTGTGCATTACCGCTCACGCCGCCCCACTTGGTGATGTCAGGTTGAATAACATGCAGAACCGAACCGTCTAAGGCCTGATCAAACTGCTCGTTGTGAAAATTTTCACCCCCTGCCAACGGTGTTGAGCTGAATTTGGACAGTTCCTCCCATTCGGATGCGGGCGCATCTACACGCAAGGGCTCTTCAAACCATGCCAACTTCAAAGGTGCGATGGCTTTGACAAAAGCCTTCGCAGCGGGAAGATCCAGGTTTTGATTGGAGTCACAAGTCAACTCTACTGAGGGGCCCAGTGCTTCTCGCATGGCTTGCAGGTTGCGGACATCCAAGTCATGCCCAAAACCAGTTTTAAGTTTAAAAGACCGGAAACCCTCGGCCTGACGGGCTGCAGCAAACACTTCGGGTTGATCGGGGTTGATACCCGTCACATACACAGGCACTTGTTGCGCATCGCGCTGGCTGATCATGCGGTGTAAGGGTTTGTTGGCGCGGCGAGCCACCAGGTCCCAACAGGCGATGTCGATACCGGCCAAGACCTGCGCAATCGGTCCCACTTCCAAGGTTTGTAGCACCAATACTTCAAGTTCCTGACTGAGCTGGCGAAACAACTGCTCGGGCGAATCAAAATGCTTGCCGACCATGCGTTCACCCAAATCAATCGACAAGCGTGCACGGTGTTCGGCACCACTGGCGGGCCAATTGGCCCAGACTTCACCCCAGCCTTCAGCGCCATGGTCGTCGACCACACGGAGCAAGACCATTGGCCGATCGCGGAAGGTCCCAAATGCCACTTTGATGGGCATCTTAACGGGTACCCGAATGCAAAAAGCTTCGATCGAAACCAGATGGAGTGACAGGTCGTGCATGCTCAATTTCCTTGTGAATATGTCATTGGGCGCGAGGCCCGTGGATTGCAAAACGGGGTTCTGGTAAACCGCGAACTCCCGGGCGAAGGGCCATCAAGGCGCCGGCCATCGGGTGCGCCAATCGTTCTTCCTCGCTCATGTGCTGAGAAGTGCTGGTGATATACAAAATGTCCAATTCCGGACCGCCAAAGGCGCAGCAAGTCGGTCGGTCTACCGGCAAATCCAAGATCCGATCCAAACGACCGTCGGGTGCAAAACGCAAGAGTCGCCCACCATTGAATTCGGCATTCCACAAAAAACCTTCGGCATCGACAGCCGATCCATCCGGGAATGCGGGGGGGGTGCTTTCTGCAAATACCCTTGCTTTTCCCATGGTTCCGGTCTCCGGGGCATAGGTATGGGCATAAATTCGGTAATGCAATGAATCGGCGAAATACAATGTATCCCCTCCCGGACTGAAGGCCAGGCTGTTGGGGATACACACCCCTTGCAGGACCGGCTGCAGCGGACCCGCGCCTTCCAAACAGAACAGCGTTCCTTCAGGTGCACGGGTGATGTTGTGCATGCTGCCGACCCAAAACCTGCCACGCTCGTCGCACCGTCCATCATTGAAACGATGCCCCTCCGGCATCTGCAGATTCGACAAGAAAGGCTTCAGGTGACCGTCCGCAGGATCGAAAAGTGCCATCTGATTGGGCAAAGCCACCAACAAGCGACTGTCATCGGTCAAGGCGATTGAGCCGACCAGATCTGGCATGGCCCAGGTGTCCACGACGCCTGTGTCATGGCACAAACGCCGAATCGCAGGACGGCGGATGTCGACCCAATACAGACAATTGGCGATGCCGTCCCACAACGGGCACTCCCCCAGAATGTCGGATTGTGTCCCCACGCGTTGCAATTCATGCGACGCCATGGCCTGCTGTGGTGCCTTGAAATCATTCATAACGTCGATGCTAGAAGCCACCGTGCCGTCAGGGAATCAAATTTGCAGCAAACTGACCTTGACACAAACGCAAGGCCAGCCTTGCGTTTGTGTGAAGTGTGCATTGACCAAGTTTCAATTCCACCCCGACTGCATGCCCATTAGGATGACACCACTGATAAACAAGCTGTGAACCTCATGAATGCAACCACCTCTTTGGATGCCACTCCACCATTGTTTGGCGATCTGGCACCCCAAAAGCTTTTTTCACTCGCGGGCCAAGTGGTGATGATCACGGGCGCTGCCGGAGGTATTGGTGGCGCTCTGGCCCGCGGCTTTGCTGCTGCTGGTGCCAAACTCATCGCCTGTGACCTTGTGCCGCGCATGCACGATCTGGCCGATCAATGGCGTACCCAAGGTATGGATGTCGAGTCCATGGTCTTTGATGTCACCCGCGAAGACGATATCGCCAATGCTTTTGCCCAAGTGACCGAGAGACATGGCCGGCTGGATGTGCTGGTCAACAATGCTGGCGTTATTGTGCGCACACCCTTTCTTGAATTGGAGCGCCATGAATGGCAAAAGGTCATGGACACCGACCTGACTGCCTGCTTTTTAATGGCACAGCATGCGGCGCGCATGATGGTGGCGCAAGGTCATGGCCGCATCATTCACCTGAGTTCCATCATGAACCATGTGGCACGCCCTAATCTGGTGCCCTATGTGGTGGCCAAAGGCGGCGTCTCTGCTTTGACTCGCGCCATGGCTGCAGACTTGGGCGGCACAGGCGTGACCGTCAATTCATTGGCACCAGGTTACACCCACACCGAGTTCAGTCAAGCCAAAGATGTTGAATTCAATGCATTTGTGTCAGGCTGGACGCCCGCACGCCGCTGGGGTCAACCCGAGGACCTGTGCGGCGCTGCATTGCTCCTGGCCTCGGGCGCTGGCGCCTACATCAACGGTCAAACCCTGTATGTGGATGGCGGCTTTTTGGCTGTCACCCGCTGAGGTACAAGGAGTCGAATTGCCCCAGTTATCACTCAGTCACTTGCTGCAGGCCTACCGGCCGATGTGGGTTTCGCTGCGCGCCTTTGCCGGCTTTTTCCTGCTTTGGTGGCTACTCCATCTTTGGAACGGCAACCCTTTGCAACTGCCTTCACCCGGGAAAGTGTTTGAAGCCCTCTGGGCTTTGCTGCGTGAAGGCGAAATCGCAGAACACGCTGGGGTCAGCACAGTGCGGATGTTGCTGGCCTTGAGTTTGGCTGTCATTGTGGCTGTCCCCTTGGGTTTTGTCATGGGCCTGTCGAGACATGCCGAGGAACTCATTGGACCTATGGTGGAAATGCTCAGGCCCATCTCCGGGATCGCGTGGCTGCCCTTGGCGCTGTTCATCTTCGGAGTGGGTGACACCTTGCCCGTGTTCATCATGTTCTATGTGGGCTTTTTCCCCATCTTATTGAACACGGTGGCGGGTGTTCGGCAAACCGATCGACGTTTGCTGTCAGCCGCTAAGACCATGGGTGTTCGGCCTCTGCCCTTGCTGCTTTATGTGCTGGTGCCCTCGGCCCTGCCTACCATCATGGTCGGGATCCGATTGGCTTTCGCCGCCAGTTGGGCGGCTATCGTAGCGGCCGAGCTGATCGGTGCACCCAGTGGCCTGGGCTTTGCGATCGAGTGGTACCGGCAACTCTTGATGACGCCCAAAGTCTTTGCCTTCATCCTAGCCATTGGCGTGGTCGGCTATTTGTGCGATCTGGGATTGCGAGCCCTGCAGAAAAAACTGACCCCCTGGACCGAAGGTTCAGGCATCGTGCCATGAAACACTCTGTCGATAACCGAACACAGGTCATTGTTCGACATCTGGCCTTGCCCGCCTTGCTTATCATGGTCTGGCAACTTTGGGCTTTGAATTTACCGGCAGGCAGCCCCGCTCCCTCCCCCGTCAAAGTCGTTCAAACTTTTGGCGAATTGCTGAGCAAAGGCTCTTTGATCTCGGCCACGGTTCAAAGTATGGGGCGAGTCCTGATGGGCTTCGCCATGGCATCCGTGTTGGGCATCATCTTGGGCTTGCTCATGGGTTCGAGTCGGGCCATGCGTGAAAACCTGGACCCGATCATCGAGAGCTTCAGACCCATCGCACCGATGGCCATTTTGCCGATCGCCATCTTGTGGCTGGGCACCGGAACGCCCACCGCTTTGGCCATCGTGGCCTATGCCTCTTTTTTTCCTGTAGTCGTCAACACCGTACACGGCGTCAGTCATGTGGATCGCAAACTGATTCTGGCGGCCAGGACGATGGGGATTTCTCAATGGACCATCCTCACACGGGTGGTTTTACCAGGTGCATTGCCCTCGATTTTGCTAGGCACAAGGCTGGCCATGGGGGTGGCTTGGACGGCCATCATCGCAGCCGAACTGGCTGTGGGAGCCAAATCTGGCGGCGGAGGCTCCGGCGGCATCGGCCAAATGATGTTCGTGTTCTACGCCTACAACATCGATCTCAATGCCATTGTGGTTTGCATGACCGTGGTGGGCCTGGTCGCCCTGTGTATCGATCAAATTTTCAGAGTCCTCGAAAAACGTCTGATCCCATGGAGACAAGAAGTATGACCCCCCCCACCGCCGACACCAAACTGCGCCTGACAGGCGTGACCAAGAGTTTTTTCACGCCCCGAACCGGGACCAACACTCTGGCCGTAGCAGAAATGAACCTGGACATCCAGACTGGAGAATTCATTTGCATCGTCGGTCCTTCCGGTTGCGGAAAATCCACCGTACTGAACATGATTGCGGGCCTGGACCAACCCAGCGGTGGTCGGATCGAAAAAGACGGCCAAGGTATCACCGGGCCAGGTGCCGATCGGGGTGTGATGTTCCAAGACTATGCCTTGATGCCTTGGCAGTCCGTCGAAGACAACGTGGGATTTGGCCTGCGTCACGGCACACCAGGTGAGAACATGTCGACCAAGCAACGCCAAGAGCGCGTTGCTCATTTCATCGATTTGGTGGGTCTCAAAGGGTCTGAGCACAAATACCCGCACCAATTATCTGGTGGCATGAGACAACGTGTGGCATTGGCTCGGTTGTTGGCTAATGGCCCAGACATCCTGCTGCTGGATGAGCCACTGGGCGCTTTGGACGCACAAACGCGTTTGATTTTGCAAGCCGAGTTGCTGCGCATTTGGGGCGAAACTTCCCCTGTGTCTGAGCGCAAGACGGCCATCTTCATCACGCATGACATTGAGGAAGCCGTTTTATTGGCAGACCGCGTGGTGGTGATGAGCACTCATCCGGGGTGTGTGCGCGAGGTGGTCACCATCGACATCCCCAGACCCCGGGCCGGACATGCACGCACCAACCCCCGATTCGGTGTGCTGGTTGAGCACATCTGGTCCTTGATCCGTGACGAAGCGTTTCGCGCCATCGGCGGCGCGACTTCGGCAGAATCCGCATCCCCAGAAACCACCCACTGAGTGGTCCATTTTGATTTCAACCCCTAGGAGACATTTATGAAAGCACCTGTATTTCCCACCTCACGTCGCCAGCTGGTTTTAGGTACTGCTGCTGTGGCAGGCATGGCAGCAACACCTGCATTTGTGCGGGCGCAGTCAGCCCGCAAGGCACTGAAAATCTCGATCGGTCGCATCCCATGGGCGGCAGGCAATTCGCCCATGAGTCAATACATGATCAACAACAAGTTGATGGAAAAGCGTGCCGCTGAAGTCGGCTATGACCTCACAATCGACTGGCGCGAATACCCCACAGCTTTGCCCATGGTCGAAGCCATGGTCGGCAACAACCTGGACATCGGTATGTGGGGCAACACTCCGATCACCCGCGGTATCTCTTCAGGACTGCCCATCAGCCTGTTGTGTGTGGGTGAGGGTCACTTGCGCTTTTTGATTACCACCCGCAAGGGCTCTCCGATTCGCAACTTACAGGACCTCAAAGGAAAAACTGTCGGAGTGTCCTTGGGCGGCGATCCGCAAAGCGCTTTGTTCCAAATGCTGATGTTTGAACTGGGCGTGCAAGACATCAAAGATACAGGCATCAAATTCGTGAACATGCCCACGCATGCCCAAGCTGCCTCCGTGCCCACAGGTGTGGATGCCACTTGCACCATTTATCCAGCGTATCTGGCCGCTCAAGCCTCCGGCACTGTGGCCATTGCCAATTCGTTTGGCTTCACTGAAGAATATTACGAAGGCCCCGCAGGCAAAGGTGCTGGTCACATGCTCGCAAGCGTGAAAAAGTCTCCGTTTTACCCCGATGGTTATTATTTGCATCGCTCATTTTGGATCGGCCGCAATGGTTTGATTGAACAACATCCGCAAGTCGTTGTCGCATTCTTGATGGCGCAGCAAGAAGCCGTTGCCGCTTTGACCGCCATGGATGCAGGTGCTGTCTCGCAACTGGTGAAAGACTATTGGAAGCTCGACGCCCCTCAAGGCGCCAAAGTGGTGAAAGACGATGTGCTGTTCTCCCGCGGTTGGTCTTGGCCTACCGAAAATGATGCACGCGCTATTTTGGAAACCTCCAAGTTCATGGCGGGCAACAAAGTTATTGAAAAGCCTTTGCAATGGTCACAGATCAAAGACGCCTTCTCCAGAACCGCTCCCCTGATCCGTCAGGCCTATGAGCGCATGGGCTCTAAGCCCAACGCATCCGAATTCACACGCAATGATGTTGCCGATTTGCGCGGACGACCTGTGTGGGAAATGGACAAGTGGACCAATCAAAACTGAATCACAAAAACTGAAACTGGAGTCTATTTATGAAAGTCGGATTTGTCGGACTGGGCGTCATGGGTGCTCCCATGGCTTTGAATATTTTGAAGGGTGGTCATGAACTCACCGTGTATGACAAAAGCCCCGAAGCCATAGCACGCTTGGTTCAGGCCGGAGCCAAGCAAGCCAACACGGCCCGTGAAGTGGGGGCCGCCAGTGATATCGTCGTGACCATGCTGCCTGAACCTCAACATGTTGAACAAGTGGTTTTGGGGCTTGACGGTTTGGCGGAAGGTCTGCGTGCGGGTGGCATCGTGATCGAGATGAGCACCATCGACCCAAGCACTTCACGTCGTGTCGGAGATGCACTTCGCCAACGCGGCATGGAATTGGTAGATTCCCCTGTGGGCAAGACCAGCGAACATGCCGCCACGGGCACATTGACCTTGATGGTCGGCGGCAACAAAGAAGCCATCGATCGGGCCACACCCGTTTTGAATTGCATGGGCACCGACACCTATTACTGTGGTGGACCGGGCACTGGCCACGCAATGAAGATGACCAACAATTTGCTGGCCACCACCATCATGATTGCCAACACCGAGGCCTTGGCCATCGGTGCCAAAAACGGTTTGACGCTGGAGTTGATGCAAGAGGTCATGCGTACCACCATGGCTTGGAACCAACAACTGGCTGTGGCCATGCCTAAAAAAGCATTTCTGGGTGATGACAGTCCCGGCTTTGCGATTCGCTTGGCTTGCAAGGATGTTCGCCTGGCCTGCGAAGCGGCTGATCAAATGGGCTTTGAAGCAAGTGTAGGACGCGGTGCACAAGCCACAATGGAACGAGCTATGGCCCAGGGCCTGGGAGATCGGGACACGGCAGCTCTGATGTTTCTGCGCGAAAAAGCACTGGGCATTGAAATTCGTCAACAGCCTGCGAAGACCTGACTCGAATTGGAACACCCGTGCCCGCTTACATCATCAACGACATGGAGATCACGGACCCTCATCGCTTCGAGGAATACAAGCTGTTGTCACCGGCGACGGTGAAGGCATACGGCGGAAAATTCCTGGCACGCGGTGGCGAGGTCAACACATTGGAGGGTGACTGGCAACCGAGACGACTGGTCATTCTCGAATTCCCGGACCGGGCGCAAGCCCAAGCTTGGTTGAACTCACCCGAGTACGCTCCTGCCAGGCGACTGCGTCAGTTATCCGCCAATTCGCGCATGGTGGTGATTGACGGATTCACGTCCGTCTGAGCAAAGCTAGTAAGGCTTTGATGCCGTCACATCCGACGGCAGCTTGCCCATATGTTTTCATGGCATGTGGGCTTTTTCTTGAAGCGAATCTATCAATTGTCCGTGTTCATCCACTGCAGGCGCGCCCCTTAGATAGGCCATGGCCTGCCAAGGCGATTGACAAGCAGGTGCGGGCATCTCTACAGGTCGGCCACGCACCATCACCTGCTGGGTTCGCAACTGCGGATGATGAATCAAATCTAAAACAGAATTGAGGGTACCAAAAGGCGTTTGCGCTTCTGTCAAACGATCAGTCACCTCACCCCAAGTCAGCGCCCCAATCACAGCTTGAATCATGTCCTCGATCAGTTGGCGGTGAATACCTCGTGAGGCACTGTTGACAAATCTCACATCCGCGATGAGTTCGGGCTGTTCCATCACATGTTGACAAAAAGCGTGCCACTCTCGGTCATTTTGTACTGCCAACACCAATTCGCGGCCGTCACTGCAAGTGAATGCACCGTAAGCCGCAATACTGGGATGTTTCAGGCCGCCGCGCTCAGGTGCAGAACGGCCATAACGCGCCTGCAAATACGGCACGGCCATGAGTTCTGCTGCGGCATCAAACAAGGACACATGCAAAGCACTGCCCTGCCCAGTGCGCTCGCGCAATAGCAGTGCTTCCAAAATGCCTTGCGCAGCATTCATGCCAGCAGTGATATCGCAAATCGACACGCCAATGCGACCCCAGGGCCCCGGAGCGCCATTGACAGACACCAAACCGCTCTCAGCTTGCACCAGCAAGTCGTAGGCCTTGAGGTCGTTCATAGGCCCGCTCTCACCATAGCCGCTGATGTCGCAGGTAATCAGACGGGGCATGGCGGCACGCAAGGCATCCGAACCCAGACCCAACCGTTTGGCCGCGCCGGGAGCCAAATTTTGTATGAAGACATCTGCATGGGCCAATAAAGCCATCATTTGCGCCATATCGGTCGCTTGACGCAGGTCTAGCGCTACCGACTCCTTGCCTTGATTGATCCACACAAAGTACGAGGACTCGCCATACACTTCTCGGTCGTAATCGCGCGCGAAATCACCTTCAGGTCGCTCGATTTTCAAGACGCGTGCACCCGCTTGAGCCAAACGGCTTGAACAGTAGGGGGCCGCCACAGCATGCTCCAGCGATACCACCAGCACGCCTTCAAGGGGTTGTAGACTCATGACACATTTCCTGATTGCGATCCATCTTCATCGGGCAAATGGCCGCGATGGCATAAAAATTCAATGAGTTTGCTCACCGACAGCAAACTGGCCCTGTCTTTGCGCGTGCACAGCATCATGCGCCGCACTGCCCAGTCATCACTGAAGGGACATACAGCCAAGTCCAGTCCTTTGGCCAGCACCCGAGCGGCTTGCTCAGGCAACAAGCCCAGCCCCAAGCCCGCTTCTACCATATGGCACACGGCTTCAAAGCTACGCACTTGCACCCGCAATTGCAACGTTTTTTCTGCAATCACGGCTTGTGCCGCGAGCAACCGTGTCATGGACGATCCGCCTTCTAAGGTGATCAACTCATCGTCCAAGACATCACTGAATTTGAGAGACTCAAACGCCGCTAAGGGATGGTCCAGCGGCATCACAACCGCCAGTCTGTCTTGACAATAAGGGTACGCTTCCAAACCTTCGACCGGCGTGCCCTCCACCACAATGCCCACGTCGGCCTCAGCAGCTTGCAGTTCGCGAACGATCTCCTCACTCCATCGTTCTTGGACAATGACTTTGACATCCGGGTTGTGGTGCGCAAATGCGGCCAAATCATTAGGCAAGGTGTCCGTGATGACCGAGGTGTTGGCCAGTAACCGTAAAGCGCCTTTTCGGCCATTGGCATGGTCGCTCATTTCGGCCTGCATCAGGTTGAGCTCCACCAGCAAAGCCCGAGCACGAGGCAGCAAGGCCATGCCAGCAGGGGTCAACTCCACACCGCGCGAAGATCGCTCCAACAAAGTGGTGCGAAAGCGGTGCTCCAGCAAAGCCATACGTCGACTGGCAGCAGCCAGCCCCATGTGGGAGGCTTCTGCGGCCTTGGTCAGGCTGCGCAATTCGGCTGCGCGGACAAACAGGGCCAATGTGTCTATATCTGGGAGCATTTCATGTCTTCCATCTATTGAGGCAAATCGATCAGGACCAGGGCATAAGGTTTCAAGCTGAAGGGTGCATGAGTTTCCCCTTTGACCCAAGGACTCACCTCGGTAAAGCCTTTATAGTCAAGCCAGCTTTGTGCGTCCATCCTAGCCCATGAACATTCGGCTTGCCAGTGTAGCGGCTGGGATTGCTCTGTCAGATTGGCGATCATCATCTGCCGTCCTGCTGGACCAGCCCCCACGATGGCCGCGAAGGGCCAATAAAACCAAGGAAAAATTCTTTCTTGGAGTACTGATGGTTCCTGCAATTGAATGCCCTGCCAAGACATGCAAACCTCTAGCATGGCCTCTGTGGGGGTTACCCATCGTGTGCCGGGTTCATCTATCTGATCATGCGGGCGGCTGCTCAATGCTGGCAGCGTCAAAGCTCTCACCCCGGCTTGTGCCGCCCCGGCCATGTGACCGATCAGCCACGCTGCACCAAACAAGCCGTGGCTGCGCGGATCGACCGATGCCAAAGGGACTCGCCTACTTCCATCACTGATCGGTTGTCTGCCCAAGGGACTCGCGCGGGCACCCAAGCCACTCGGACCCAGATGCCATTCACGCCCGGGATGTCTGCGCCTCGCTGTGGCCAGCATCGAGGGCAAACTCTGCAGTCCTCGCATCACCGCTGTATCGTCGACGCTGTGGACAATGGGGCAAACTGTGAACGCCATGAAATCCTCCCCGCCGCTTCTTTCAAGACGATTCAATTGCGCGAAAAAATGAGGTGTACCCCCACCGACAGAAACCATAGGGAACAAGCTGCGCAAACAGGCCACAGCGCGTTCACCACAAGGCAATGCAGCCACAGCAGAGGGCACTACATTCGCTTGGGCTATGGCCTGAGCCAGTTGTTGGGCTGCGGCCTCATCGTCAGCGCCCCAGTCACGATGCGCTGCATCATCCACACACAAATCAATGCGCAGCTTAGCCTTGGCTGCATCCAGCATGCAGCCAAGCTGTGCCCAAGCCACAGTCTTGATGTCGCTGAAGGACCAGAGCGTGAGGTGTAAAAAATAGGGTTGCCAGCGCGTCAACAACGACAACAATGCAGACGTGGGTTGAAGCGTTGCGGATGATGTGATGATCAACCCCAAGCGCATGTGACCCGCACCATTGCTATGCGAAATTTCAGTGATCCTACTTGGCGGGATATCGTAGATGGGCCGCACAGGATTAGCGGGCGCCACATTCTCCAGCCGCAAATGCATTTCTCTTTGCCAAGATTGATGCCGATGCAGTACATAGGGCCTGGGCATCCAATTAGATCGGCTGTAGGTCTTGAATGAAGCATCGGCATTGTTGCGCTGATCTTCAATTTCGTAGTCTTCCCCAAGCAACACTGCCTGCGCCCAGCACGCTGGGGCATATTCATGCCGGACGCCATTCACATTGGTGAAAGGTGGCCATGCCGGCACCTCTTGCGGAAATTGGGAATGCGTGACGCGGCCATCGATATGGCTGACTTGGACAGCAGAGCCTGCGGCAGACAAAGCATGCATCAACACCCAACCACAGCGATTGACCCGAAGCTCATGGCTGGGTGTTGCCTTTACAGAAAAATGTAAATGTCCCTGTGCATCACCGTGCACATGCATTTCCAAACTCAAACGCGCTTGAGGGTCCCAGTCACCAGAAACATCGTCTGCAGAACAAGGAATGTGGGCCTTCAAGTGGAGTACAAAGCTCACATCGTCCATCTGCAGCTGCTCGCAGTCGAGCACCGTCACAGGGGTTCCCCAACCTGAATCGCGCAGCAAAAACTCCACACCATGCCAGACCTCATGGCCATGGACGCAGATCGGACCGAAATGCGTACCCTGGCGCACCAACGAAACAGGACCTGCCCTCAAACTCTGGCGAAGGGCCAGCGTTTCGTGACATCCGAAAAGAGCCCGCTGCTCGGCATCCGACATGGGGGTCGAAAGTGAGTTTGTCAAATGGTGCGACCGCCGTCGACCGGCAATTCAACCCCCGTGATGAAGGCTGCAGCATCGCTGGCCAAATACAAGGCGGCCTTGGCCACATCTTCAGGTGTTGACATGCGTCCCAGGGGAATGCCCGCTGTGATGCGAGCACGCGCCTCTGGGGTGTCGGCAGTCCCTAAAAACTGCTCGATCAAGCCTGTGGCACCCATCACTGGACATATGGCGTTGACGCGGATGCCATCAGGCCCTAACTCGGCTGCCATGGATTTGGACATCAAATTGACCGCGCCTTTCGAGGCGTTGTACCAAGTCAATCCCGGGCGCGGCCGAATACCAGCTGTCGAACCAATGTTGATAATGACCCCTTGCCCCTTTTGGCGCATCAAGGGTACTACGGCCCTGGCCATGTGGTAAATGGATTTGACGTTGACATTGAAGACCCGGTCAAACGTAGCCTCGTCCACGTCGAGCATAGGCTGGTTGCGGTGCGTAGTCCCAGCGTTGTTGACCACGATGTCAGGCACGCCCAGGTGTTGCACACAAGCGTCCACAGCCTGTTTCACCTCTTGGCCTTTTGACACATCACATGCCACAGCGAAGGCTGCAGGTCCTAAACTTGCCGCGACAGTTTGTGCACGTGCTGCGTCCAGGTCCGCAATCAATACACGCGCTCCCTCTTGGACGAACAAACGTGCAATGCCCTCACCGAAACCCGCACCAGCGCCTGTGATGATGGCTATTTTGTTTTGCAATACAGACATTGGATTCCCTTCACGGCCAGAGCATCTGGTGCTCAACCGAAATGATGGGGGAGACGTCTTTGGCGAAGTTGGGCAAATCCGCCAACAAGGTCTTGCCCTCAGGACTGGACAATGCGTGGGTCAAATCGGCCTCGGAGTCGAACCACAACTCAGAAAATCCATCGTAATCAAAATGTGGAAAACGCGCGCGATCCACCAAATTGACCGAATAGCGACGCAGCCCGGGCAATTTGACACACAGTGCCGCATGGCGCTGGAGCCAATGCTCCTTGAAATCATGATGGCTCATACCATCCTTGCATCGCAAAATTCCCAAGCGTTTAACGTAAGTGACGGGGGTTGTCATGCAGTTCTCCATTTTCTTCAGTGAGGTTTTGAAACAGGGGGTGGGGCCGAGGCGGCGAACTCTTGTCGCAGCGCCTCGCCATGGGAGTCGATATCGGGTGCAGGGAGATAGGATGGCGACTCCCACTCCACTTGCCAGGGCAAAGCCGGCATCTTGACTACTTGATGGCCCACAGGCATATCACGTGTCCGCAATTGCGGATGCACCATCAAATCGCTTACTGAATTCACATGGCCATAGGCCGTTTGCGCCATGTCCAAGCGTTGGATGGCCTGGGCACTTTCCAAGGCGGCGAAAACATCTGTGACCACACCATCGACAAATGCGCGATGGTTGCAACGTGCGGCGTTATCTGCGCAACGAGGATCCGCGAGAAGATCAGGACGCTGCAAGACGATTTTGCAAAAAGCTTGCCATTCCCGCTCGTTTTGAATCGATATGACCAACTCCCTGCCATCGCCACAAGGAAACACCCCGTAAGGCGTGATAGAAGGATGTTTCAAACCCACCCGATCAGGTGCACGACCGCCGTATCGACCTTGCAGATAAGGCACGCTCATCAATTCGGCTGCGGAGTCAAATAGCGACACATGCACGCTGCTACCCTGCCCCGTCAAATGCCTTTGCAAGACAGCTTGCTGAATGCCAATCAAGGCATTCATGCCGGCCGTAATATCACACAAAGACACGCCAATACGCCCCCACTCACCGGGTGCACCGCTGACGGCAATCAAGCCCGACTCCGCTTGAACCAGCAAGTCGTATGCTTTCATCTGATGGTAGGAGCCATGCGCGCCATAGCCACTGATGTCACAGGTGATCAGGCGAGGATGATGGGCGCGCAAGGACTCAGAACTTAGACCCAACCTGGCTGTAGCCCCTGGGGCCAGATTTTGTAAAAACACATCGGCGCCGGCCAACATGGCTTTCAAGATGCTCAAGTCCTCTGGTTTCTTGAGATCCAACGCGATGGACTCCTTGCCCCGATTGATCCAGACAAAATAAGAAGACTCGCCGTGAACATGTCGGTCGTAACCCCGCGCAAAGTCGCCTTCGGGTCGTTCAATTTTGATCACACGCGCCCCAGCATCGGCCAGTCGACTGGAGCAATACGGCGCCGCAACCGCTTGCTCCAGGGCTACGACCAACAAGCCCTGCAGGGGTTTGACTGTATTTTTTAACGAGTGATGAGGTGTCGTATCGCTCATGAATGCATGGAAGGTGACCACATGACTTGGCATTGTGGTGGCCAAATACCGCCACAGGAATTGCCATTGTTCAAAGCCTTCCTTGCCAAACTGGAAACACCCCTGAAAGACTGAAGGCATGGCCTCAAAGAGTGACCAAGAAAAATCTGAACACCCATGTCAGGGGATTCCCCTAACGCGAAACACAAAAGCACGACCACAATGGATCATCGATAACGCCCCATCACCAACAGGAGTTCCCATGATCCGATCCGCACTTTTAGGCAGCGTGGCTTTGGCCGCCTTGATGGCCTGTACCACTGTAGCCACCACACAAGCCACTGTGGATCAATATGTGGACGATGCCCGACGCATCGCTGGCGAAGACTTAAAATTCCTCATGCCTGTATGCAATCCACAACCGGCTGTGCGTGCCGCGCCCAGTGCAGCCATGGACGAGTCTCTGGCCAAGCTGATCAACCAACCGGCACCCGAGCCGGGTCAGGCTTTTGACAATCTGTACTACGTCGGTGCGGCCTGGGTCAGCGCCTGGGTGCTCAAAACCAGCGAAGGTTTGATCCTGATCGATGCGCTCAACAACAAAAAAGAGGCCGCCGACCTGATCGAAGGCGGCATGCGCCGCCTGGGTCTGGACCCCGCACAAATTCGCTATGTCTTGGTCACGCATGGGCATGGTGACCACTATGGCGGTGCGCAAATGATCGCTGAGCGCTACCGCGCCCGCGTAGTGGCCAGCGAGATCGATTGGCAAATGATGGAAACCGGTTTGGAATTTGACTCAAAGATGTGGGATAGACCACCGCAACGCGACATTGCGGTCAAGGATGGCGACACGCTCACATTAGGCGACACCACCGTGCGATTCTTGATCACACCTGGGCATACGCTGGGTACCATCTCCCCGGTATTCGATGTGCGCGATGGCAGTCGGGTGCACAAAGCCATGGTCTGGGGCGGAACTTCCTTCAACTTTGGCCGCGACATGCGCCGCCTTGACGGCTACATAGCGCAAACCGAACGGATGCGCGAATTGTCGGCGCGCTGGGGCATCGACGTGCCTTTGAGCAATCACCCGGGCTTTGACGGCACGGTGGCCAAACTGAAAGCCCGCAAGGACGCTGCAGGCGGCGCCAACCCCTTCGTGAGCGGTCAACCCGTGGTCGATCGGGCTATGCGCGTGCTGAACACCTGCGCACGGGCGCAAAAATCACGATTCCTGCTCACGGCGCAGGCAGGACATTCGGAATTATTCGCCCAGGCCAACCTGGTGGATGGCCATGCTCAACACAATGAGGACGAACATATCCAAGCGGGCATGCTGGCATTGAGCCGCTCTGAAGCGGCTCAGGCTGTGGCATTTCCTTTCAGTGTGCTGGCCAGCGCTCATACCTTGGATCCGCACAAATCCCGCTGATTCGATGAAGTCACCTAGGAGATAAACCCGTCATCAGCTGCTCACTAAGATCATTCTCCATAGAGGTCAGTTCGGGCCTACCACGACTCAACGCACAGATGACCATCCTGACTTGATGTGAAGGAGGATGCATGAAACTGCTGATGACGGATCTGCACACTGCAGGGCTGGCGGCATGACTGCCGAGATTTTGCTCGCCGAGCCCCGGGGGGTTTGTGCGGGGGTAGACCGGGCCATTGAGATCGTAGAGCGGGCTTTGATCAAATTCGGCCCACCCATCTACGTGCGGCATGAAATCGTGCACAACACCTTTGTGGTCGATGCACTGAAAAAAAAGGGCGCGCACTTCATTGAAGACCTGGATGACGTCCCGCCGGGAGCCACTTTGATTTTCAGCGCCCACGGGGTCAGTCGCGCGATTCAGCTGCAGGCGCAGGCACGTGGGTTTTCCATCTTCGATGCGACCTGCCCTCTCGTTACCAAAGTCCATGTGGAAGTCGCCAAGCTGCACAAAGAAGGTTATGAGTTCATCATGATCGGGCACAAGGGACACCCCGAGGTCGAGGGCACTTTAGGTCAAATCGACAGTGGCATCCATTTGGTCGAAGATCTGGCGGATGTAGCCCTCCTGAATCCTTCGCAAACAGAGCGCTTGGCCGTGGTCACCCAGACCACCCTGAGCATGGACGATACGGCCGAAATCCTGGCCTTGGTGAAACAAAGATTCCCTCTGGTGCGACAACCCAAACAACAAGACATTTGCTATGCCACACAAAATCGCCAGGATGCCGTCAAGTTGATGAGCAGTCAGGTGGATGTGGTGATCGTGGTAGGCAGTCCGGCCAGCTCCAACAGCAACCGGCTCAAGGAATTGGCGCAGCGCATGGGTGCAGACAGCTACATGGTGGACAGTGCGCAAGAATTACAAGCGCATTGGTTCGAAGACAAACCCCGCATCGGCTTGACTGCTGGCGCTTCAGCTCCAGAGGTGCTGGTACAAGACGTGATTGCGCGCCTGCGAGAGATGGGCGCGCTCAGTGTGCGCAAAATGAACGGCCTGCAAGAAAACACCAAATACCCTTTGCCCAAAGGCCTGCGCATTCCTGACTGAAACGGTGAACTTGCACTGGTGGACTGGCAGCGTGAGGTTCACTGTGCTGGCAATGGGTTCAGCACATGGGCATTCAAAAACGCCTTAACTTGCGCCAAGCCCTGCTCGGGCTGCTCCTCTTGCAGCACATGCCCCAATCGGGGTAGCACCACGGTCTGTGAGCGGTGCAACAACTGCTCATAACTGGCTGCATGGCTGCTGGGGATCATGCGGTCGTTCTCGCCCCAGAGCAGCAATGTGGGCGCCTGGATGCTCTGCAATCGTGACAGCGGATTGCTGTAAACGGTTTGATGGGCCCTGTCCAATATGGCCCCGCGCACGCCAGGAGCACGCAGCATGTCGTGGTAGCGCTGGACCAAGGGTTCGGTCAAAAGCTGCGGATCTGTGAATGCTGCGCCCACAAACTGACGCACCAGCGGCAGGGGTAAGCTGAATTCGATCAGGTGCATCACGCCCGAGACCTCATAGGGCTTGGTGCCCCATTGCGCGGGAGACGCCAACCCATCGGGCGCCATCAACACCAAGGCCTTGACGCGCTCAGGCTCTGCGGCCGCCAATGACCAGGCCATTTTGCCGCCCATGGAATGACCCACGACCGAGAAACTGCGCAAACCCAATCGGTCAGCAAAATGCCGCAAGGTGCTGAGGTCACGGTCCTCAGAATAATCTTGATCAGATCGGGCGCCAGTCAAACCAAAGCCCGGCAAATCGAGCCGAATCACTCTGTAGTCACGTGCCAGCGCAGGCACCCAAGCATTCCAGGTTTGCAAGCTCGATCCGAAGCCGTGCAACAAGATCAGTGCAGGAGCTTGTGGTGGTCCGGTGTCTTGGTAGTGAATGCGCAACCCGTCCACCTCCAGCACCTGCTGGCCTGGCACGCCATGGCGTTGCTGCAACTGCACGCTGGGCAAATCAGGTGTCCACAAACCCCAAAGGCCAATGGTCAAGACAAATGCACTGATCAAGACCCAAGCCCTCACGGCAGACAAGCGCATGGCGACGGCACAGCGTGCCGGTCAGTCGTTCAAAAAGAATTGTTTGACCGCCACCAATGCTTTGTCGCGTTGCTCGCTGCTGGGGTGGTTCAATTCACGCAAAGGCCCGTTGAGCATTTTTTTCATCAAACCCATGGACAAGGACTCCAGTACGCTGTCCATGGACTCGCCCTTTTCCATGCGTTTACGTGCGCGGCTCAGTTCGGTTTGCCGCCAAGTGTCTGCTTGCAAATTCAGCTCTTGAATCAAAGGCACATGGCTACGTTGCTCCAGCCAGGTCATGAATTGATGAACTCCGCGGTCAATGATGATTTCCGCTTCGGCCACCGCTTCTTGGCGATGGTGTTGACCGGTCTGAATGACCTGTGTCAAGTCGTCAACGGTGTACAGATACACGCCCGACAAGTTCTTGACTTCCGGTTCGATGTCGCGCGGCACTGCCAAATCGACCATGAACATAGGCCGGTTTTTACGGGCACGCAAAGCCCGTTGCACCGCACCCAAGCCGATCAACGGCAAGGTGCTGGCGGTGCAACTGATCACCACATCGAACTCCTGCAGTCGCGTGGGCAGGTCGGCCAAGGCAATGCTGCGTCCGCCGTGCAGGGTGGCCAAATGGTCGGCGCGCTCGGCTGATCGGTTGGCGATGGTGATCGAGCGCGGTGACTTGGCGGCAAAGTGCGCCACGCACAACTCGATCATCTCTCCCGCACCCACGAACAGAACATGCGTGTCCTGGATGTTCTCGAAAATCTGACTGGCCAAGCGGACACTGGCCGCCGCCATGCTGATCGAGTGCGCACCGATGTCTGTGGAGGTGCGCACTTTTTTGGCGACTGCAAACGAACGCTGGAACAACTGATTCAAGGTGGTGCCCAAGGCGCCGGAGTCGGCCGCCAGGCGGACCGCGTCCTTGAATTGCCCCAGAATTTGTGACTCACCCAACACCATGGAATCGAGGCCACTGGCCACCCTAAAGGCGTGTCTGGCCGAAGCATCGCCTTCCAGCCGGTAAATGTGGGACTGCAAACTGTCCACCTGGGCCTTACCCGCATCGGCCAGCCAATCGAGCGTTTGGCGCCACTGCACCTGCTCGCCCGCACAGTAAATTTCGGTTCGGTTGCAGGTCGACAAAATCGCCACCTCCTTGTGCGTGTCGAAACTGCGGCGTAAGCCTTGCAACGAGGACACCAGTTGATCAGAGGCAAAGGCAAAGCGTTCGCGCAGATCGATGGGCGCGGTGCGGTGATTCAAACCCAAAGTCCAGACAGCCATTCAGACCACCTTTCTGAGTGGAGGCGTGACATAAAAGTCAGGCCAGGCCTGGGCCATCCGCTGGTGAATGCCTGTGGCGGTCAGCCCGTAGTGCTGCATCAGCTCTTGCGGGTCGCCGTGTTCAGTGAAAGTATCTTCAAAGCCCATGACCAACACAGGCTTGTGGACGCCCATGTCTTGCAAGGCTTCCAGCACGGCAGCGCCGGCACCGCCCATGCGGGCACCGTCTTCCAGCGTGATGAAGCGATCATGCTGCTGCGCCATCTGGGCCAACATGTCCAAATCCAAGGGCTTGGCCCAGCGCATGTTCACCACCGTGGCATCCATGGACTCGGCGGCTTTCAAGGCTTCATAGAGCAAGGGGCCAAAGGCCAGAATAGCCACTCCACGTCCGGTTCTGCGAATCTCTGCCCGCCCCCAAGGCAACACTTGCAAGTCGGTAGACATCGGGGTTCCGATGCCTGAGCCTCTGGGGTAGCGCACGGTGACCGGATGGTCCTGCGCATAGGCGGTGCTCAGCAATTGCCGGCATTCGTTTTCATCGGCTGGGCAAGCCACGCTCATGTTCGGAATGCAACGGGTAAAGGCAATGTCAAACATGCCTGCGTGGGTCGGCCCATCAGCGCCGACCAGCCCCGCGCGGTCAAGCGCGAAAACCACAGGCAAATTTTGTAAGGCCACATCATGGATCAATTGATCGTAGGCTCGTTGCAAAAAGGTCGAGTAAATGGCGACTACGGGCTTCAAGCCCTCGCAGGCCAGCCCGGCCGCAAAGGTCACTGCATGCTGCTCGGCGATACCCACATCGTGGTAGCGATCCGGAAAGCGTTGGCTGAAGGCCACCATGCCCGAGCCTTCGCGCATCGCGGGCGTGATGCCCACCAGTCGCGCATCCTGGGTGGCCATGTCGCACAGCCATTGACCGAACACCTGAGTGAAAGTGGTTTTGCTGGAGCCACTGGCTTGCAAGCCAATGGCCGGATCGAACTTGCCCGGTCCGTGATAGCTGATTGGATCGGCCTCGGCCCGCGCATAGCCCTGCCCTTTGCGGGTCACCACATGCAAGAACTGAGGGCCTTTGGCCTGAGAAATTTTCTGTAAGGCTTGCACCAAGCCCAGCACATCGTGCCCGTCGATAGGCCCGGTGTAGGTAAAGCCCAGTTTTTCGAAAATCGTGTCGGGATGGATGAGTTGTTGCGTTTGCTGCTCGAGTTGCTTAGCCAAGGCAAACAAAGGCGGTGCGTTGCGCAAGAACTGCTGACTGATTTTTTTGGCTTGGGCGTAAAAGCGACCCGACATCAGTTCTGCGAGGTACTGGTTCAAAGCACCGACTGGCGGACTGATGGACATGTCGTTGTCATTCAGTACCACCAACACATCGCAATCACTGGTGCCCGCATTGTTCATGGCCTCGTAGGCCATGCCCGCGGTCAGCGCGCCGTCGCCGATGATGGCCACTGCTTTGCGCGCACTGCCAGTGATTTGGGCCGCCTTGGCCATACCCAGAGCCGCAGAAATGCTGGTGGATGAATGGGCGGTGCCAAAAGCGTCGTATTCACTTTCTTGCCGATGCGGAAACCCGCTCAAACCTCCCCGCTGGCGCAGCGTGGACATTTTGTCCATGCGGCCGGTCAGCATCTTGTGCGCATAGGTTTGGTGACCCACGTCCCAGACCAAACGGTCCTGTGGTGTGTTGTAGACATAGTGCAAGGCGATGGTCAGTTCTACCGTGCCCAGGTTGGAGCTGAAATGCCCCCCCGTTTGAGAGACCGACTGGATCAGACGTTGCCGCAAGTCATTGGCCAAGCCCGGCAAGCGCTCCATAGGGAGCGCTCTCAACTGCATCGGCGATTGAATCCATTCCCGCAAGGCGTCCATGATGGGTCTACTGGTTGGCTGTTCTGCACTCGAATCTACAGACATTTGACAAAATGTCAAGTTAGATTGACACTTTACTAAATTAATTCAGTTGACACTTTCATTTCAACCCTGCTGACGCCGCCAAAAAGACATCTCCATGACACTTCAAAACGACCGATTCCTTCGCGCTTGCCTGCGCCAAGCCACCGACCACACACCCGTCTGGCTCATGCGCCAAGCTGGCCGCTACTTGCCCGAGTACTGCGCCACCCGCGCCAAAGCCGGCAGCTTCATGGGTTTAGCCACCAACGTGGACTTTGCCACCGAGGTCACCCTGCAGCCCTTAGACCGCTACCCGCTCGACGCCGCCATCTTGTTCAGCGACATCCTCACCGTGCCCGACGCGATGGGTCTGGGCCTGTCCTTTGCCATGGGCGAAGGCCCGCGCTTTGCCAAAAACGTGCGTGACGAAGCGGCCGTGGCCGAACTGGCCGTGCCTGACATGAACAAGCTGCGGTATGTATTTGACGCGGTCACCTCGATCCGCCGTGCTTTGAATGGGCGGGTGCCCTTGATCGGGTTTTCGGGTAGTCCTTGGACGCTGGCTTGCTACATGGTGGAAGGCCAAGGCTCGGACGACTACCGGCATGTCAAGACCCTGATGTACAGCCGCCCCGATTTGATGCACCGCATCCTCGAGATCAACGCCAATGCGGTGGCCCTGTACCTGAACACCCAAATCGAGGCGGGCGCCCAGGCGGTGATGATCTTTGACAGCTGGGGAGGCGTGCTCGCCGATGGACCCTTCCAGGAATTCAGCCTGGCCTATACCCGCAAAGTGCTGGCCCAACTCCACAAGAGCCACAACGGCGAAACCATCCCGCGACTGGTCTTCACCAAGGGCGGCGGCTTATGGCTGCCGGAGATGGGCGAGCTCGACTGCGAGGTGCTGGGCCTGGACTGGACGGTCAACCTGGGTAAAGCACGAGGCTTGGTGGGTGGCCAAGTGGGCGGACCGGGAAAGGCCTTGCAGGGCAATATCGACCCGAACATCCTGTTTGCACCACCTGCGAGCATCCAAAAAGAAGTGCGCCGTGTGCTCGACAGCTTTGGCACGCCCCACACCGACCCCAACCAAAGCGGGCCCACCCACATCTTCAACCTGGGTCACGGCATCAGCCAGTACACCCCACCCGAACATGTGGCAGCCCTGGTCGAGGCAGTGCACAGCCACTCCAGAGCCATGCGGGCTTGATGGTGTCGTCAAGCTCTGACCCTTCCTGGCGCATCGTGACCTTCTGACTGATAGGCCTGGTCTGGTCGTAAAAGTCGTTCATTGCTTCATGGCCCAGTTTTTTTGAGTCGTTCGTTGGATGGAAACATCGCCTTGCGCGCTTCGTCATCCAGGGTGGTCTTGAATTCGTGTCTGGATTGCAACTCCAACGCTCTTTTGGCAGCTGGACGTTCGCTGATTTCGTCTAAAAATCTTTTGACGTTGGGCAGGCTGTGGAAAGCGTCTTCATTCAGGAATCTGGGAACCATTCTGGCCCAAGGCCACAATGCCATGTCGACAATGCCGTAGGTGTCGCCCAGCATGTAGGGGTGCTTACTCAGGCGCTCTTCGATGATGTTCCAATGCCTCCAAGCCTCGAAGTCATAACGGTTGACCGCGTACTCTTTGGGCTCAGGTGCGAAATGTTTGAAGTGAACAGATTGGCCGCAATAAGGTCCAATGCCCGTGGCAATGAACATCAACCATTGAAGCATCTCACCACGGTCTTTGAGCGTATTGGGCGGCAGAAATTTCCCAACCTTTTCTGACAAATAGAGCAAGATCGCCGTGCTGTCAAAAACCGTGATGTCACCATCTTGGATGGAGGGTGTTTTTGAATTGGGGTTGATATTCTTGTATTCCGCTGTGTGCTGCTCTCCC
>CANGKR010000012.1 GCA_947454355.1 Comamonadaceae bacterium
ATCCACGGCGGCTATGGCTATACACGCGACTTTCCGGTCGAGCAATATTGGCGCGACAACCGCCTGAACATGATCCACGAGGGCACCCACGGCATCCAGGCCATGGACCTGTTGGGCCGCAAAGTACTGATGGAAAACGGCCGAGGCCTGCAACTGCTGGCCGAACGCATGATGGCCACGGCCTTCAAAGCCGAATCAGCTTGGGCACCCGAAGCCACCGCATTGCGGGATGCCCTCAAGCAAATCGGCCAAGCCACGCAGCAAGCCTGGGCAGGTGCTGAGCCCGCGCAGGCCCTGGCCAACGCCGTGCCTTATTTGCAAGCCTTTGGTCACACGGTCATTGCCTGGATCTGGCTCGACGTGGCTGCCAGCCTGGGACAAGACGACACCCCCGCAGCGCAAGGCCGCCGAGCTGCCTGCCGTTACTTCTACCGCTACGAACTGCCCAAGATCGGGGCCTGGCTGAACGTGGTCAGCAGCCGCGATCCGACCTGCGCAGACTTGCCCGAAGACGCGTTTTAAGACCTGACGCACAAGTGCTAGCGCGATTCGAACAACCCATCGAAGATCCCTCCCAACCCGCCCGAAAACCAAGAGTTCCGGCATTGAGACAACTGAAAGGAAGACACCATGGCACGCACCATCCAGCAACTTTTTGATTTGACCGGCCAAGTGGCCTTGGTCACCGGCGGCTCACGCGGCTTGGGCCTGCAAATGGCCCATGCTTTAGGCGAAGCCGGCGCTCGAATCATGCTCAGCTCGCGCAAAGCCGAGGATTTGCAAGAGGCCGCAGCCGAATTGAAGGCCGCCGGTATCGACGCGCAGTGGATCGCTGCTGATTGCGCTAAAGAAGAAGATTTGCGCCACCTCGCCGAAGAGACCGTCGCCCGGATGGGCCCGATCGACATTTTGATCAACAACGCAGGCGCCTCTTGGGGCGCCCCGGCTGAAGAACATCCTGTCTCTGCGTGGGACAAAGTCATGAACCTCAACGTTCGGGGTTACTTTATCCTGTCACAGCAGGTGGCCAACCTTAGCATGATCCCACGCAAAAAAGGCCGCATTCTGAACATCGCTTCCATCGCAGGTTTGGCGGGCAACCCGGCCGAGATGGAAACCATTGCCTACAACACATCCAAAGGCGCAGTGGTCAACTTCACACGCGCTTTGGCCGGGGAGTGGGGTGAGCACGGCATCACCGTCAACGCAATTTGCCCTGGCTTTTTCCCGACCAAAATGGCCAATGGCCTGATCGAAAAACTCGGTTCAGACAAAATGGCCCAAGGTGCCCCGATGCGCCGTTTGGGGGACGAAGAAGACCTCAAAGGTCTGACATTGCTGTATGCATCAGATGCTGGCAAACACATCACCGGTCAATGGCTGGCCGTAGACGGTGGCGTGAGCGCCATCATCGGCGGCTGAAACGCATTGGACCCTTCAAGATGAGCCTTTCTTTCGGCGTTCGAATTCCCTTTGTGGACCATTTAGGCTTCACCCTCGAAAAATTCGAAGGCGGTGATTCTGAATTGCATTTTTCACCCCACGCCGAGCACATGAACTCCTTTGTGGTGGCTCATGGCGGCGCGGTGATGACTTTGCTCGACGTCTCCATGGCCACAGCAGCGCGCAGCGTAGAGCCGCACATGGGGGTGGTGACCATCGAGATGAAAACCAGTTTCATGAGGCCTTGTCAGGGCGAGCCCGGCTTCAAGTTGATCGGGCGGGGTCATCTGCTGCACCGCACACGCAGCATGGCCTACACCGAAGCCAAAATTTACGATGAACAAGGCCAGCTGTGTGCACACGCCACAGGCACCTTCAAATACATGCCCCGACGCGTTCCGGATGCAGCTGCTGCGCAAGCCGGTCAACCCCTCGTCATTTCCACCGATTAATCAGGAGACTTCCATGCCCACCAATCAGATCATCGTCCTCGACAGCCGCCCTCAAGGCGAGGCCTCTGCGTCCAATTTCAAACTCGTCACTGCAGATACCCCCGCTCTCCAGGCCGGGCAGGTGTTGGTGCGACACCATTTCCTGAGTCTGGACCCCTACATGCGTGGCCGCATGAACGACAGCAAGAGCTATGCTGTGCCGCAGCCCCTGGGGCAAGTGATGATCGGTGGCACCGTGGGAGAGGTGGTGGAAAGCCAGAACAGCAAGTTTCAGGTCGGCGACAAAGTCGTAGGCATGGGCGGTTGGCAACATTACAGCGTGGTCGATGGCGACGCCGTTGGCGCTCTGCGCAAAGTGGACACCACCCACGTACCATTGAGTCATTACTTGGGTGCCGTGGGTATGCCCGGTGTGACGGCCTGGTACGGACTGGTCAAGATCATCAACCCTCAGGCGGGTGAAACCGTTACCGTGAGCGCCGCCAGTGGAGCGGTGGGCAGCGCTTATGGCGCCCTGGCCAAAGCACGCGGTTGTCGTGTTGTGGGCATTGCCGGAGGAAAAGACAAGTGCGACTATGTGGTCAATGAATTGGGCTTTGATGCCTGCATCGACTACAAAGAGCACGCAGATGCTTTTTCATTGGCTAAAGCCCTCAAAGTGGCTTGCCCTCAGGGTATAGACGGACACTTTGAAAATGTCGGTGGCAAAGTATTGGACGCTGTGATGATGCGAGCCAATGCCTTCTCGCGCATTGCAGTGTGCGGCATGATTGCCGGATACAACGGCGAGCCTTTGCCCATGAGTAACCCAGCGGCTATTTTGATCAATCGCATGAAAATTGAAGGTTTCATCGTCAGCGAGCATATGGAAGTTTGGCCGCAAGCCCTGGCTGAATTGGGCAACATGATTGCCACAGGCGCTTTGCGCCCCCGTGAATCGGTTGCCCCCAACCTGGCCGCTGCCCCTGAGGCATTTTTGGGCTTGCTCAAGGGCAAAAATTTCGGCAAACAATTGGTCAAACTGATCTGACGTCATAGAAAGTTCAGCATGAGCGACATCATTCTTCACCATTACCCCACGTCCCCGTTTGCGGAAAAAGTCCGCATGGTGCTGGGCTACAAGCAACTGAGCTGGAAGAGCGTGATCATTCCCATGATGATGCCCAAGCCCGATGTGGTGGCCTTGACCGGTGGGCATCGTCGCACGCCCATCATGCAAATTGGCGCCGATGTGTATTGCGACACAGCCTTGATTTGTGATGTGCTGGAGCAGATCCAGCCCACACCGACCTTGTACCCTGAGGCACACAAAGGACTGACGCGCATCGTCGCTCAGTGGGCCGATGCTTTGACCTTCAGCCCCATCATGGCTTTCAACTTCCAGCCTGCGGGTGCGGCGCAGATCATGGGTCACCAACCCGCGGAATGGGCCAAGGCCTTTGTGGCCGACCGCCAAGCCATGCGCGGTGGTTCGCCTCGCATGCTGCCCACAGATGCAGCGGCCACTTACAAAAGTTATTTGCGTCGTTTGTCGGACATGCTCAAAGATCAAGCCTTTCTGCTGGGCGATCAGCCCTGCTTGGCGGATTTTTCTGCCGCTCATCCGATTTGGTTCACCCGTGAGCGCACGCCTGCTGTAGCTTCTGTCCTGGAGCAAACGCCATTGGTCGGTGCATGGCTGGACCGGATGATGGCGCTGGGCCATGGCCAAGCAACCGAGATCAGCAGCGCAGATGCCCTGACCATAGCTCAGCAACACACTCCCGCGCCGCTGGATGAGCTGTTCCAGGACGATCATGGCATTGCCTTGGGCAGCGAGGTGGTGATTGCAGCCGACAACTTCGGCACTGAACCCACACACGGCCAGTTGGTGGCTGCAACCCGCACTCGTTTAACGATTCGCCGTACCGACCCTCGCGCTGGCACGGTGCATGTGCATTTTCCACGCATTGGTTTCATTCTGAAAAAGGCAGACACATGATCTCCAACTTCCAAGGAAAAACAGCCGTATTAACCGGCGCGGGCTCTGGTTTCGGACTCGAGTGCGCACGCATCGCTGCCGGTTTAGGCATGAATGTGGTGATGGTCGATGTCCAGCAGGACGCGCTGGATAAAGCTGCCGCAGAAATCACCGCACTGGGAGCACAAGTCTTGGCCCAGCGCGTGGACGTATCCAATGCTCAGGCCATGCAAAGCCTGGCCGACGCAGTCAAAGTCCGTTTTGGTGCGCCGCATTTTGTGTTCAACAATGCGGGCGTGGGAGCAGGGGGCTTGGTTTGGGAAAATTCGGTCGCCGACTGGGAATGGGTGTTGGGCGTCAACCTCTGGGGCGTGGTGCACGGCGTGCGCTTGTTCACCCCCATGATGCTCGAAGCCGCCAAGGCCGATCCGACTTACCAAGGCCACATCGTCAACACCGCCAGCATGGCCGGACTGCTGACGCCACCCAACATGGGCATCTACAACGTGAGCAAACACGCGGTGGTGTCGCTGACCGAAACGCTTTACCAAGACCTGCATTTGGTGTCTGACCAGATCAGTGCGAGCGTGCTGTGCCCTTACTTTGTGCCCACAGGCATCAGTCAGAGCCACCGCAACCGCCCAACCGACTTGGCGGCAGACAAGCCCACCGCAAGCCAGTTGATCGGCCAAGCGCAGAGCGACAAAGCCGTGGGTAGCGGCAAGGTGTCGGCCGCCGATGTGGCGCAAAAGGTGTTTGATGCGGTCGCCAGAGACCAGTTCTACATTTACAGCCACCCACAAGCGCTGGGTAACGTGCAAAGCCGCATGGAAGCGATTGTTCAGGGCATCAACCCGCCTGACCCGTTTGCGGCGCGCCCTGAAGTGGGTGAGGGTTTGCGCAAGGCCTTGCGCGAGGCCAACACTTAACTGGGATCAGCGGTGGAACCGGCCCTCAAAGCAGTGCCGGACTTCATGACCCAGGGCCACGTGTGTGGGCTTGGGGCCAGTGATCACGGTGCACTCCTGCTTAGGCACGTCCCAAACGGCGCAGGCCAGGGGCGGGGTGATGTAGGCCTGCTCCTTGCCCATCTGGATGGCTTTGGCACAGACTTGGGCCACGTCTTCACGCACTTCCCAGCGGATGCGCACCTCGTTCATGAGGCGTTTTTCGACCGGCAGGGGTTTGAAAGGCTCGTATTCATGCGCAGGAAGACTGCTAGGCAGCGTCTGACAACCGGCCAGCAAACCGAACACAAGCGACAGCACCAGCCATGCGGCTTTGCAGTGGTGTTGGACTGTACTCATTGACACGCTCCCTCTAAACTACTTTTAATGTCAAAACTGTTTATTTATGATTATTTTATAATTTTTAACGTCTTCAAATGGTAGTTTTATCGATTGAGTTCGAGAAAAATTGCAAATTTGTCAATTTGACAACGCCTGCGCACGCACCATAAATCTCATCAGCGGCTCTGAGCCCTTGTGGCAAACTCGCCCGCTTGCGTGAAAGAAATCCCCCTCCATGTCGAAAATCCTGGCCCAACTGGCCGCCGAAATCCGTATCCGACCTGACCAGGTCAAAACCGCTGTTGAACTGCTGGACGGTGGTGCCACCGTCCCCTTCATCGCCCGTTACCGCAAAGAAGTGACCGACGGGCTGGACGACATCCAACTGCGTGAACTCGAATCCCGCTTGAGCTATCTGCGCGAACTCGAAGACCGCCGCACTGCAGTCATCAAGAGCATCCAGGAGCAGGGCAAGATGACACCCGAGTTGCTGGCTGCCATCGATGCCGCCCCCACCAAGCAGGAGCTTGAAGACCTGTATTTGCCCTTCAAGCCCAAGCGACGTACCAAGGGCATGATTGCCCGCGAAGCCGGGTTGGAGCCGCTGGCCGACAAGCTGTTTGCCGACCCCATGCTGGACCCGCATGCAGAGGCTGCTGCCTTTGTGCTGGCGGCAGGCGCGATTGAAGGCGCTGACTTCACCACCACCGCCGCCGTGCTGGATGGCGTGCGCGATTTGCTGAGCGAACGCTGGGCCGAGGACGCGTCGCTGGTGCAAGCCCTGCGCGAATGGTTATGGAACGAAGGCCTGTTCAAAAGCAAACTGGCCGACGGCAAGGACGAGAACAACGCCGACGTGGCCAAGTTCCGCGACTACTTTGAGTACGACGAGCCGATTGGCCGTGTGCCCTCGCACCGGGCTTTGGCTGTGTTCCGTGGCCGTGCGCTGGAAATGCTGGACGCCAAATTGGTGTTGCCCGAGCCGGAGGCGAGTTCCAGTTCCAAGCCCGAACCCGGCAAACCCAGCATCGCCGAAGGCAAGATTGCCATGCATTTGGGCTGGAGCCATTCGGCCCGCCCCTCGGACGACCTGATCCGCAAATGCGTGGCTTGGACCTGGCGCGTGAAGCTGAGTCTGTCCACCGAGCGCGACCTGTTCACCCGCCTGCGCGAAGAAGCCGAAAAAGTCGCCATCAAGGTCTTTTCAGACAACCTGCGCGACCTGTTGCTGGCCGCGCCTGCAGGCCCCCGCGTGGTCATGGGGCTGGACCCAGGCATCCGCACGGGCGTGAAAGTGGCCGTGGTCGACGCCACCGGCAAGCTGGTCGACACCTCCACCGTTTACCCGCACGAGCCTCGCAAAGACTGGGAGGGCTCGCTCTTTACGCTTGCCAAGTTGTGCGAGAAACACAACGTGAACCTGATCGCCATTGGCAACGGCACCGCCAGCCGCGAGACCGACAAACTGGCGGGCGACCTGATCAAGCAACTCGCCCGCCTGCGCGATGGCGTGGAAATTCAAAAAGCCGTGGTCAGCGAGGCCGGTGCTTCGGTGTACAGCGCCAGCGAATTCGCCTCACAAGAAATGCCCGATGTGGATGTGAGCCTGCGCGGCGCGGCGTCGATTGCCCGCCGCTTGCAAGACCCCTTGGCTGAGTTGGTCAAGATCGACCCCAAAGCCATTGGTGTGGGCCAGTACCAGCACGACGTGAACCAAAGCGAGCTGGCCAAAACGCTGGACGCCGTGGTCGAAGACTGCGTGAACTCGGTGGGCGTGGACCTGAACACGGCCAGCGTGCCTTTGCTCACCCGCGTGTCCGGCTTGTCGGGCAGCGTGGCCAAGGCCGTGGTGCGCTGGCGTGATGCCAATGGCGTGTTCAAGACCCGTCAGGACTTGCTCAAGGTCACGGGCCTGGGTGCCAAGACCTTCGAACAAAGCGCGGGCTTTTTGCGCATTCGCGGTGGTGACAACCCGCTGGACATGACCGGTGTGCATCCCGAAACCTACCCGGTGGTCGAGCAGATCATCGTCAAAACCGCCAAGCCGATCCAAGAGATCATGGGCCGCTCGGATGTTTTGAAAACCCTCAAGCCTGAGCTGTTCGCGAACGACAAATTCGGTGCGATCACCATCCAAGACATCCTGGGCGAGCTGGAAAAACCTGGCCGCGACCCGCGCCCCGACTTCAAGGTCGCCCGCCTGACCGATGGCGTGGAAGACATCAAAGACCTGAAAGAGGGCATGACGCTCGAAGGCACCGTGAGCAACGTGGCCCAGTTTGGCGCGTTTGTGGACCTGGGCGTGCACCAGGACGGCTTGGTCCATGTGAGCCAGCTGGCCAACAAGTTCGTGACCGACGCCCGCGAAGTGGTCAAGACAGGCGACATCGTCAAGGTCAAGGTGCTCGAAGTCGATGTGGCCCGCAAGCGCATCAGCTTGACCATGAAGCTGGACGCTGCGCCTGCCAGACAAGGACAAGACGGAAGGGGCCCCAGAGACAACAAGTTTGAAGGGGCAGGGCGCGACAACCGCCAGCGTGGTGGCGGTGGTTACACCTCACCCCCCGCAGCAGGTTCTGCCATGGCCAGCGCCTTTGCCAAACTGCAAGGCATCAAGAAGTAAAGCCCATGAAGGCCCTGCACATCCATGCCGGACCCAAGGCCCTGGCCCACATCCGTGAGCACGGCCTGAGGCCGGAACATGTGGGGGTGATCCCTGCTGCGGCCGGCGGCCCCAAAGGATTGATCCTGGGGCCACTGGACCGGTTCATCTTTGGTGAATGGTTGACACAAAGCCAGCAAACGGTCGATCTCGTCGGCGCATCGATTGGTGCTTGGCGCATGGGCACGGCTTGCCTGGACCATCCGGTGGCTGCTTTCCAGCATCTGGAGCGCGATTACATTCAACAGCACTACGATCCATTGCCTGGCCAAAAACGGGTGAGTGCGCAGCAGGTCAGTGACGCTTTTGGGGCCAACCTGCAATCCTTTTATGGTGGCCGCGTGAGCGAAATCTTGCGGCATCCGCGTTACCGACTGCACATCGTGACTTCACACGGGCGGCATCTGTTGCACCGAGAGCATCCTGTAGCCACCCCCTTGGGTTATGCCGGTGCCTTCATCAGCAATGCCATCAGTCGACGCTCACTGGGGGGGTGGCTGGAGCGTGTGGTGTTTTCTGCGGCAGGGACCTCTTTGCCCTTTGATACGCAAGATTTCCGAACCCGAACCGTGGCATTGAATGAAGACAACTTCATGGCTGCGATGCAAGCGAGTTGTTCCATCCCCTTTGCGCTGAAAGCAGTGCACGATATCCCTGGTGCACCCCGAGGTGCCTATTGGGATGGGGGCATCACCGACTACCACATGCACTTGAAGTGGGCCGCTCCAGCAGGCCCAGACAAAGCGCTGGTGTTGTACCCGCACTTCCAGCAGCAGGTGGTGCCCGGCTGGCTTGACAAATCTTGGCCTTGGAGACACCGCTCCAGCCCCAGTTTGGACAGCACATTGGTGCTGGCACCCAACCCCGAATGGGTGCAAAGCTTGCCTAATCGCAAACTACCTGACCGCAAAGATTTCATGCGTTATGCCCACGACCTGCCCGGCAGAATGCAGGCTTGGCGCTCTGCGGTCAGTGCCAGCCAGCAATTGGCTGATGAGTTTGCGCAGTGGATGCTGCAGCCCGATGTGGGTGTTCTGAAAGCCTTATAAAGTCTTTTACTGAAAGATCAACTTGAAAAACTTACGATTTATTTTGGTCTTGCTGTGGATTTCGAGCTTAGCCAGCTGCAGTCTGACACCCCTCGAGCCCACTGGCGTGCCCAAGCCAAGTCCATCGGTCTCGACTGAAGTTCGCAGCATGCTGTGGGTGGGCAACAGTTTCTTTTATTACAACAACTCGATGCACGGCCACTTGGGCCAGTTGCTGATGGCGCAGTCGGATACGGCCAAGCGCAGTGCCCGCAACGTATCGGCCACCATCAGCGGCTCGGGCATCAACTGGCACGACATGGAGGCGTATTTCAAGCCCGGTGGCGTGTCGAGCTATTCCTTTGTGGGTGACAACGAAGTTCGCTTCAACACCTTCGACAAGCCGTTTGACGCGGTGATGATGATGGATTGCAGCCAGTGCCCCATCCACCCCAAGCTGCAAAGCGTCTTCCACGAATTTGCCAAGAAGCACAGCGACACGGTGCGCAAGCACGGGGCCGAGCCTGTCCTGTTCATGTCCTGGGCTTACTCTGACAAGCCCGAGATGACGACACCCTTGGCCGCTGAATACACCAAGGTGGGCAAGGCCAACAACGCGCTGGTGGTGCCTGCAGGTTTGGCTTTTGCCAATTCGCTGGCCAAGCGTGCGGACATCCCGCTCATCATCGGTGACAAGCGCCACCCGACCCTGCAAGGCACGTACCTCGGCGCCTGCACGGTGCTCGCCTCGGTCTACAAGGTCAACCCGGTGGGCAACAAGTACACCGCTGGCTTGCCCGCTGACGTTGCGGCCCATCTGCAAGCCGTGGCCTGGGAAACCGCTCAGAAGTACCACGCAGAAAACGGCCGGGGCAGCCTTTGAGTGAATTCATCGGGTTCCTGCAGGAACTCTTTGAAAAGTGGGGACAGGTCACGGCCCGCCGCATGTTCGGCGGCCACGGCCTGTATCACGAAGGCCTGATGTTCGCCATCGTTGTGGACAACCGGCTCTACCTGAAGACGGACGACATCAACCGCCCCGACTTTGAAGCGTTGTGGCTCACGCCTTTCACCTACCCCATGAAAGGCAAAACCGTGGCGCTGTCTTACTGGAGCGCGCCTGACACGATGTTTGACGACCCCACCGAGGCGGTGCGCTGGGCCCGCTCGGCCTGGGACGCCGCAGCCCGAGGCCAGGCGGCCAAGGCAGCCAGGCCACGGCGGCGCTCGCCGGGCATGATGTTTCCCAAAAACGGGCCCGTCTCGCGGACCTGAGGCAGCCACTCAGTGGCTGATGATCAAAGGCTAATGCTGAGCATCTCGCGGTATTCCTCAGCCGAGGCGATGCGCGGGTTGGTCTTGTGGCAGTGGTCGGCCAGCGCCCCGGTGATCACGGCGTCAAACAAACCTTCGGTCACGCCCATGGCCCCTAGCCCGGTGGGCAGGCCCAAACGGGCGTTCATGTCTTTGATGGCTTCGGGAATATCGCTGCCGCTTTGCAGGCCCATGGCCTGGGCCATGCGGTTCAAGCGGTTTTCTTTTTGCACCGACTCGGCAGCGGCGTTGAAGGTGACCACGGCGGGCAGGAACATGGCGTTCAGGGTGCCGTGGTGCAGGCGCGGGTTCACACCACCCAGGCTGTGGCTCAATGAGTGCACGCAACCCAGGCCTTTCTGAAAAGCCATGGCGCCTTGCATGCTGGCGCTCATCATGTTCAGGCGCGCTTCACGGTCTTGGCCGTTGTGGGTGGCGCGCTCGATGTGCGCCCAGCCACGCGCCAGGCCATCGAGCGCGATGCCGTCGGCGGGCGGGTTGAAGGGCGCGGCCATGAAGGTTTCCATGCAGTGCGCAATCGCGTCCATGCCCGTGGCCGCCGTCAGTACGGGCGGCAGGCCCAGCGTGAGTTCGGGGTCGCAGATGGCGGCACGGGGCACGATGAACCAGCTGTGAAAACCCAGCTTGCGGCCATCGTCAACGATCAAAATCGCCCCCCGGGCCACTTCGGAGCCCGTACCTGCCGTGGTGGGCACGGCGATCAGCGGGGCCACCCGGTCGGTGATCTTGAGCGAGCCACCCTCAATGGTGGCGTAGGTCTTGAGCGGGCCTTCGTGTGTGGCGGCAATGGCCACGCCTTTGGCGCAGTCGATGGACGAACCGCCACCCAGCGCAATCAGGCCGTCGCAGTTGTGTTGCTTGTAGACGGCGGCGGCGGCTCGCACCGCTGCCTCGGTCGGATTGGAAGGGGTTTGGTCGAACACACTGACCTGGAGGCCGGGCAGGGCTGCGAGGGCCTTGTCCAAGATGCCCACGGCCTTCACGCCCGCGTCGGTCACGATCAGGGGGCGGCTGATGCCCACGCGCTCGCATTCGGCCTTGAGCAGGCTGATCGCGCCAAAGTCGATCTGAATCTGGGTGACGTAATTGATGAATGACATGCAAAACTCTCCGAGTAGGTGCAAAAGTAATGAGCAACAGGCAAGTAGACAAATGACGTGCGGCAGGGGTGACAGCCACGAGGTCCAACGCGTTGTACGATGCCATTCATTTTGATTCAGGAATGCCTGCATCTGCTTGGCGTGGTGTCATTGGCCGTCACGTTGGCGATAGGGCAAAACGCATGCGCCACACGAACCCTACTTCCTTATTGAACGCCGCGGCACGGACATTACTTGAGCGCGTGCACCGCGCAGCACGTCCCCCCATGCACGAATTGACAGCCCCACAGGCTCGCCAGTTTTATGACATGGGTGCTCCCATTCTGGACCTGCAACCTGCGCCGCTTGTGGACCGTGTGCAAGACCTGCATATCCCTGCGCGTGATGGCTATGCCATGCCAGCGCGTTTGTACGCACCTCAAAGTGAAACGCCTCTGCCTGTGCTGCTGTACATCCACGGTGGTGGATTTTCAGTGGGCAGTTTGACGACACATGATGTGTTATGTCGCCAGCTCAGCCGTGAAGGCCACTGCGCGGTCATTTCCTTGGATTACCGATTGGCACCTGAACACCGATTCCCTACAGCAGTCCATGACAGTTGGGACGCCTTGAACTGGGTGATCCAGCAGGGGCAAGCGTGGGGTTTGGACACCGCCCGCGTGGCCGTTGGCGGTGACAGCGCGGGGGGCACCTTGGGTGCGGTCTGCGCCTTAATGGCCCGCGATGCAGGCTTGGACTTGCGTCTGCAACTGCTGTTCTATCCCGGATGCGGTGCACGGCAAAGCACGGCTTCTCACACCACTTTTGCCCATGACTTCATGCTGGACAAAGCCACAGTGGACTGGTTCTTTGCCAATTACATTGATGATGCCGATCGCGACGACTGGCGATTTGCGCCCAGCTTGGCGCCAGACCACACGGGCTTGGCGCCGGCTTGGATCGGCCTGGCGGAATGCGACCCCTTGGTGGACGAAGGGATTCATTACGCTGATTTGCTGCGCATGGCCGGTGTGGCAGTGGATCTGGAGATTTACCGGGGCGTCATCCATGGCTTCATCACCATGGGCCGCGCGATCCCTGATGCCTTGAAAGCCCATGCTGACGCAGGCCGGGCATTGAAAAACGCTTTTGAAAGTTGACACCATGAAACGACAGGAATTTCGATTTTCACACCGCATGCGCGTGCGCTGGGTCGAGGTGGACATGCAAAACATCGTCTTCAACGGCCATTACCTGATGTACTTTGACACCGCAGTGACTGACTATTGGCGTAACTTAGCCATGCCCTATGCCGAAACCATGCACCAACTGGGCGGAGACCTTTACGTCAAAAAAGCCAGCGTTGAATACCACGCCAGCGCCGAGATGGACGATTTCTTAGACGTTTGCATGCGTTGTGAGCGCATCGGCAACTCCTCAATGACCTTTGTGGGAGCGATTTTCCGTGGCGATGAATTGCTGATCACCGGTGAGTTGGTTTACGTGTATGCCGACCCTGCTGTGAAAAAGAGCCTGCCTGTTCCCGCCGCTTTGCGTCAAATGCTGGAAGGCTTTGAAAAAGACGAAGACATGATCGATTTGAAAACAGGCCCATGGTCAGAACTGCAAAGCTTCGCAGCCCCTTTGCGAACCGAGGTCTTTGTTCAGGAGCAAAAAGTGCCCGCCGAGATGGAGTGGGACGCCGACGATGCCACCGCCTTGCATGCTGTGGCCATCAACCGTATGGGCATGGTGTTGGCCACGGGCCGCTTACTCCAACATGCTCCGGGCGTTGCCCGTATCGGCCGCATGGCCGTGAAAAAACAACTTCGCGGTAGCGACTTGGGCCGCCGTGTGCTGCACATCTTGATGGACGCCGCCAAACAACGTGGCGACACGCAGGTGCTTTTGCACGCGCAATGCAGCGCCCAAGGTTTTTACCAACGCGCCGGCTTCAAAACGCAAGGCGCGATTTTTGAAGAAGCGGGGATCGCACATATCGAGATGGTGCGCCAGCTCTGAAAATCATATGTCGGCCAACAACTCGTAGGGTAGGACATTCAACACCAGCGCGGGTCCACCCACTTTGGTTTGCCAGCCCGTTTGCATGCTCTCCAAAGTACCGCTGATCAGGGCATCAAAACCCTGGCCGTCCGGCCTCGCGGCGCATAAGACCACTGTGGCGCAAGGCTGATCGGGGTCTGTTGGGGTAAAGATATCTTGTCCAGCCGTAAGGGCAACCGGACTGTGAGCTAGCGCTGTGCGTCGCTTCAAAGTGCCTCTGAACTGACTGCGGGCCACGACTTCCTGGCCGGGGTAGCAGCCTTTTTTGAAGTTCACACCGCCCACCGATTCGTAGTTCAACATCTGAGGTACAAACTGCTCAAACACAGGCTGGCTCACCAAAGTGACGCCGCTCATGACTTCGCTCCACAGCCATTGGCTGGTTGAGACTTCAGCCCCATCCGGTAAAGGGAATTCAGTTGGTGCGATCCACAGCGACCGTGGAATGTGGCTTGAACCTACAACGGCGGGGTAGAGCGAGACCACATGCACCGCGCAATGCATTGAATTGCTCCAAGGAGTCGTCGCGGTTGCTGCGGCCAGCGCATTCTCACCCAACAAACCGCGCAGTTGCCATTCACTGGTGGCATCGGTGAGTTTGACTTTGGCCCGCATCACGAACATGGATAGCCGTTTGAGTGTGGTGGCCAGCAAATCCTGGCTGACCACCAAAAGTACAGTGTCTGGCGCAGTTTTGATGACCACGAAACTGGCTTGCATGCGCCCTTTGGCGGAACAAAATGCCGCCAATCGTGCCTGTCCCACAGGCAACAAAAGGACATCGTTACTCAGCTGGTTGTGCAAAAAGTTAGCGGCATCATCGCCTTGGGCCTGAATCACACCCCAAAAGGGCAATGCGGCCACGCCTGAGCGCAAAAGGGAATCGGGTTGAACGGTTTCGGTGTGCATCCCTCAATTATCATCCTCACATCCCACAATTCAAGGAATCTGGTCTGTGCGTCGTTGGTTGTTGACTTTTTTAACAGGTTTGGCGCTTTTGCTTGCATTGTTGCTGGGCGGCAGTTATTTGTGGCTTCAACAACCGCTTCAACCTCAAGGCCCGGTACTCGACTTGACCATCGAGCCTGGCACAACTCCACGCGGCATTGCACAAGCCGTGGTGGATGCAGGTTGCAAAACTTCTGCGGACATGCTTTTTCTATGGTTTCGGTTCTCGGGACAATCCAGGGCTATCAAGGCAGGCAGCTACGAAATCAGCTCGACCACCACACCCCGCACCTTGCTGTCGATGCTCGTGCGAGGTGAAGAAAGCCTGCGCAGTGTCGCCCTGGTAGAAGGCTGGAATTTCAGGCAAGTGCGGGCGGCATTGGCCAAAGCGGATCTTTTGAAGCCCGACACACACGGCTTAAGTGAAGCGGACATCATGGCCCAATTAGGGCGCCCGGGCGTTCACCCCGAGGGGAGGTTCTACCCAGACACCTACACCTATGCCAAGGGGGCGAGTGATTTGTCGGTACTCAAGCGCGCCATGCTGTCCATGGACAAGCAGTTGGCCAAAGCCTGGGACAACCGTTATAAGCAGATTCCATTGAAATCTCCGGAAGACGTCTTGATTTTGGCCAGCATTGTGGAAAAAGAAACCGGTAAAGCCTCAGACCGCCCGATGATTGCCGGGGTGTTTGCCAATCGCTTGAAATTGGGCATGCTGTTGCAAACTGACCCCACGGTCATCTACGGCATGGCTTTGCGTTTTGATGGCAATTTGAGACGAGAAGACCTGCGCGCAGACACACCCTACAACACCTACACCCGCCCAGGCTTACCGCCCACTCCCATCGCTATGCCAGGTAAAGCCGCCCTGATGGCGGCTGTTCAACCTGCCAATACCCCCGCACTGTATTTTGTGGCCAAGGGCGATGGCAGCAGCCACTTTAGCAGCAGCTTGGGTGAGCACAATCGGGCGGTCAACCGTTACCAAAGAGGGCAGGGCAGTGTGCTTTCGCCCACGGGTCACTGATGGCCATTGAGTTCCAAGGATCAGACGATGAAACCCGGTTTATTTATCAGCTTTGAAGGCATTGATGGTGCCGGCAAGTCCAGCCACATCGAAGCTTTGGCGGACTGGTTCCGCGCCCATGGGCGTGAGGTGATTTTGACCCGCGAACCAGGCGGTACCTCCTTGTCGGAGCGACTGCGCGAATTGGTTTTGCATGAGCCTATGCACCCGCTGACGGAAGCCCTTTTGATGTTCGCCGCCAGGCAGGAGCACATTGTGCATGTGATCGAACCCGCACTGTCGCGTGGCCAAGTGGTTTTATGTGATCGCTTTACGGACGCCACCTTTGCCTACCAAGGCGGAGGCAGGGGGTTTGACTGGCAAGCCCTGGTCACACTTGAAAATCTGGTGCAACAACGTGGAGCCGCAGACACCCACTTGCTACAACCTGATCTGACACTTTGGTTTGACTTGCCGCCCGCCGTGGCTGCTGAGCGCTTGGTCCAAGCCAGAGTGCCTGACAAGTTCGAAGCCCAGCCAAGTGCATTTTTTGAGCAGGTACGTCAAGGCTATGCCCGACGTTGCGCTGAAAGTCCTGGCCGTTTTGCCACCATCAACGCCCACCAGAGCCGCGAACTGGTTTGGCAGGCAGTCCTATCGGCGGTGATGTCATTGAAAGGCTCCGCATGACTGCACCGTGGATTGCGACCCAAACCCGCCAATTGCTCGCCCAGCGTGGTCATGCCTGGATCTTGGCAGGTCCCTCGGGTTTGGGTCAATACGATCTGGGCTTGGCCTTGGTCAGTGCATGGTTGTGTGATAACCCCAGCGAAGATGGTGCCTGTGGCCAATGCGGCAGTTGCCACGCTTTGAGTGTCCACACCCATGCCGATTTGTGTGTCTTGATGCCCGAGACCATCATGCTGGAGCTGGGCTGGCCCTTGAACGAAAAAGCGCAAGACGAGATCGACAAGAAAACCCGCAAGCCTTCCAAAGAAATCCGTATCGACGCTATGCGTGATGCTGTGGAGTTTGCGCAACGCACCAATGCTCGCGGTCGTGGCAAAGCCGTGTTGATTTTCCCAGCGGAGCGGATGAACCACATCACGGCCAATGCTTTGCTCAAAACCCTGGAAGAGCCCCCAGGGGACGTCAAATTTGTGCTCGCCACAGAAGCAGCGCATCAATTGCTTCCCACCATCCGCAGTCGCTGCTTGGGGCACACCATGATCTGGCCACAGACCGAAGAGGCATTGAGCTGGTTGGCGGTTCAAGGCGTGAGCCAGGGCGAGGTCTTGCTGCATGCTGCGGGCGGTCGCCCGGCTGATGTGGCCAAACAAATGGCAGCCGGTCAAAGTCCATCGTGGTGGACAGGATTTCCCAAATCCATGGCCGAAGGTGATGCCTCTGCCTTATCCCAGCTGAGCCCTGCACAAGCGATTGAGGCATTGCAAAAACTGTGTCACGACTTGGTATTGCTGCGATCCGGTGCCGTTCCGCGTTTTTTCAAACCCGATGTCTTGCCACCTTGCAAAGCTTCGATCAACACTTTGACGGCATGGTTCAAGCGCCTGAGTCAGGCGTCGCGCACGGCCGATCATCCTTTCAATCCTGGCTTGATGCTGGAAGCCCTGGCCAGTGAAGCCCGTTTGGCCATACAGACTGCGCATTGAACATGTATACCGATTCCCATTGCCATCTGAACTTTCCCGAACTGCGCGTTCAATTACCGCAGATTCGCCAAGCCATGGCGCAAGCGCAGGTGACCCGCGCTTTGTGCATCTGTACGACCATGGAAGAGTTTGCGGATGTTCATTCACTGGCCTTAGAGCACGAAAATTTTTGGTCTACAGTCGGAGTTCACCCTGACAACGAAGGGGTACGGGAACCCCTTTTAGAGGAACTGGTTTCATTGGCGTCACTCCCGAAAGTCGTCGCGATTGGCGAGACAGGGCTGGACTACTACCAAATGGATGCACGCAAAGGCGGCCGCAGTGTGAGTGACATGCATTGGCAACGTGATCGTTTTCGCACGCACATACAAGCGGCCAGAATCAGCGGACTGCCCCTGGTGATCCATACCCGCTCCGCGTCTCAAGATACGCTGGATATATTAAAAGAGCAGGGCGAAACAGGGAGTGAAGGCTCGGCTGGCGGTGTCTTTCATTGCTTCACCGAATCGCAAGAAGTTGCTCGTGCGGCCTTGGATCTAGGTTTCTACATTTCTTTTTCGGGCATTTTGACCTTCAAAACCGCGCAAGATCTGCGTGAGGTGGCTCAATTTGTCCCAGAAGACCGCTTGCTGATTGAGACAGACAGTCCTTATTTAGCACCTGTGCCGTTTCGAGGCAAAACCAACTCTCCTGCTTACGTGCCTTATGTGGCGCAATTGTTAGCGCAGTTACGCGCGTCCACGCCGGAACATATGGCTGAAATTACCAGCCAAAACTTTGATAAATTGTTTTCTAAAGTTCAATCTTGAGCCCTCGGATCTTCAAGTAATTTATTAAAAGTAAAATATGATTAAATTCATAAAGACCATTGTTTTTATTTGTCTAATTCAGTTTTCAACATCCGCATTGGCAGGATCGTATGAAGACTTTTTCAAAGCCATACGCAATGACAATCCGATGCAGATTCAGTCGCTTTTAGACCGTGGTTTTGACGCCAACACCATCAATCCTGATGGCGTGCACGGTTTGTTTATGGCTCTGCAACTCGGCTCCTTCAAAGTGGCGCAAACTTTGATTCAATGGCCACGCACCCGTGTGGAGTGGCGCAATGACAAGGACGAAAGTGCTTTGATGATCGCCAGCATCAAAGGACGTACCGATTTGATGAAATCCTTGATTGACAAAGATGCTGACGTCAATAAAACCGGATGGACACCTTTGCATTACGCTGCATCTGGCCAACAGGCTGACGTTGTGGAGATGCTGCTCGAGCACAGCGCCTACATAGATGCCGAATCGCCCAATGGCAGCACACCCTTGATGATGGCTGCGATGTACGGCAAAGAATCCTTGGTCAGTTTGTTGTTGAATGCAGGCGCGGATCCTAGTTTGAAAAACCACTTGGGCTTGACTGCCTCAGACTTTGCCAAACGCGCCGGACGCGATTCGACTGCCAAGTTGTTGGAAGCTGCAGTGAATGAATGGGTTAGACAGAGTCGACAGTGATCATTGTTTTGATTCTGGCTAGGTTCGCATGAACAGCACATACAGCTCTTATTATTCACTTCATACGATGTATATTATGTTAAGTCTCTGATTTGGATTTCAAACATAACTTAGATGCATCAGCCCACCTGAACTAAATCAGGGCCCAAAAGAACGAGCCTGGATGTTAAAGGTGACCCCAAACCATCAACGCGTCTCTTCCCTCAGTGACCAGATCAATCTTGGCGCCTACCGGCAGCAAGACTTTGGTCCTGACATGGCCGAATGGCAGTCCCGTCAGCACGGGCGCTTTGATTTGCGAACGCAGCCATTCAATGACAGTGTTCAGCTTGAATCCTTTGTCATGGGTTGGCACCAGTTTGTAATTGGTAAATTGGCCGAAGACCACCGCTTTTTGCTGTGCCAGAACGCCCGCTAACAGCAACTGTGTGAGCATACGCTCCACACGGTATGGGTGTTCACCGACATCTTCAATGAACAAAACGCCGCCTTGGACTTTTGGGAAATACGGTGTGCCTAACAATGAGGTCAGTACGGTCAGGTTACCACCCCAAAGCGGTGCATTTTTCACGCGAATACCGCGCTCCATTTCGGACTTGGGTAACTGCCAGCCTGTGCCCTCGCCTTGCTCCAAACACAGGTCTTCGAAGCAGTCTTGCATGATGTCGTCAGGGACGTCTTCGGTGCCAAAATCTTCGCCCAAGGCAGGGCCTTGCCAAGTGATACGGTCTGTTTGCGCCCAAATGGCCAAATTGAAGGCGGTGAAATCACTCAAGCCCACAAACTGCATGCCCCCATCAATGGCGCGGGCCACCGCTTTGTAGGGCAATTGAGGGAGTAAACGGGTCAAGCCGTAACCACCCCGTGAAATCATGGCCACATCGGCTCCGCTGAGAGAAGCGCGGGTGATGCTCGCCAAGCGAATGTCATCGTCACCGGCAAAACGCAAATGACTGGTCAAGGCAGCCGAATCGACTTCCACTTGGTGACCCTGCGATTGCAGTCGTTTCACTCCCCTGCGAAAAGCCGCTTTGTCACGCACAGCACTGGAGGGCGAAAAAATATAGATGTGGGCCATGGATGTATATCGTATTCAGTGCTTGAAGTGTCGCACAGCCGCCTCAGCAATTGACTCGCCCTGCTCCTGCAAAAAATGGCCTGAATGGGGCAAAAGCATAGGTTCGGGGCAACCGCGGATTTGACTTTGCAAATGGCGCATCACGGGCTCACCCAGCACCGGGTCTTGCTGGCCGATGGCCATCCAAGTTTGGCCCAGCCATTCATGGCGCCAAAAGTTTTGCGCATGGCGAGAAATGTCGGCACCAGGAGAATCTGAAAACTCAGGCACCATAGGTGGAAAGGCCCTGAGCGCAGCGCGAAAGCCTTTGTCTGGAAACGGTGCGTTGTAAGCCGCTGTTTCAGCGGATGTCATGCAAGGATTGCCGCGAGCGAAAAGTTTGCCTACATCAAATTGGGGTTGACGTTGGCACCAGTCGCGCCAAGCCAAAAAGCCATCGCTCAGAGGTTGCTCGCCAGTGGCCAAGGTGGTGTTCATGACCAGCAGCCCCGAGTAACGCGAAGGGGCGGCCATGGGCAAAGTCAAACCCAAAATACCGCCCCAGTCTTGCACCACCAGTACCACATTGTTCAAGTTCAGACGATCTATGAACTCCAGCAAAACCTGACGGTGGGTGTCAAAACGGTGAAAACTGTCCTTTTTGGGTTTGTCGCTCTTGCCGAAGCCAATCATGTCGGGTGCTACCACCCTGTGACCCGCCGCCAGCCAGATGGGGATCATTTTGCGGTAAAGGTAACTCCAAGCCGGGTTGCCGTGCAAGCAGAGCCAAGTCAGCGCAGAGTCCTTAGGACCTTCGTCCAGGTAATGCATGCGCAGACCCGCGATGCTGGGCAAATCGTTCAGGTAATGCGGTGACCAGGGGTAGTCGGCTAAACCGACAAAGGCCGCTTCAGGGGTGCGCAGCGCGTCTTCGCGAACCGGTTGGGTGTTCAAACGCCTGGGCTTGAAAAAGTCTTTGAGCAACTGAGCACATTCATCGGCCAGTACGTTGCCGGTGACCTGCGTTTGGTGGTTGAGCTGTGAGTGGCCAAACAAATTAACTACTGAGCCTGCCGCGCCTGTGCGCGGATCGTGAGCCCCAAAAACCACACGGTCCAACCGGGCATGCAGCATAGCGCCACTGCACATGGCACAAGGCTCCAATGTCACGTACAAAGTACAGCCGTCGAGACGGTAATTGCCCAGCAATTTGGCCACCTCGCGTAGAGCCACCACCTCGGCGTGGGCTGTGGGATCATGGTCTGCAATCGGCGTATTGCGCCCTGTGGCGATGACTTGCCCATCCTTGACCACCACTGCGCCCACAGGCACTTCACCTGCCAAGGCTGCAGCCCGTGCCTGATCCAGGGCCAGTTGCATCCAGTGTTCATCAGAAAAGGCAGGTTCTTGCGCAACCAGGCTCATGGCTTGGTGAGTCCGAGTCGGGTCATCCATTGGGCCAAAGCCTTTTCTTGTTCACCGCCTTGTTGATAAAGGTCATACATGGACTGGTGAGACTCGGGCCGATGCTGATTGATTTTGACTTTGGTTTGAATGGACACAATGTCCAACTCAAACGCCACAATGCCCTTCAACATGGCATGCGTATAGGTCTCAGGCAAACCGCGCCATTGGTCCGCATAGGCGGGTTCATGCTCGGCGATCAATTGCTTGAGCAAGGCGTCTTTCGTGGCTTCGGCATCCAGCAGTCGGGCTTGTACTTTCACATGCACGGCCAGATAGCTCCAAGTGGGCACCTTTTGCAGATCGGCGTAGACCCTTGGTGACATATAGGCTTGCGGCCCCATGAAGGTGACCAGCGCCTGAGGTCGGGTTTGCAAATAACGGACGTGCGGGTTGGCCCGGGCGCAATGCCCCAGCAACATGTGAGGTGTATCGCCCTTCTCCTGCAGACTCAAGGGCAAATGGGTCACAAAGGGAAAGCCTTCGTCATCCACAGACACCATGCTGGCAAAGGGATGCTCCCGCATGATGGTGCTGGCGTGCTCAGGCGTATCGAATTGAGTGGGCAGGTACATACTAAATATCCAATCAACCAACTCAGTGCTGCATCAACTCCAGCACAGCTTGCGCAAATTCCAATGGAGCTTCTTGCGGGAAATTATGTCCCACACCGGCCACAACACGGTGTTGACGAGGCCCCGAAAAATAAGGTGCATGCGCTTGGGCTGTTCGGGCAGGATTGACACCATCGTCGGCCCCGTCGAAAGTAATGGTGGGCACACGGATGGTGGGCTGCTCCGCCAAGCGTTGTTCGATGCCGGCATAGGCTGGATCACCCAGCACCAAACCGTAACGATGACGATAGGAGTGGATCACCACGTCTACGTAATCTGGGTTCTGGAATGCGGGGGATGTTTTTTCAAAGTCTCGCGCACTGAAGTGCCAGGTAGGCGACCACTGTTCCCACAGCAAACGAGCAATTTCATCTCGGTGTTGTGTCAAGCCGGCAAGGCCTCTTTCGTTGTGGAAATAGTATTGGTACCAAAGCATGTGCTCGCGATCTGGAGCTTCCGGATGCATGGCGCGGGCAATGTTCTGGATGTTGTAGCTGTTCAAGGACACCAAACCTTGGCAGCGCTCGGGCCACAAAGCCGCCACCACGCAAGCTGCACGGCCGCCCCAGTCGTATCCGGCCAGCACGGCGCGGGGAATTTGTAGTGCATCCATCAGTGCCAGTAAATCAGCGCCCAAGGCCGCCTGCTCACCAGAGCGAGGTGTCTGCTCATTAAGGAAACTGGTCGGACCATACCCCCGAAGGTAAGGCACGATGACGCGGCAGCCCTCCTTGACCAATGGGGGCGTAACCTCGTCATAAGCATGAATGTCATAAGGAAATCCATGCAACAGAATCACGACAGGACCGTTGACAGGCCCTTCATCGACAAAGGCTACATTCAAAACACCTGCATCGATATGCTGAAGGGTGTGCATGGCCGTGGTTTATTCCCACTCGATGGTTGCTGGAGGTTTGGAGCTCACGTCGTAGGTCACGCGGTTGATGCCGCGCACTTCATTGATGATGCGGCCTGACACTTTCTTGAGCAGCGCGTAAGGCAGCTCGGCCCAGTCGGCGGTCATGAAGTCGCTGGTTTGCACAGCGCGCAGGGCCACCACGTAGTCGTAAGTGCGGCCGTCTCCCATCACGCCCACGCTTTTCACAGGCAGGAACACCGTGAAGGCCTGGCTGGTCAGGTCGTACCAAGTCTTGCCCGATTCGTCTGTGAAGTTGCGCAGCTCTTCGATGAAGATCGCGTCCGCACGGCGCAGCAGGTCGGCGTATTCTTTTTTGACTTCGCCCAAGATGCGCACGCCCAAGCCGGGGCCTGGGAAGGGGTGGCGATAGACCATCTCGCGGGGCAAGCCCAGCGCTACGCCGAGTTCGCGCACTTCGTCTTTGAACAGTTCTCGCAAGGGCTCCAGTAACTTCAAGCCCAGCTGCTCGGGCAAGCCGCCCACGTTGTGGTGGCTCTTGATGGTGACGGCTTTCTTGCTCTTGGCGCCGCCACTTTCAATGACGTCAGGGTAAATCGTGCCTTGCGCCAAAAACGTCGCCCCCTTGTGGCCACCGTCGCCCGCTTTGAGCTTGGCCGCTTGTTCTTTGAACACATCCACAAACAAACCGCCGATGATCTTGCGCTTGGCTTCGGGCTCGCTCACGCCGGCCAACTTGCCGAGGAACAAATCGCTGGCATCGACGCGGATGACTTTCGCGTGCAGCTTGCCCACGAACATCTCCATGACCATGTCACCTTCATTGAGCCGCAGCAGACCGTGGTCCACAAACACGCAGGTCAGCTTGTCGCCGATAGCGCGGTGGATCAAAGCAGCAGCCACCGACGAATCGACGCCGCCCGACAAGCCGAGGATGACTTCTTCGTCACCCACTTGCTCCCGGATTTTGGCGACAGCTTCTTCGATGTAGTCGCCCATGATCCAGTCAGGGCGGGCTTTACAAATGTCCAGCACGAAGCGGTTGAGCAGCGCCTGGCCTTGCACGGTGTGCGTGACTTCGGGGTGGAACTGAACCGCGTAAAAGTGACGCGATTCATCGGCCATGCCGGCAATCGGGCAAGCCGGGGTGGAGGCCATGACCTTGAAGCCCGGTGGCATGGCGGTGACTTTGTCGCCATGGCTCATCCAGACCTTGAGCATGCCGTGGCCTTCGGCCGTAGCAAAGTCTTCGATGCCCTTGAGCAGTTCTGTGTGACCGTGGGCGCGGACTTCAGCGTAACCAAATTCGCGTGTCGTGCCCGCCTCCACTTTGCCGCCCAATTGCTGCGCCATGGTTTGCATGCCGTAGCAAATGCCCAGCACGGGGATGCCCAGTTCAAATACGGCATCGGGAGCACGGTCATCCACCTCGTAAACGCTGGCGTGGCTGCCCGACAGAATCACACCTTTGAGGTTGCCGTCTTTGGCGTACTCGCGGACCCAGTCGCTGCTCACATCACAGGGATGCACTTCGCAAAACACATGCGCTTCGCGTACGCGGCGGGCAATGAGTTGGGTGACCTGCGAGCCAAAGTCGAGGATCAGTATTTTGGAATGTTGCATGCTTCAATCGGCCCGGTAGTTCGGAGCTTCTTTGGTAATTTGCACATCGTGCACGTGGCTTTCACGAATGCCTGCGGTGGTGATTTCCACAAACTCGGCTTGATTTTTCATGTCGTCGATCGTGGCGCAACCGCAGTAGCCCATACTGGCCCGCAAGCCGCCAGCCATTTGATAAATGATGGCCACCACGGAACCTTTGTAGGGCACGCGACCTTCGATGCCTTCGGGTACCAGTTTGTCCGCATTGGGGTTGCCTGTGCTCGACTCCTGAAAGTATCGGTCCGCACTGCCCTGCTGCATGGCGCCAATCGAGCCCATGCCGCGGTAGCTTTTGTAGCTACGGCCTTGGTACAACACAATTTCGCCGGGTGCTTCTTCGGTACCGGCAAACATGCCACCCATCATGACGGTGCTCGCACCCGCCGCAATGGCTTTGGCGATGTCACCGCTGTAGCGAATGCCGCCGTCAGCGATCAAGGGCACGCCCGTGCCTTGCAGGGCTGTGGCCACGTTGTCAATCGCCATGATCTGGGGCACTCCCACGCCCGCCACGATTCGGGTGGTACAAATCGAGCCGGGGCCAATGCCGACTTTGACGCCGTCCGCACCCGCCTCCACCAAGGCCAAGGCCGCAGCGCCCGTGGCGATGTTGCCACCGATCACCTCGATGTGGGGATAGTGTTGCTTGACCCAACGCACGCGCTCTATCACGCCTTGACTGTGGCCGTGCGCGGTATCCACCACAATGGCATCCACACCCGCGCGAGCAAGAGCTTCCACGCGCTCTTCGGTGCCTTCACCGACACCCACCGCTGCCCCTACGCGCAATTTACCGGCACTGTCGCGTGCGGCGTTGGGAAAGTTCAATTGTTTGGTGATGTCTTTGACGGTGATCAGGCCTTTGAGTTCAAAGGCGTCATTGACCACCAGCAAGCGCTCGAGCTTGTGTTTGTTGAGCAAATGTTTAGCTTGCTCAGGCGTGGTGCCCTCAGGGACGGTGATCAAGCGCTCACGTGGCGTCATGATCTCGCTGACTTTTTGATCGTAACGGGTCTCAAAGCGCAGGTCGCGGCCAGTCACAATGCCCACCACCTTGCCCCCGTCGCAAACCGGAAAGCCCGAAACGCCCAATTCATCCGACAAGGCCATGACCTGACGCACCGTGGTGTCGGGGGTGATAACCACCGGGTCACGCAGAACGCCAGACTCGTAGCGCTTGACTTTGGCAACTTGTGCAGCTTGTTCTTTGGCCGTCAGGTTTTTGTGGACGATGCCCATACCACCCTCTTGCGCGATGGCGATGGCCAGACGAGCTTCGGTCACGGTGTCCATAGCGGCGGACACCAGGGGGAGATTGAGGCGGATGTTGCGAGTCAGTTGCGTCGCCAGGGACGCGTCTTTGGGAAGAACTTGAGAGTACGCTGGCACCAACAAAACATCGTCGAAGGTGAGCGCTTTACCGAGTAGGCGCATGGGTAAGGCTCCAAAAAAAGGATTGTACCTTCGTCTGCAGCCCCAAATGGACTCTGCAACCTTGCGCTTTGGCGGCTGGGCGCAGGAAAAATCAATATCCGGCCGCAGACCCCGGACGCCGTTTGGCAAACAAGCCTGTTCTTTTGGCCCCTTGTTTTTTAAAGCGTTGACGGCGGGCCACTTTAGGGTCCACTTTAAGGGGGCGGTACAACTCCAGTCGGTCACCATCTTTCAGGACATGTTCAGAAGGAACATGTCGACCCCATACACCCCAAAGCAGTTCTGTCAATGGAAAAGACATGGTCGGCTGTAAGGCCGGTATCTCATTGTCGATCAGATGCGCCCATGCATGAGCGATCGTAATGCCTCCAGGGAAGGTGCAGGGGATTTCCAAGACCTGCCGCGCACGCGGGCTGTAGCAAAAAAGCACCGAGATGCGTTGGACGTTCATGCGTTGGTGCTGCCGTAGACCTGGTCTGCGCGCTGCACAAAGGCGTCCACCAGCGAGGCGGCAATGCGGTCGAACACCGGACCGACTAAGCCTGCCAGCAAGGCGCTGGAAAAGCCGTAATTCAAGCTCAACTCCACTTTGCAGGCACGTTGACTGCCGTCACCTACAGGCGAGAAACGCCATAAACCATCCAAATTGGAAAAAGGACCTTTGACCAATTGCATGTGGACTTCGCGTCCGGCGACATGGGTGTTGCGTGTGGTGAAGACCTGCTGAACACCGGCCATGCTGATCCCGACTTCGGCCAGCATCCCTTGCGAGTCGCTCTCCAACACTTGGCCATGGTTGCACCAGGGCAAAAACTCGGCGTACCGCGCCACATCGGTGACGAGGTGGAACATTTCTTCCGGTGAGTACCAGATCAGGACGGACTTTTGAATATTCTTCATACAATGCGTGAACTCACCCGATTGTAATTTCCATGCGCGGCCCGGCTTGCGCTCTTTGTCTTGATTTCTGGCTGACAGCCATCATTTGCTCTCCATGGCTACCCATTCCAAAAAAACACCCGATGGCAAGACGCCCATCATTGCCGAAAACAAGAAAGCCTTTTTCAATTATTTTTTTGAAGAACGCTACGAAGCGGGTATGGTGCTGGAAGGCTGGGAAGTCAAATCCGTACGCGAAGGCAAGGTGCAGTTGACCGATGGCTACGTGGTCATTCGCAATGGCGAAATGTTCATCATTGGGGTGTTGATCAACGCCTTGCGCACTGCTTCTACCCATATCAACCCCGAAACAGGTCGCACCCGCAAGCTGCTGCTGAACAAAGAAGAAATCAAAAGACTGACGGGCAAAGTAGAGCAGAAAGGCTTCACCTTGGTACCTATCAACTTGCATTGGAAAAACGGCCGTGTCAAATGCGAGATCGGCCTGGGCAAAGGCAAGGCGGAGCATGACAAGCGAGACACCATCAAAGACCGCGAAGGCAAACGCGAAGTCGAACGCGCCATGAAAGTGCACAACCGCTGATCGCGGCCCTGCCCTGCCCCGTGTATTTAGCTGAATCAGCCTAATGTGGCCAAAGGATGAGCGGACGCTGCCCAAGGCGAAGCAAAAAAAGCTGAGACCTCTGCGCTGCTGACGTCTTCAATCCGAGCAGGTTGCCAGCGCGGTGAATGATCTTTATCCACAGCCAGCGCACGAATGCCCTCGACCGTTTCGCTTTTATCGGTAGAGCGCAGGTTGAAACAGTGGTGAACCATGTCTCGCTCCATGCGCAGGTCGTCAGCCAGACTCATGCCTCGAGCTTTGCGAATTTGTTCCAGAACCACATTCAGCATCAAAGGCGAGCGATGGCGCAAGACTTTGGCAGTTTCTTGAGACCAGTCGTCAACGGATGCTTCCAAGTGCTGGACGATCTCCAGCACCGAGGCATACTTAAAGACCGTATCGATCTGAGCGCGTGCAGGAAAGGCAGGCACATCCAGACGGCCAAATTGGCTACGCACCCAATGCTCCACCGCCTGACCGTTTTCAAACGGGGTAGAGATCAAGGTTTGCCAGATGTTGGCCAAACGGCCCGATTCGATGTAGCCGTCTGCCAAATGAGCGGCCATAGCTTGCGCAGCGCCCATCATGTGCCCCGTCAAACCCAGGTATTCACCCAGGGCTCCGGGACATCGGCTCAAAAAGTATCCACCGCCGACATCGGGGAACAATCCAATGTGCGTCTCCGGCATGGCCATTTTGGTACGCTCGGAGACCACGCGTGTACTGGCGCCCTGGCTGATGCCCATGCCTCCACCCATGACGATGCCGTCCATGAAAGCAATGTAGGGCTTGCTGTAAGTGTGAATCAGGTAATTGAGCGCGTATTCTTCAGTGAAGAAATCCTCGAGGGCTTTGTCTCCTGCCCAAGCGGCTTGGTGGAAAAAACGAATGTCTCCGCCAGCACAAAAAGCACCAAATGGGCCTTCTTTGCCCTGACCTCTGACCACAACGGCCACGACGTTCGGATCATCTTGCCATTGCTTCAAAGTGCGTGTGAGGGTTTGGACCATGCCCAAGGACAAGGCGTTCAAGGCCTTGGGGCGATTCAAGGTGATGCAGCCCAAACGGCCATGCACTTCGGTCAAGATTTCGGCATTCAGGTGTTCAGTCATGTTGCTGCTTCCTTGCAAACAATTCATTCATCAAAAGGGCCACAAGTACCATGGTACCGCCTGTGAGCACGGGGACCGTTGGTGCCTCTCCTGCGCCCAACCAAGCCAGCGCGATACCAAAGACGACTTCCAGTAAAGCCAGCAAAGACACTTCTGCGGCCAAAAGCACTCGGGCGCAGACGACAGACAAGGCACAGGGTATGGCCAGCTGCACCAAACCCAACAAGGCCAGCCACTGCAGGTCACGTACTGAAGCCTGAAAAGGCAGAGCCCAGGGGAATGTGGCCAGGGTCGACAACAGTGCGCCCAGCAACACTGAAGATACGAGATCCAAATTCAAACCCCGGACTTGACTGCGTTGCACCAGGTTCCATTGCACCGCGCCAGCCATAGGCACACAAACAGCCACGCCCACACCCAGTGCAAAACCGGTATCAGCCAAGTCCATTTGGCTGGCAAACATCCAGCCAATGCCCAGGCCTGCCAGACCGATTGCCAGCCAAGTTCGCCAGGGTAAGGCTTGACCGGTGATGAGCCAAGTCAATAAAGCGGTCACCAGAGGTCCCAGAGCCATGGTGATCAATACATTGGCCACTGAGGTGAGGGTCAAGGCCACCATGAAGGCGGTGAACATGATGCACCAGCACACGCCCGAACCCCAAAAGTACAGACTGCGCCAAGGCAAGCGCCTGAACACTCCTAAGCCCTGTGAGGCTGGCAAAATCACCAGCAGGGACAGCACCGTGAACAAGCTCCGCCAGAAGGTAACCTCGAAACTGCGGGCATGGTCGAGTTGGCGGGTCACCACACCAGCGATAGACCACATGGCTGCTGCCGCAACCATCAAGGCCACAGCTTGTCCGTGCTGGAGTTTCATGGGCTTGAGAGCCTGCGATTACTTGTTGCGCTTGCGCTCACTCTCTTTGAGGAAACGCTTGCGCAGGCGCACGCTCTTGGGTGTAATTTCCACCAATTCGTCGTCTTCAATGAATTCAACGCCGTACTCCAATGTCAGGTCGATGGGTGGCGTGATTTTGATCGCGTCTTCTTTGCCAGAGACGCGGAAGTTGGTCAGCTGCTTTGTGCGGGTGGCGTTGACCACCAGGTCGTTGTCACGGCTGTGGATACCCACAATCATGCCTTCGTACACCGGATCGTTCGCCTTGACGAACATGCGACCGCGGTCATCGAGCTTGCCCAAGGCGTAGGTGAAGATTTCACCGTCGTCCATGGAGATCAACACGCCATTCTTGCGGCCCCCGATTTCGCCCTTGTGGGGTTCATAGCCATCAAAGATGTTGGAAATCAAACCGGAACCCCGTGTCAGGTTCAAAAACTCGTTGGTGAAACCAATCAAACCCCGTGCTGGAATGCGGTATTCCAAACGGACGCGGCCACGGCCATCGGGGTCCATGTTGACCAGCTCGCCCTTGCGTTCACCCAAGGCTTGCATCACACCGCCTTGATGGGTTTCTTCAATGTCGGCGGTCACCATCTCGATAGGCTCATGGCGCTCGCCATTGACGTCGCGATACAGCACACGTGGCTTGGAGACTGCCAATTCGTAGCCTTCGCGACGCATGTTTTCCAGCAAGATGGTCAGGTGCAATTCACCGCGACCGGCAACTTCAAAGATACCGTCTTCATCGGTTTCTTTCACGCGCAGAGCCACGTTGTGTTGCAATTCTTTTTGCAAGCGGTCCCAGATTTGACGGCTGGTGACGTATTTGCCTTCGCGACCGGCCAGGGGCGAGGTGTTCACACAGAAGTTCATGGTCAAGGTGGGTTCGTCCACTTTGAGCATGGGCAGCGGTGCAGGGTTGAGCGGATCGGTGACTGTCACGCCGATGTTCAAGTCAGCAATGCCGTTGATCAACACGATATCGCCAGGTCCGGCTTCGGTGACTTGCACCCGGTCCAAACCTTGAAAGGTCAAGACTTGATTCACACGGCCTTTCACGACAGCACCATCGGGGCCTTCCATGACGACCACATCCATGCTGGGCTTGATCTTGCCCTGGCTGATACGGCCGACACCGATGCGCCCCACGAAGGTGGAGAAGTCGAGCGCTGAAATTTGCAACTGCAATGGCGCTGCTGGATCGCCCGAATTGGGCTTGACGTGTTTGAGCACCGTGTTAAAGAGCGCCGACATGTCAGGACCCCACTGTTCACCGGGCTCGCCCTCTTCCAGCGATGTCCATCCGTTGATGCCCGATGCATACACGACCGGGAAGTCCAACTGCTCATCCGTGGCGCCGAGTTTGTCAAACAAGTCAAAAGCTGCGTTGACCACTTTGTCAGGGTTGGCGCCGGGCTTGTCGACCTTGTTCACCACAACGATGGGCTTCAAGCCCAAAGCCAAAGCTTTTTTGGTCACAAAGCGGGTTTGAGGCATAGGGCCTTCCTGCGCATCAATGAGCAACACCACACCGTCGACCATGGACAAAGCACGTTCCACTTCACCACCAAAGTCCGCGTGTCCGGGTGTGTCCACGATATTGATGTGGGTGCCTTCCCAGCTGACCGCGCAGTTCTTGGCCAAGATGGTGATGCCGCGCTCACGTTCGATGGCGTTGTTGTCCATGACCGTATCGACTATTTTTTCGTGATCAGCGAAGGTGCCGGATTGACGCAGCAACTGGTCAACCATGGTGGTTTTACCGTGGTCAACGTGCGCGATGATGGCGATATTGCGAATTTGCTTACTCATGCTTTTTTCCTTCATACCTGGCCAGCCCGGGTGGGCGTGGCAGCAGGGTCTACTTTTAAAATTTGTTGAATTTCAATAGGGCTCAACAAGCGCCCTGGAATCAGTTCTCCGGCTTTGACATGGGCTGTGCCCAACAAAGCGCGAGGGTGGTCACCGTAAACGCTGACCTGTTCGTTATCTGGCCACGTGCCTGGGCGGCGCACGCCACTCAGAAAGCGTCCTGCATTGTCTCCATCTAATGTGATGGGCGTGTGAAACGGCAGCAAGCAATCCACCGCTTGCAGTTGTTCCTCGCGTTCAGATTCGCTGAAGTCTTCCAGTTGCTTCAACGTCAGGCACTGTGCAGTATGGAAAGGACCCGTTTGTACGCGTCGCAAAGCCACCACATGGGCACCACAGCCCAAGGCTTCGCCGATGTCTTCACCCAGCGTGCGGATGTAAGTCCCTTTGCTGCACTTCACGCGCAAAGTGAGCGTGGGTGCAGAGCCCGCCAATTGCATGTCCAACAGCTCCAGGTCGTGGATCACCACATGACGCGCTGCTCGTTCTACGGTTTCGCCCGCGCGAGCGTATTCGTACAAAGCCTTGCCATCTTTTTTGAGGGCACTGTGCATCGGCGGCACTTGCTGAAGCGGCC
>CANGKR010000013.1 GCA_947454355.1 Comamonadaceae bacterium
CGTGCGGGCCGGAGACAGGGCCGGCACGATGCGAGTGACGGTTTTGCCTGCAGCCTCCAAGGCCAGCAGGTGGTTGTGCAGCCAGGCTTTGTGGCACACCGCCACCACAGCGCGTTGACCGGGCAGCCAGCCCGGTTGCAAGGCCAGGTGCAATTGCTCGGGCTCGTTCAGCAATCGGTCTTCTAAAAGGCCGACCAATGCGTTGCGCAAGGCCTCACCCCGCAAGGCTTTGCCCGCGGGCAGATCCACCATGAACCAGGACAAGGCTTGCACCGGCACGACAGCCACCACTTCTGCACCACGACCGGCCAGCGGCAACAGGCTGGCCGACGCATTGCGCACAGGCTCACCCAAAGGACCGGTATAGGTATACAGGCTGGCGGGTGAGGCTGACGTCAAAGGCAGCGAAATGATCAATGAGCTCATAGCTTTGCTGATTGTAGGAGCCTGGCATCTGACTCGATGCTGCCCAGGCTTTGGGTGCTGCGGTAACGCCATAGCGATTTGACCTGCGGGCCGTTGCGCTCCACCAACATGATGTCTTCTTGGGCCAAGTCGTCCAGCCGCAAGCGGCCGCGGATTTCGAAATATTGGGTGTTAAAGCTGTGGGTGTCTGGACTGGCGGTTGCGCCAAGCACTTTCTGAATACCCGGCAGGTCTTCCAGGGGCGGGCGGTTGGCCCGTTGACGCACAAACTGCTGGGCGCTCGATATATCCAATGTGGGCAGGCTGGCAAAGAGAGCTTCGGCACTGGCGGTGTTGACGTTCAAGGGGGTGCGCACCGGCAAAACAGTCACATAGGGCTGCAAGGCCTTTACCGTCGACGCGCTCAGGCCCAGCCACAACAATTGAGATGTCTGCTGGGGCATGAGCGGTGCGTTGAGGGTACTGGAGGGGTTTTGGGTCGCTTGCGCCCGTTGTGCGGCCAGCAGTTGCTGGCTCATCAGATTCAACTCCGCCACGGGCAGGCCCAACAAATTGAAGAGTTTGGCCCAACTGGCCAGTACCGCGGGCGAGAGCTTGTCGTTCTCGATCAGGTTCGTCACGTTCAAACGCGATTGCGCATCGGTGATTTGCCCTGAAAGGTAGACCTCGGGGTCGCCCTCGCGGGTTTGCTTGTCTTGTGTCAAAAAGGTGGACAGTTTCGACTCCTGCAAACCCAGTGCCCATGGCTCGGCCAAATGGTCGGCAGGGCCTTTGTCTTCGCGCAGCACCAGGCGGGTGAAGTCCAATGCACCTGTCAGAAGCCAAGCGGTCTGGGCGCGGCTGCGCTCGGCGGTTTCGATCTCCACTTGTCGCCACTGTTGCCACAGCGCCGCCGAGGCCAGGCTGGCCACCAAGGTCACGGTGATCATTGCGCTGATGAGCGCTGCCCCGCGCGAAGTCTGTGCGGCAGTGGGCCGCTGGTCACATACTCGCCTCATGACGCGTTGCCCGTCAGGGTGGGTTTGATCCAGTCCAGCGTGATCTTGCCGGCCAAGCCCTGTCCGGGGGGTAAATCGACCACCAGCCGAATGCCATCAGGCGAGACAGCCGCTGCAGGCGCTGGGCTGGGAGCAGTGTTGGGGATCGCCACGGTGCCCTCGCTGGACAGCGGATTGGTCCAGGCGGCACCGCGGTAGTAAAAAATTTGCCACTGGCTCAAGCTGCGCACATTCACTTCAAAAGGGCGCTCTGCTGCGCTGGGGGTTTGACCCCAGGTTTGCGCCCGGCTCCAGGCCTCCAGCCAATCTTTGCGTTGACTCAAGGGGCCGGACTGCCAGCGCTGCCAAGTGCCTTGTGCGCCTTCGCTGCGCAAAGTCCAGGCCACCACTTGCAGCTGGGCGGGGTCAGGCAAAGCATGGCGGCGGGTGATGCGCAGCACGCGCCCGTCCCAATCCATGGCGGGCGTGCCGCGCATGTCGACCATCGCGTCCAGATCGGAGCGCCATTGCGACAAGGCCACTTGCAGGGCCAGCGCATCGTCGGCACGCGTTTGCAATTGGCTTTGCGCACGGCTCATGCCTTCCACGCCGCGCCAACTCAGTACGGCCATCAGGGCCATCACGGTGATGGCCACCAACAACTCAATCAAAGTGAATCCGCGTGCCGGGCGAGTCATCAGTTGCGCCCCATCACGGTCGAGACCGTGAGCACACGTGCATCGCCTTCACTCACTTGGGCATCCACCCTTCGAAAGTTGGGGTTGGGCGTGGGCTGCACCGACAGCGTGACCGTCATGGCCCTTGAGGCTTGCTCGCAAGGCACAACGGTGTCGCCGGTGTTGGGCAGCTGGCGCTGCAATTTCAAACGCCCGAGTTCGTTGTCAGCGCAGACCTGGGCCAGCATCGCCAGCGTTTGCCGATCGGCATTGCGCGAGAGCGCAGCGGTGGCTTGCATGCCCGCCATCAAGGCCAAGGCCACGATGCCCAAGGCCACCAGCACTTCGATCAAGGTGAAGCCTCTCGGCTGGCCGGGCTGCCTCATCGCGCACCTGCGCTGTCCATGGGCGGCGAGGCTTGCACGGTAAAGGGGTGCAGACCGTCGGTGCTGACCCACAGCATGGCGGCCGGGTTGGCGCTGTGGCTCAAGGCCACCGCCTGGGCCCCGATGATGGGCTCGGGCCCGAGCAATAAGGCCTGAGCATTGACCGCGCGGGTTTGCGCATCGAGCCATTGGCGGGGCAAATTGGGGCGCAACAAACCCTGGAATTCAAAACCCGAAGCCTGTGCCTGCCAGACCACGGGCACGCCGGTGGCACGCGATTGGGCCCGTGCCGTATCGAGCAGGGCGGCCAACCTTTGCGCATCCCGCTCCAGGGCGCTTTGCGTGGCGTCGCGCAATGACAAACTGACCCCGGCGGTACCGATGGCGATGATCGCCAGCACCACCAGCATTTCGATCAGGGTGAAGCCCTTATTGCCAGCTGCCAACGTCGGCATTGTGGCCTTCACCGCCGGACTGTCCATCGGCTCCGAAAGACAGCACGTCCACTTCGGACTTCAGGCCGGGGTTCATGTACTGGTAGGCCCGGCCCCAGGGGTCGGCGGGCAGTTTTTCGAGATAGGGCTTCCAGTTGAGCGGAATCGGCTCGGTCGTGGGTTTCGCCACTAATGCTTGCAAGCCTTGAGCGCTGGTGGGGTAACGTTGGTTGTCCAGCTTGTACAGCTTGAGCGCCTGCATCAGATTGCCCACGTCCGTGCGGGCGGCAGTCACGCGTGCATCGTCGGCGCGGCCCAACACATTGGGCACGATCAAGGCCGCCAGCACACCAATGATGGCCAGCACCACCATGAGTTCGATCAAGGTGAATCCGCGGGCGCGTGACAGAGCCCGGGGCATCGTGTTCTTCATGTTTTGTATCCTCATTCGCAGTGCCGTCCTGATGCGGTTGGCTTTTCCCTTTCCATCATAATCGCTGTATGTTGCAAGTCTTCACTCCACGTTGGCCTTTGAGCCTCTGGGCGCGCTGGGTGCCGGCCTTGGCCACGCTGTGCCTGTGGGCGGCCGCGGCCGCGGGCGTGGCGTATTGGGTGCTCATGTTCGCTGGCGTGGGCGGGCCCGCCACGCCAGCCCCTACGGCCGCTCGCGCATCAGGGCAAGAACCCTCCAGCAGCCAAGTGCAAAAAGCCTTGGGCGCCGTGGCCGCTGCACCTGTGGCTGTCGTCGATGCGGGGGCGCGTTTTGCGCTCTCAGGCGTGGTGGCTGGGACGTCGGGTCGAGGATCGGCCTTGATCGGTGTGGACGGCCAGGCCCCCAAAGCATTCAAAGTCGGTCAAACCGTGAGCCCAGGGTGGGTCTTGCATTCTTTGGGTGCCAGACAAGCGCGACTGGCCGAGTCTGTGCAAGGCCCGGTCACCATGACCTTGGACATGCCGCCCCTGCCAGCCCCTTGATTTACTTTTGCAGAAACAGCCGGTACACCGGGTTCTGCGTTTCTTCTACATAGGGGTAGCCCAAGGTGTCCAGGAACTTGGCGAATGCCTTGTTGTCTTCGCCCGGCACTTGCAAGCCCACCAGAATGCGGCCGTAATCGGCGCCCTGATTGCGGTAGTGGAACAAACTGATGTTCCAGCCCGGGCGCATGAGACTCAAAAACTTCATCAGCGCACCCGGACGCTCGGGAAACTCAAAGCGCATCAAGCGCTCATCTTGCGACAAGGCCGAATGCCCGCCCACCATGTGGCGAATGTGCTCCTTGGCCAGTTCGTCGTGCGTCAGGTCCAGGCTTTGAAAGCCCTGCTGATTGAACTTCTTGGCAATGCGAGTGCTCTCGCCGGGGCCTTGGGTGGTCAGGCCTACAAACACATGCGCCTGGGCCGAATCGTTCATGCGGTAATTGAATTCGGTCACGTTGCGGATGCCGCCGGGCAGGTTCCCGATCAATTCACAAAAGCGCCTGAAGCTGCCGCGCTCCTCAGGAATGGTCACCGCAAACAAAGCCTCGCGCTCTTCGCCCACTTCGGCCCGCTCGGCCACAAAGCGCAAGCGGTCAAAGTTCATATTGGCACCGCACAAAATCGCGGCGTAGGTTTGGTTCTTGGTTTTGTGTTTGGCCACATACTGCTTGATGGCCGCCACCGCCAAGGCCCCTGCGGGCTCAACGATCGAGCGGGTGTCCACAAACACGTCCTTGATGGCGGCGCACACCGCGTCGGTGTCCACCGTCATGAACTCATCGACCAAGCCGCGCGTGATGCGGAAGGTTTCTTCACCCACCAACTTGACGGCGGTGCCATCCGAGAACAAACCCACATCACTCAGAGTTACGCGTTTCTTGGCCTTGACCGATGAGATCATGGCTTGCGAATCGTTCATCTGCACGCCAATGACCTTGATGTCTGGCCTCACCGCCTTGATGTAGTTGGCCACGCCACTGATCAAGCCGCCGCCGCCAATGGCCACAAACACCGCATCGAGCGGGCCGGGGTGCTGGCGCAGCATTTCCATGGCGATCGTGCCTTGGCCTGCAATCACGTCGGGGTCGTCGTAGGGGTGGACAAAGGTCAGGCCTTTTTTCTTTTCCAGCACGGCTGCATGCTGGTAGGCGTCTGAATAGCTCTCGCCAAACAGCACCACTTCGCCGCCCAAGGCTTTGACCGCGTCGATTTTGACTTGCGGGGTGGTGGTGGGCATCACGATCACCGCAGAGCAGCCCAAGGTCTTGGCACCCAATGCCACGCCCTGTGCGTGGTTGCCCGCGGAAGCGCAAATCACGCCTTTTTTCAGTTGGGCCGGCGTCAGGTGCGCCATTTTGTTGTAAGCCCCGCGCAGCTTGAAGCTGAACACGGGTTGCTGGTCTTCACGCTTGAGCAGCACGGTGTTGTGCAAGCGGGCTGACAGGTTGGGGGCAATGTCGAGTGCGGATTCGCGGGCCACGTCGTAGACGCGGGCATTCAAGATGCGTTTGAGGTAATCGGCAGGGGTGAGGTGATGGGCCATGCCCAATGATAACGGGCCAAAAAAATGCCCCCGGCCTTGCGGCTGGGGGCAAATCCACCTTTTCAGAGGGTGGAGGAGACAAGCGGTGCGTGCAAAAAAGCACGCCTGTTCGAAAGTGTACAGAATTTTTGCTGCACTGCAACAGTTTGGCCTTGCGCCAATGCAAAAAAGTGTGAAGCTGTCACGCAACCTCAGCCCTGCGCCAGAGGCGATACGATGTAGGTTTTTGCACAGAAAGTCTCAGCATGGAATGCACAGTCAGTTGGACCGGTGGATCGGGCGCTCGTTCGGGAATGGGTTTTGTCGCAGAAACCGGCAGCGGCCATGTTCTGACGATGGACGGCGCTCCGGATGCGGTCAAACCTGAAAACGGCGGCCTCAACCTCGCCCCCCGTCCGATGGAAACCGTGCTGGCCGGCACCGGTGGCTGCACCGCTTACGACGTGGTGTTGATCTTGAAGCGTGGCCGCCACGATGTGCGCGGCTGCAGCGTCAAGCTCACCTCTGAGCGGGCCGAGGTGGACCCCAAGGTGTTCACCAAAATCCACATGCAATTCACGGTGACGGGCAAAGGGATTCCCGCCCAAGCCGTGGAGCGGGCCATTGCCATGAGCCATGAGAAATACTGCTCGGCCAGCATCATGCTGGGCAAAACCGCCGACATCACGACCGGTTTTGACCTGATCGAGGCCTGATCAGATCCTGTGCGCCACCGTTGTCATGACTCTGGCGGCCAGGCGCATTCCTTCCTTGACCGGGGTGGGCAGTTCAAAAGCGCCCGCTTTTTCGGCCATGCGGGCATGCGCCGCCTCATCGGCCTTCATTTGCTGCACGATGGCGCGAGAAGCCGCATCGTTTGCAGGCAGCTTGTCTAAGTGGCTGTGCAGGTGCGCTTCAACCTGCCGCTCGGTTTCCACCACAAAACCCAGACTGACACGGTCTCCCCCCAGTTTGCCGGCCGTCCAGCCGATCGCGAAAGCACCTGCATACCAAAGCGGGTTCAAATAAGAGGGGCGGTCTCCCAACTCGGCCAATCGCGCGGCCGTCCAGGCCAAGTGATCGGTTTCTTCGCGACCCGCCGCTTCCAGCTGATTGCGAAGTTGAGCATTCTGGCTGGCCAGGGCTTGCCCGGTGTACAGGGCTTGGGCGCACACTTCGCCCACATGATTGACCCGCATTAAGGCGCCCGAGAGGCGTTTTTCGGCCTCGCTCAGGGGCAAGGCATCCTGCACCTTCGCCAGTGGCGTGGGCCGAGACGAGCGGGCCGGCGCAAACAAGGTGCGCAGCCCACTGTCCAGGGCATGAATGAAGTGATCGGGGTTCATGATCAGAGTTTAGCGGGCCTCAAACCCTGGCGCTTGATCGGGCGCAAGACCTTGGAAAAGGCCCATTTTTCCGGATTGTTCTTGTTTTGATAGGCGCTTGTTGCGCATCGACAACAGAAAAAACGGGTCTTCCGTCCTTTTGATCGATTTCCTTTGTGCAAGCGTGCGGGCTCTGGTGAAATAGCATCAACTTCCCTAACGGAGGTTGGCTTGCGGTCAGAGGTTGTGGATAAATTTACAACTCTGGGTTCGGGCCCTTGTTAAACCTTGGAGAAACTTGCAATGAAAAAATCACTGATTGCTTTGGCTGCTCTGGCTGCCACCACAGCTTTCGCTCAATCTTCGGTCACTATCTCTGGTGCCATGGATCTGGGCCTGATGAACCAAAAGTTCGGTAACGGTTCTTCTGTTCAAAACGTCAGCACAGGTACCAACGGTGCTTCGCGTCTGCGTTTCGTCGGCGTTGAAGACCTGGGTTCAGGCACTAAAGCCACTTTCTGGTTGGAAATGCAACCCAGCTTCCAAAACGGCACAATTTCTGGTGCTGGCTTGTTCAACCGTGGCGCATGGGCTGGTTTGAGCGACTCTAAACTGGGTGAAATCCGTTTGGGCCGTATGGGTACCAACAACGTTTCTGCAGTTTGCGACATCGACCAACAAGGTTGCTACACAGGCGCCTACGGTGGTGGTATCTTGTTCAGCGGCCAAGGCGCTCCTGGCACTAACGGTGCCGCTTTGTTCGCAGCCAACCCCACACGTGGTGGCGTGGCTCAAGCCGTGAACGGTACAGCTCCTTTCTCCACAGCTACTGTGGCCAGCGGTGCGGCTTTCACTAACGTGCAAGCTTCTTCCACTGGTGACGTGGCTCAAGCAGGTACCGGTTGGTCTGCTGACTCCACACGTTATGTCCGCGCTGTGCGTTACAGCTTGCCTGCACTCGTTCCAGGCTTGTCTTTGAACGCCACCATGGCTTACGGTCAAAACATCGCTGCTGGCGGCCACACTGGCAACACTACTGGCTTTGACGGTAACTACGTGAACGGTCCTTTGAAGTTGACAGCCGCTTACCAAAAAGCTGACGCTGACGTGGCTGGCGGCGCCAACGGCGAGTTGACCACTTACGGTGCGATCTACAACCTGGGCTTTGCTTCCATCGGTGCTGGTATCCAGAACGAAAAAGCTTCTGGCGGTACAGGCTTGACGTTCACAAAGGCTGATGCTTTTGCTGTGACAGCTTTGTTCCCAATGGGCGCAACAACTCCTTACATCAAGTACGGCGAGCGCAAGTACTCGGGTGGTACATGGGGCGACAAGACAACTGCTAAAGTCACCAACGTTGGCGTTCGTTACGCTTTCAGCAAAACCACTTACGTGTACGCTGACTACATGCAAAACGGCGCTGCAATGTTGAACACAACAGCTGGTGGTAACAGCGGTGCTGCTTCCATCAAAGAGCAAACCAACATTGGCTTGACTGTTAACTTCTAATCCAAAGCTGGCGCAAGCCAGTTGACGATTTAAAGTCAAAAACCCACCGTGGCAACACGGTGGGTTTTTTTATGGCTGCGATGTGATCGATGGGCTTAAAACCGCAAACCCGCAGAAATGCGCGTTTGGTTGCTGTCGCTGAAGTTGACTTTTTGGTCAAAGGCCATATGCACAAAATGTGAACCGCGATCGTAGCCTATCGACACACTGTTGCCCGCGATACGGGACTCACCAGGGCTGCTTCTGCCGTCTTTATGGGCCAAGTCCACGGTCCACCGGACCAGTGGCGTGGCTTGCCACCGCCAGACACCATGGGTGATGATTTGATCGGTGGCGAGGCGGTTGTCTTTCACAGTGAAGACAGACACTTGATGTCCATTGTCCAAGCGGGCGCCCAAGCCCCATGTGACCATGTCGTTGGGGTCGAAGTTCAGGTTGTAATAGTCACGCAAATTGGTACGACCGAAACCGGCAATCCAGTAGACCGGATTGCCAATTTGCAAACCCAAAGACCCGCCCACAAAGCCACCCGAGGCCATTTGCAATGAAGGCACTACCTGTCCCCAGTCATAGTTAGCGGTGTACTCATAGCCCGTGCGGGTTTGCTTGAAGTCCTGCCCACGATCGAATTGCCCAATCCACAAGGCATGCGGACCATTGTTGGCGCGCAAATTCACGTCGATGGCATTGCGCTCGTGGTCTGTGGCATAAAAAGATGGCGTGAACTTGTAAGTCCAGTTGCCGGTCTCTTCGGCCATGACCGAGGTCATGCTGGCAGCTGCGACGCAAAGAACCGATAAAAGACGGTGCTTGTTCATGGGGAGTCTGAATTCACTCCACAGCGTGGCAGGCGATCTTGATGCCTTTGAGTTCACGCAGCAGCGGGCGCTCGGTTTTGCAGCGTTCGGTGACCTGTGGGCAGCGCGGGTGGAAGCTGCACCCCGTGGGCGGGTTGAGCGGGTTGGGCACTTCGCCTTGCACGGGTGTGCGAGCGCGTCCGGTGTCGTGCATTTTGGGAATCGCGTCCAACAGCATGCGGGTGTAGGGGTGTTGCGGGTTGGCAAACAAGCTGTGTTTGTCAGCCAGTTCGACCAAACGGCCGAGGTACATCACACCGACCTTGTCGCTCACATGGCGCACCACCGCGAGGTTGTGCGAGATGAACAAATACGTCAGGCCACGCTCGCGCTGCAGGTCTTTCATGATGTTGAGCACCTGCGCCTGCACGCTCACATCGAGCGCCGAGGTGGGTTCGTCGCACACCAAAAATTCCGGCGCCGTGGCCAAGGCGCGGGCAATCGAGATGCGTTGCCGTTGCCCGCCCGAAAACTGGTGCGGGTACTTGGGCATGTCTTGCGCCGACAGGCCCACCGATAGCAACAGGGCCGCCACACGTTCTTTGAGCTCGGCCGCATCGCTGACCAGGCCATGCTCGTGCAAGGGCTCGCCAATGATGGCCTCTACAGTCCAGCGAGGGTTCAAGCTGGCATAGGGGTCTTGAAAGATCATTTGGATGCGTTTGCGCATGGCTTTGGCATCAGGCGATTGAAACGCCGCGTGAGCGTCTTGCCCGTCAAAGGTCAGGCCGCCCCGCGTGGGCTCGTACAAACCCACCAGCAAGCGGGCCACAGTGCTTTTGCCGCAACCGGACTCGCCCACCAAGGCGAGGGTGGTGCCGCGTTCAATTTCAAAACTCACACCATCCACAGCTTGCAGCAGTTGGCGGGGCTTGCCTTCCAGCACGCGGTTGAGCCAAGGGGGCGAGACGTCAAAAGTCTTGGCCAGGTCGTGGGCTTGTACCAAAGCGCTCATGCGGCCTCCACCAGCCAGCAGGCGGCTTGGGTGGCCGTGCCTGCACGCAATTCGGGGCGCTCTTTCAGGCAGCGGTCCATCACGCGCGGGCAGCGGGGGTTGAAGGCGCAGCCTGCAGGAATCGCGTTCAAACGGGGCATGGCCCCATCGATCTGGTTGAGCCGTTCGCGGTCACTGGTCATGTCGGGGATCGAGGCCATCAGGCCGGAGGTATAGGGGTGCGAGGGCCGGTTGATCACGTCATGCACCGGGCCGATTTCCACAATGCGGCCCGCGTACATCACCGCCACGCGGTCGCAGGTCTCGGCGATCACGCCCATGTCGTGGGTAATGAGCATGACGGCCGCACCGCGGTCTTTGCAAATGGTCTTGAGCAGACTGATGATTTGCGCCTGGATCGACACGTCCAGCGCCGTGGTGGGCTCATCGGCCACAATCAATTGCGGCTCAGCCGCCAAGGCCAAGGCGATCACCACGCGTTGGCGCATGCCGCCTGAAAACTGGTGCGGGTAATGGTCCATTCGCTCTGCCGCAGCGGGGATGCCTGTGTCTTGCAACAAGCGGATGGCGCGTTGACGGGCCTCGTCGTGGCTCACGGGCAGATGGGCCTGAATGGTCTCGGTGATCTGCTGGCCCACGGTGTACAGCGGGTTGAGCGAGGTCAGCGGGTCCTGAAAAATAGCGCCGATTTTGCGACCCCGGATATGCCGCATCTGGTCGTTGTTGTACTGGTCGATGCGCTCGCCCAGCAGCGAGATGCTGCCCGAAGCGATGCGTCCCGGCGGCTCCAACAGACCGATGATGGACGCCCCCGTCAGGGACTTGCCCGCGCCGGACTCGCCCACCACGCCCAGGATCTCACCTGGCGCGATGTCAAAGGAAATGCCGTCCAGCGCACGCAAAGTGCCGTGGCGACTGGGAAACTCCACCACCAGGTGGTCAACTTGCAAAAGGCTCATGGGGGCCGGGTTCCAGTTATCTCAAACGCGGGTTCAAGGCATCGCGCAGCCAGTCGCCCAGCAGGTTGACCGACAGGGCGATCAGCACCAGCATCAGGCCCGGAAAGATGGTGATCCACCACTCGCCCGAAAACAAATAGTCATTGCCCACACGGATCAAGGTGCCCAAAGAGGGCGAGGTGGGCGGCACGCCCACGCCCAGAAAGGACAAGGTCGCTTCGGTGATGATGGCCGTGGCCACCTGGATGGTGGCCAGCACCATCACCGGCCCCAGCACGTTAGGCAGCACATGGCGCAGCATGATGCGCCCAGACGACACGCCCGTGACGCGGGCGGCTTGCACGTATTCTTTGTTGCGCTCGACCAAGGTCGTGCCGCGCACCGTGCGGGCGTATTGCACCCAACCGGTCAATGAAATGGAAATGATCAGCACCCCGAAGGCCAGCGACTCGTTGGCATTGGGGAACAGCGCCCGGCCCACGCCCGCGATCAGCAAGGCCACCAAAATGGCCGGGAAAGACAGCATCACGTCGCACAGGCGCATCAATACCGTGTCGATCCAGCCGCCGCGGTAGCCCGCCAGCAGGCCCATGCTCACGCCCACCAACACTGACACCAGCACCGAGGCCACACCCACTACCAAGGAGATGCGGGCACCGTAGATCAGGGCCGACAAAATGTCGCGCCCCTGATCGTCAGAGCCCAGCAGGTATTTGGTCGACCCGCCTTGCATCCATGAAGGCGGCAAGCGCGAGTCGCTCAACTCCAGCGTCGCCAGATCGAAGGGGTTGGTCGGTGAAACCCAGCCGGCAAACACCGAACAAAAAATGCACACCGCCGCGATCAGGGCCGCAGCGATCGCCAAAGGCGATGTGCGAAAGCTGTAGCCCAGATCGCTGTGCCACCAGCGATGTAATCGATCCATGGTCAAGGCTTGACGGTGATGAATTTCCAAGCCATGCCGTTGTCAGGGAACTGCACCAGCTCGATGTTTTTCTTCACCGCCCAGTTCAGCGCCTGTTGGTGCAAAGGCAAGTGACCCACGTCGTCTTGGTGGATCTTCATGGCTTCGCGGATCATCTCGTTGCGCTTTTTCTGATCGGTCTCAGAAGCCACTTTGTCGGTCAACTCATCGACCTTGGGGTTGCTGTAGGCGCCCAGGTTGAATTGACCGCGACCACCATCACCCGGTGTGGACAAGATGGGGTAGAGCACGTTGTGCGCATCCACGGTGCTGGCGGTCCAGCCCAACATGTAAAAGCTGGTGTTGCGGCTCAAGATTTTGGGGAAGTAAGTGCCCTTGGTCTCGGCTTCGAGGTTGATCTTCACGCCAATGCGGGCCAGGTTGGCGGCCACGGCTTGGCAGATCTCGGCGTCGTTGACGTAGCGGTCGTTCGGGCAGTTCATCTTGACTTCAAAGCCATTGGGGTAACCGGCTTCGGCCAACAGTTTTTTGGCCGCTTCCACGTCGTAAGGCAAACGCTTGGCCAGGTCAGGCGCAAAACCATTGACTTGGGGTGGCAGCATCAGGCCCAGGGGCGTGGCCGCGCCGCGCATCACACGGTTTTTGATGGTCTCGATGTCGATGGCCTGGTAGAAGGCCTTGCGCACGCGGATGTCCTTGAAGGGGTTTTTGCCCTTGACGTTGGAATACAGCAATTCGTCGCGCTTTTGGTCCATGCCCAAGAAGATCGCACGCAGTTCAGGGCCTTGCAGGATCTTGAGTTTGTCGCTGGCTTTCAGGCGCTCGACGTCTTGCACCGGCACGGGTTCCATCACGTCCAGTTCGCCCGAGAGCATGGCCGCCACGCGGGTCGCGTCGTTGCCAATGACCGAGAACACCACTTCATCGACGTTGCCGGACACCTTGCCCCAGTAATTGAAGTTGCGTGCAAAGCGGGTCATCACGTTCGGTTGGCGCTCTTTCACGATGAAAGGACCGGTGCCGTTGGCGCGGAAAGAAGCCGCGTTTTCAATGCCTTTGCGGCGGTCCACTGGCTTGGTGGCTTGATTTTCTTCGCACCATTTTTTGCTCATGATCGCCCAGTGGGTGATCAACTCGGGCACGATGGGGAAAGGCGCGTTGGTGATGATGTCGATGGTGTGGTCGTTGATTTTTTTGATCTCTTTGAACTGACCCACGTAGCTCTTCATGTCCGAGCCGTCGCCCTTGGCGCGCTCGTAGCTGAAGATCACGTCATCAGCGGTAAAGGGTGTGCCATCATGGAACTTGACGCCTTTGCGCAGTTCAAAACGCCAGACGGTGGGCGCAGTTTGCTTCCAGCTGGTGGCCAGCAGGGGTGAGAGTTTGTAGTTGGCGTCGCGCGAGACCAGGGTTTCGTAGACGTTTTCCACCACGGTGATTTGCAGGGACTCGTTGAGCGAATGCGGGTCCATTGACAAGGCGTCGCCTTGGTTGCCAATGCGCACGGTTACGGCCGAGGCCGACAGCGTGGTCAATGCCAGCACCGAAGCCAATGCGGCAACACAGGGGGTGAATTTGAATCTCATGAAATCTCCTGGTGAAATGAAATGAATACGCATCATGCACTGGGCAAAGCTTGCTCGACCAAACTGGCATGTAAGGCGGCGCCCAGGGGCAAAATCTCGTCGTTGAAATCGTAACGGCTGTTGTGCAGCGGATGAGGCCCTGCGCCATCGGGCAAACCCTGACCGATGCGCATGTAGGCCCCGGGCACGGCCTGCAGCATGAACGAAAAATCCTCGCCGCCCATGCTGGGGGTCATGTCGCGCCAGACTTTGTCTTGGCCAACCAGTTGGGTGGCCACATCGGCCACAAAGTGGGCTTCGGCCACGGTGTTCACCGTGGCGGGGTAGACCCGCTCGTAATCCACTTGGGCGCTGGCGCCCAGGCCTTGGGCAATGGAGGAGCACAACAAGGTCAGGCGGTCTTCGATCTGTTGCTGAATGGCTTCGTTGTAGGTGCGCACGGTGCCGACCAAGGTCGCCTCGCCCGGGATCACGCTCATCGCGCCGGGGTTGCCTGCGTGCATCGAGCAGATGCTCAGCACCGCTTGGTCAAAGGCTGAGAGGTTACGCGCCACGATGCTTTGCGCCGCAGTGATGATGTGGCCCGCCACCAACACCGGATCCACGGTTTGATGGGGCCTGGCGCCGTGCCCACCTTTGCCCGTGATGCGGATCTCGAAGCGGTCCACCGCCGCTTGCATGGGCCCCGGGGTGACGCCGACCACGCCCAAAGGCACATCGGGGGCGTTGTGTTGGGCGAATACTTTTTCGCAGGGAAAGCGCTCAAACAAGCCGTCTTGCATCATGGCGCGAGCACCGGCATAGCCTTCTTCGCCGGGTTGGAAAATCAAGACCGCTGTGCCGGCAAAGTTGCGCGTTTCGGCCAGGTAACGGGCGGCGCCCATCAGCATGGCCGTGTGGCCGTCATGCCCGCAAGCGTGCATCAGGCCGGAGCGCGAAGACTTCCAGGCGATATCGCCCAGCTCGGGCAAGGGCAAAGCGTCCATGTCGGCCCGCAGGCCGATCATGCGGCCCGGGTTGGCGGCGGAAAAGCCTTTGCCATGCACCAGCGCCACCACCCCGGTTTTGCCGATCTGCGTGTGGATCGCATCGACTTGGCAGACCTTGAGCCCTTCGATCACGCGGGCGCTGGTGTAGAGCTCTTCAAAACCCAGTTCGGGGTGCGCATGCAGGTCACGGCGAAAAGCGGTGAGCTCGGGGTGGAAGGCCGCGATGTGAGCAAAGGCGCGACCGTGCGCTAAGGGGCGGAGTGGGGACATGCTCAATGGCCTCCAGGTTTACCCACGCGCATGCGGGGGTCGACAGCGAAATACAACAAATCAACGATCAGGTTGATGACCACAAAAATCAGCGCGATCAAGCACAAGTAGGCCGCCATGACCGGGATGTCGGCGAAGGTCACGGCCTGGATGAACAGCAGGCCCATGCCCGGCCACTGGAAGACCGTTTCGGTGATGATGGCAAAGGCAATCAAACCGCCCAATTGCAAGCCGGTGATGGTCATGACCGGCACCAGTGTGTTTTTGAGGGCATGGCCGAAATAAATGGCCCGGTTGGACAGGCCTCGGGCCCGTGCAAATTTGATGTAGTCGGTTCGCAGCACTTCGAGCATTTCGGCACGCACCAAACGCATGATCAGCGTGAGCTGGAAGACAGCCAAAGTGACAGCGGGCAACACAATGTGATGCCAGCCTTTGGCTGTCAACAGGCCGGTAGACCACCAACCCAATGACACCACGCTGCCGCGCCCGAAACTGGGGAACCAACCCAGCCACACCGAGAAAATCAGGATCAGCAAAATACCGATCAAAAAGGTAGGCAGGGATACGCCCAGCAAAGACACGGTCATGAACAGTTGGCTCCAAAACGAACCCCTGCGCAAAGCCGCAAACACGCCCAAAGGAATGCCGATGCACAGCGCCAGAGTGGCCGCCACCAGTGCCAGCTCCATGGTGGCCGGAAAGCGCTCGGCAATCAGGCGGGAGACTTTGGCGCCTTGGCGCAAACTCAAGCCGAATTCACCTTGCACCGCGTTGTGCAAAAAGCGCCAAAACTGCACAAAAAACGGTTGGTCCAGACCCAGACCCGAGCGCAACTCTTGGATTTGATCAGGCCGGGCATCCTGGCCCAACAAAAACACGATCGGATCGCCTACGTATTGAAACAACAGGAATGCAATGAAGGCGACGGTGACCATGACGATCACGGCCTGGAGGAGTCGCTGGAAAATGAATGCAAGCATGGGGTTTAAAAGGTGTGCACGGGTTCAAGGTGGCGTGGTGGCTCGCACCAACTGAACGTCACCATACCAGGCACGTGCACTGCTGCGGGTGTTGTCGCTGTCGGTCATCAGGCCAATGGCCACCAAGGCGCCGGGAGGTTCGCCAAATGCTTTTTCGAAATCTGCCCGGATGTTGCGCTCGTAATCCTGCCAGCGCATCAGTTGACGCGGGCCGGACTCGACCACGATTTTCTGGATGCGGTCTGTGCGCGGATTGGCAATCACCGAGCCCACGGACCGGTGGTTGCACCAGACGTACATCAGGGTGGCGTAGGGCATCTCTTCTCCGGTCAAGGCTCTCGACAATTCATTGAGCATCGCATTGCGGGCTGAAAACTGGCTGCGATCGCCTTCAAAAGCCAGCACCACCCGAACGGGAGAGTCGTCGGCATCGCGCAAGCCCATATCGGCGCCATCGATCAGGGCCGGCACATGCCAAGAAAATTTCAAAGCGCCCAATTGATCGGGCGGTACATGCACCGATTGGCGCAGCATGCTCACCGCACTGTGGGCGTCGGCTTGCGTGCCCGAGCGCAGATCGTGCTGTGCGAGTTGGTAGCTGGTGCGCTGTTTGCCCGGAAACACCACCGGCGACCAGCGTTGTTGATCGGCGGGAGTCCAGGTGCGAAAGGCTTGTGGTGCCGCCAGGGGTTGGGCGTTGGCCGCGACAGTTCCTGGGCCAGTTGGCGTGGCACAACCCAGCAGCGCCAGGCTGCAAGCGAGCCCTGAAACCATGACAGATAGACGCCCTGAGTGCATAACTCAGCTTACACCAAACTCCAGGGTCCTTGGGTGAGATCCACCACTTCACCGGTTTTTGCCGAGTGTTCTGCCGCCAAGCCAATCACGACCGCAGCCAGACCATCGGCCAGGCTGACTTCGACCTGGCCTTGGCCTTGCAAGACCGCGAGGAATTTTTGGTGTTGATAAAAAGTGGAACCGTTGTGGTCGCCTGCGGCCAACAGCTGCGGGTCTACCGGAATGTCCAGCGTGCGTGGGCCCGCGGGATGCCGCGGACTGACGATCAATTGCGCCACGGGCGGCTCGCCCAAAGTGTCTGCTGGCCAAAAGCGTGTCGGCCCGGGCACTTTGCATTCAATCTTGCCTTGGGCGCCAACCACGCAAATTTCTTCTTGGTAGCGCGAGCCTTCTGCAAACATGCACAACTCCAGCATCGCGCGGCGTCCGCCTGGAAAGTCCAGCACCACCATGGCGTTGTCGATGATGTCGGGACGGCCTTCGGGGTAAGACTCGTCCTTGTGGTTGTGGTTTTGTCCGCCTGAGGCGAACAAGCGTATCGGATCGGCTTGCATGATCAAGCGCATCAGGTCAAAAAAGTGGCAGCACTTTTCCACCAAGGTGCCGCCCGTATTTTTGTTGAAGCGGTTCCAGTCGCCTACTTTTTCCAAAAACGGATAGCGGTGTTCGCGGATCGACAGCATCACCGCCGAGCCGGTGACGGTTTGCGCATGCACTTGTTTGACCAACTCGGTGATCGGGGGCATGTAGCGGTATTCCATGGCCGTCCAGATCGGCTGCTGGGTTTGGCGCAGCATGTCGCGCAGTCGCGAGACCGAAGCCAGATCGGTGCAGGCGGGCTTTTCGACCAGCACCGGCAAAGGGCGGCGTGCGGCTATGGCCAGCAGTTGATCGGCATGGCAAAAGTTGGGGCTGGTGATGACCAGGGCGTCCACATCGGCCGCATCGATCACGGCTTCCATGCTGTCCACGGCCCGTGCATGCGGCGCCAGTGCCAGCGCGGCAGCACGCATGCCGGCATCAGGTTCGTAAATGGCCACGGCCTGGGCCTGTGGCAGCAAGGCCATGTTGCGCAAGTGTTCCTGGCCCATCATGCCGCAGCCGATCATGCCGTAGCGCAAAGTGTTTGCTTTCATCAATGTCTTTCTGGAGAGGTTTATTTAAGACCACCGCGCCATGTAGTGGGCCAAGCGGGTGTCCACCCAGGTGGTTGAAAATTCTTCGAGCAAGCCGCTGCTGCTCCATGCTTTGCGCTCGATCTTGCAGCAGGGCATCCCGGGTGCGAGCGCAAAGGGCTTGGGCGCCCAAGTCGGCACCTCGCCGACTTTGAGCCGGTCTTCGGCATGAGCAATCCAAAAGCCCAATTCGGTTTCGTAGAAATGGTAGAGCGCCTCATCGAGCTGGGCCATCGTGAGGCCGTCGCGGTGCCGCGCATCGAACCAGATTTCTTCAACTGCCACAGGCGATGTGTCCAGAAACCGCAAGCGCCTGACGCGGTAGCAATGCGTGGTGGCACCACCGCCAAAGGCTGGAATGGCTGCGGGTTTGCGGACTTTTTGCAGATCGATCAGCAAGGCCGAAGGCAAGCCGCCACCGCCTTCGAGTTCGAGCCTGAAAAATTCGTAGATGTTGCGAGCTGAAGCATCGACTTGCTTGCGCCCACGCACGTAAGTGCCAGAGCCTTGTTTGCGCTCGAGCATGCCGCGCGACTCGAGCAGGGCCAGGGCTTTGCGCACGGTGCCCACCGAGGCGCTCAGGCTGACGGCCAATTCGGCCTCAGGCGGCAGCCGCTCGCCTGCTTGGTAATGCCCCGCGCCAATGCCCCGCGCCAGCACTTCCGCCAGCCGCAAAAACAGCGGCAGCGACTTGGCGGGCGTGAGTTGTACGGCATCGGGGGAAATAGGCATTGACAAAGTCCTTCACTATTCCTACATTTGTTGAACTATAGCAAAGACAAATGAAAATTTGAATGTTAAGGAGCCATTGTGTCTGTTGTCCCTGTTAAAAGCCAGCATCTCGACAGCGCCGAAGTCGCTTGGTTTGCACCCCTGTGCTCTGACGATTACCGCCACCTGGGCGTGCCCGATGGCGACTTGCGAAGCAGCTGGGAAAACACCCGCCAGATCGCTCAAACCGCCGATCAACTGGGCTTTCGCAATATCTTGTGCCCTTCTTCCTATCAGGTTGGTCAGGACACCTTGAGCTTTGTGGCCGGCATGGCCCCCTTGACCGAGCGCATGAATTTTTTGGCGGCGATTCGCTGCGGTGAAATGCAGCCCATCATGCTGGCGCGTACCGTGGCCACGCTGGACCACATGCTCCAAGGGCGTTTGATCTTGAATGTGATTTCATCCGACTTTCCCGGAGAAACCGCGTCCAACGAATACCGCTACCGCCGCTCCAAAGAGGTGGTAGAGATCCTCAAGCAGGCCTGGACGCAAGACACGATCAACTACCAAGGCGAGATTTACAACTTCCAGAATTTGTCCACCGACCCGGTCAAGCCTTATCAACAAGGCGGGCCCTTGTTGTACTTTGGTGGCTATTCGCCTGAAGCCGTGGACCTGTGCGCGGCGCATTGCGACGTGTATTTGATGTGGCCTGAGAAAAAAGAAGAACTGGCCAACCGCATGCGCACGGTGCATGCCCGTGCCCAGCACTACAACCGCGTGATCGATTACGGATTGCGAGTGCACATGATCGTGCGCGAAACTGAAATCGAAGCCAAGGAGTACGCCGAAGAACTCGTCTCGCAACTGGACGACGACATCGGTCGCAAAATTCGCGAGCGTGCATTGGACGCGAAGAACTTTGGCGTGTCGATCCAAACGCAAAACCTGGCGTTGGCCGACGAGCATGGCTATGTCGAGCCCAACATGTGGACCGGCGTGGGACGTGCCCGCTCGGGCTGCGGCGCCGCCCTGGTGGGCAGCGTGGACCAGATCCTCAGCAAAATTGAGGACTATCAAAAAATGGGCATCCGTGCCTTTATCTTCTCGGGCTACCCGCATCTGGACGAGTGCCGGATTTTTGGCGAAAAAGTACTACCCCATCTCAAAACCTGCTCGATGCCCCACGCCTACGGCCGTGTGCCCGCGCAAACCCCTGCAACCCCCTTAGGACAAGGAGTCCGCCGTTGATCCCCTCGATTGCTTTTCACAAAAACGTCTCGCCTTTCAGCGCCCTGGTTTATGGCGCCTGGCGCATGGCCGACGGTGCAGATACTTCGGCTCAAACCGCCTTGACCAAAATCGAGCGCTGCCTGGACTTGGGGATCACCACCTTCGATCACGCTGACATCTACGGCGATTACCGCTGCGAAGCCTTGTTTGGCGAAGCCTTGAAACTCAAGCCCAGCCTCAAGCAGCAGATGCAAATCGTGAGCAAGTGCGGCATCAAGCTGATCTCAAGCCAATATCCGGATCGCCGCGTCAAGCACTACGACACGAGCCCAGCGCACATCCGCTACTCGGTCGACAACTCACTCAAGCGCTTGGGCGTGGAGCGCCTGGACGCTTTGCTGATCCACCGCCCCGACCCGTTCATGAACGCCCATGAAACAGGCGCTTGCCTGGACGCGTTGGTCAAAGAAGGCAAGATCGCTGCAGCGGGTGTGTCGAATTTTTCAGTCACGGATTTTGACTTGCTGCAATCGGCCATGCAAACGCCCCTGGTGACCAACCAGCTGGAGTTGAGCTTGTTGGCGCAGCATGCGTTTTTAGACGGCTCCGTGAGCCAGTGCCAGCAACATCACATTCGCCCTATGGCTTGGTCGCCTTTGGGCGGCGGGCGCTTGTTTGGCAACGATCCTGTGGCCGTACGCCTGCGTCCGGCCTTGCAGCGCATCGCCCAAGAACAAGGCGTGGACATCGATGCGGTGGCGATTGCCTGGTTGATGGCCCATCCCGCAGGCATCGTGCCGGTGGTGGGCACCAATCAGCTCGATCGCATTGGCCGTCTGGGTGATGCCTTGAAGGTCAAGCTGGACCTGGAAACCTGGTATGCGTTGTGGACATTGGCGGCCGGCAAGGAAGTGCCATGACCCTCAAAACAGCCATGAGCCGCTTCACCACAGGGGTGACGGTGGTGACCACCCATTTTGAAGGCCAGGACTGGGGCATGACCTGCAACTCCTTCAATACCGTTTCTTTGGAACCTGCCATGGTGCTGTGGAGCATCCGCAAGGAAGCGGCCAGTCATCAGGCCTTCACCCAATCGGGCACTTACTTGGTGAACGTGTTGCAAGCCGATCAAAAAGACACGGCCATGCGCTTTGCCTCAGGCTCACAGGCTGAGCGATTTGCCAACCAGCGCAGCGAGCGTACGGCGCAAAAGAACATCAAACTCCAAGACACGGTGGCTTGGTTTGAATGCCGTTTGGCCCAGGTGGTGACTGCCGGAGACCATGACATTTTGATCGGTGAAGTGACCGGTTACGGCACCCAAGAAGGGCGGGGCTTGGCCTACGCCAATCGCCAGTTTGGCGTACTATCGGCCTTCGAAAGCTGATCCATGGCGCATGTAGAACTCCAAAACGTTGTCAAAAGTTATGACGGACAGAACCAGGTTCTGCACGGCATCAACCTGAGCATTTCTGACGGGCAATTCGTGGTCCTGGTCGGGCCTTCGGGTTGCGGCAAGTCCACATTGCTGCGCATGGTGGCGGGCCTGGAGACCGTGACGCAAGGCAACATCTTGATCGATGGCGTGCGCATCAATGATTTGCCGCCGCGTGACCGTGACATTGCCATGGTGTTTCAGGACTACGCCCTGTACCCGCACAAGTCCTTGTTTGAAAACATGGCCTTCGGCCTGCGCCTGCGTAAGGAACCTGAAGCGGTCATTCAGCAACGGGTCATGGACGCGGCCAAACTGCTGAAAATCGAACATCTGCTGGACCGCAAACCTGCTGCCTTGTCGGGCGGGCAACGCCAACGTGTGGCGATTGGTCGCGCGATCGTGCGTCAGCCCAAAGTGTTTTTGTTCGACGAGCCCTTGTCCAATCTGGACGCGCAACTGCGCGGCGAGATGCGAGCCGAAATCAAAAAGCTGCACCTGCGCTTGGGCGCGACCATCATCTACGTCACGCACGACCAGGTCGAGGCCATGACCTTGGCCAACCAAATTGCCGTGATGCACGGCGGCCATGTGGTGCAGTACGGCTCGCCTGATCAAATTTACAACCAACCCCAAGCTTTGTTTGTGGCCGGGTTCATGGGCTCCCCGGCTATGAACCTGATGAATGCGCGGCTTCAAGACGGTCAGTTGTGGGTCGACGACCAGATCGTGGCATTGCCCGTATCCAGGCTGGCACCTTTGCGCGGACCGTCTGCCCTGAAAATGGGCCTGCGACCCGAAAACTGCCGGGTTGCCCGCGAGACCGAGCAAGACATTCAGGTGCGAGCAGAAATTGTCTTGCTCGAGCCCTTGGGCGCCGAGACCCTGGCCACCTTCAAAATCGGCCAGCAAGAACTCACGGCCCGCTTGAGCCCTGACTTCCGTTTACCACCTGGCACGGCATGCGATCTGTTCTTTGACGCCAACCACTTACAATTTTTCGATGCCGACAGCGGTCTGGCACTTTGAATTCCTTTCCCCATCCCTTTCACAACACTGGAGACACACCATGAAACGCAGACTCTTTGGACAATCCATCAGCGCCCTGACCACCGCCTTGTGCTTGGCGGTCGGCTTGATCAGCCTGCCCGCCGCCGCAGAAACCAAACTGCGCGTCTTCTCTGGCGGCCAGAACCAGCGCCCCGATCTGATGCGCAAACTGTTTGACAGCTACCAGGCCAAGAACCCTGGCGTGACCATCGAGATTGAAACCGGCGGCGCCACCAGCGAACTGCAGCGCCAGTACCTGAGCACCGTGCTCAACGCCAAGGACACGGCCATCGACATCTACATGATCGACATCGTCAACCCGGCCCAGTATTTCAATGCCGGCTGGTTGGAGCCTTTGGACAGTTATGTGGGCGGCGCACAAGCCCTCAAGCCCTATTTGCCTGTGTATTCGCAAGCCAACTTGGTCAACGGCAAAGTAGCCGCCATGCCCGCTTTTGCCGATGCGATGTTCATGTACTACCGCAAAGACTTGCTCGAAAAGCACGGCATCAAAGAGCCCAAGACTTGGGACGAATTGGCCGCTTCGGCCAAGAAAGTCATGGACGCTGAAAAGAACCCCAACCTGCAAGGCCTGAGCATCCAGGGTGCACCGATCGAAGGCGCGGTGTGCACCTTCTTGCTGCCCTACTGGAGCCAAGGCAAGCAGTTCAACGATGCCGCTGGCAAGTTGACGCTGGACAAAGACACGGCCGTCAAGGGCCTGGACATGTGGTTGAAGATGGTCGACAGCGGCGTGATGAAAAAGAACATCGCCGAAGTGACCACCCCCATCACCGTCAATGAGTTCAAAGCCGGTCAGGTGTTGTTCGCGATCAACTGGGGCTTTGCCTGGGACGTCTTCAAAGACGCGGCTGACAGCCAGGTCAAAGGCAAAGTCGGCGTGATGCCTTTACCCGCCATGGCAGGCGGTAAGAGCGCTACCTGCGTGGGTGGCTGGCAGTGGGCCGTGAGCGCGTTCAGCAAGAACAAGCAAGCTGCCGCTGACTTGGTGAAGTACATGAGCACACCGGACGCCAGCAAGTTCTTGGCCGTCGAAGGCTCCTTGTTGCCCGTCTTCCAGAGCGTGTACAACGACGCTGCTGTGCTCAAGCAAGCGCCTTGGTTCAAGGACGCCGCTAACGTGATCATTGCCGGTCAAGCCCGTCCGATCAGCAGCCAGTATGGTCAGGTCAGCGACGTGGTGCGCACCAACACCAATGCTGCTTTGGCCCGCACCAAGACCCCTGCCGATGCTGTGGCTGACATTGACAGCCGTTTGTCACGGGTCATGCGCTGAGCTGATGAAGTCTTGGCGTGACCCCTCGGAAAAAACGCTGGCGCTGCTGCTGCTGGCGCCAGCGTTTTTTCTGATTGCTTTGATCGTGATTTACCCCGTGGGTAAATTGATCTACACCAGCTTTTTTGACATGCAATTGAGCGGCGGTGCCCGTGCGCTCGAGTTTGTCGGTTTGCGCAATTTTGAAGACGCGCTGAAAGACAAGGAGTTTTGGCACGCTGCCCGCAACACCTTGTTGATCACCGTCGTCACCGTACCCGGCGCCTTGGTGGTCGGGCTGGGCTTGGCCTTGTTGGCCAATTTGCCGTTTCGCTACAAATGGGTGGTCAGGTTGTCCCTGTTGCTGCCCTGGGCTTTGCCCTTGAGTTTTTGCGGTTTGATTTTTGCCTGGTTTTTTCACACCGACTATGGCATTGTGAACGACGTGTTTCGTATGCTCGGCGTGCGCGAACCCACCATGTGGCTGCTCGACCCCTCATGGGCGATGGCCGCGATTTGCCTGACCATCATTTGGAAAACCAGCTCCTTCATGGCGCTGATTTTGTTGGCCGGCTTGCAAATGATCCCCCGCTCGCTTTATGAAGCCGCGCAAGTGGACGGCGCCACGCGCTGGCAGCAGTTCTGGCAAGTGACCCTGCCTTTGTTGGTGCCCAGCATTGTGGTGGCCTTGATTTTCCGGACCTTGACCGCTTTACAAACCTTTGACATCCCCTACACCATGACCAAGGGCGGCCCGGGCAGCAGCACCGAAACCCTGGCCATGTTGATTCACAAAACCACCATCGATTACCTGGACCTGGGCTACGGCTCTGCGCTGGCAGTGTTCATGTTCCTGATGTCGATGTTGGTCACGGCCGTGTATTTGCGGCAAATCGGAAAGCAAGCATGAACAACTTGTGGACCTCCGGGCGGCTGCGCCTGTTTGCTGCGTGCTGGATCGTGTTCAACGGTGTGTTTCCGGTGTTGTGGATTTTGTTCACCTCACTCAAGCCCGAAGCCGAGTTGGTGCAAAAGCCCATCACCTGGTGGCCCCACAGCCCCACACTGATGCATTACCAGCATGCCTTCACCGAGCAACCCTTGCTGCACTACCTGAGCAACAGCTTGATCGTGGCCAGCCTGTCCACTCTGCTGTCTTTGCTGGTGGCCACGGGCGCGGCCTATGCGATTGCCCGCTTGAACTTACGTTACCGCCAATGGATCTTGACGGCCATTGTGGCGTCCAGCATGTTCCCGCTGATTGCCTTGCTGGTGCCGATTTTCGAGATCATGCGCAGCCTGGGCTTGCTCAACAGCTACACGGCCTTGATCCTGCCCTACACCGTCTTGAACTTGCCGGTGTGCACCTTGGTGTTGGTCAGTTTTTTCCAGAGCATTCCCCGAGACCTGGAGAACGCCGCCATGATCGACGGCTGCTCGCGCTTTGGCGCTTTGTGGCATGTGGTGATTCCATTGGCAGCGCCGGGCGTGTTCACCGCGGGTATTTTGGCCTTCGTTAACGCCTGGGATGAGTTTTTGCTCGCCTTGTCCTTGAATGCCAGTGCCGCCATGCGCACGGCACCCGTGGGCATTGCCATGTACCAAGGGGAGTACACCTTCCCATGGCCGCTCATCAGCGCGGCCTTGATTGTCACCATCATCCCGGTGGCTTTGTTGATCGCCTTGTTCCAGGAACGGGTGATTGGCGGCCTGACGCAAGGTGGGTTGAAGGGTTGATTCAGGTGTAGCGTTTGCTGCGCAAATTGTTTTTCATGTCGCGCAGCAAAGGCTGCAAACGTTCGCCAATGCGCAATGCCACCGTGGTGGCCAAGATGTCGATGATCAACAAATGCAGCAAGCGCGAGACCATGGGGCTGTACTTGTCAAAGCCCTCAGGGTGATCGGCCGTCAGGTGAATGTGGCCCGCACTGGCCAGTGGCGAGCCACTGCAGGTGATGACGATGGTGGTCGCACCGCATTTGCGTGCGATGTCGCAAGCGTCCATCAGATCGCGGGTGCGGCCGGAGTTGGAAATCACCACCACGCAGTCGCCCGCTTGCAGCATCGAGGCGCTCATGACCTGCATGTGTCCGTCGCTGTAGGCGATGGTGTTCAGGCCTAAACGGAAAAATTTGTGCTGCGCATCTTGCGCCACGATGCCCGAGTTGCCCACGCCATAAAACTCGATGCGTCGGCCGTTTTGCGAGGTTTCGGCCAGCGCGGTGGCGGCACGCTCCAAAGCAAAAAAGCTGGCGTCGTTGCGGTATTTCAAAAAGGCCGCCACGGTGTTGTCGATGACCTTGACGGCAATGTCGCTGGTCTTGTCGTCGGCGTCCACGCTGCGGTGGATGAAGGGCACGCCCTCGCTCACACTGCCGGCCAATTTGAGTTTGAAGTCCGATAAACCGTCATAACCTATGCTGCGGCAAAAGCGCACCACGGTGGGTTTGCTCACGTGGGCGCGATCGGCCAATTCGCTGACGGGCAAGTTGGCAAAACCGCGGGGATCGGCCAGCACCAGTTTGCCCACGCGCTGTTCTGCAGGGGCCAGTGATGGCAAAGAGGCTTTGATCCGGTCGAGCATGGGTGTCTCCAAATTCAGGTTTCTTCGCTCCAGCAAAAGCCGTCGCGGGCAATCATGGCACTGGCGGCGCTGGGGCCCCAAGTGCCTGCAGCATAGGGTCGTGGGCCTTGGGTGTCTGCGCTCCAGTGTTCCAAGATGGGTTCCACCCAGCGCCAGGCTTCTTCTTGTTCATCGCTGCGCACAAACAGGTTCAAGCGGCCGTCCAGCACATCCAGCAACAAACGCTCGTAGGCGCCCACACGTTGGCTGCCAAATCGCTTGTCAAAGTCCAGGTCCAGATGCACCGGGCTGAGCATGTTGGTGTGGGCGTTGCGCTTGCTTTGCCCTTGCGCAAACAGGTGCAGCTCCAGCCCGTCTTTGGGCTGCAGGTGGATGACCAGCGTGTTGGACTGGCCCGCCGGGTTTTTGAAAATATCGTGCGGCGTGCTGCGGAAATTGATTTCAATGTGCGCTTCGCGCGAGGCCATGCGCTTGCCGGTGCGGATGTAAAAGGGCACGCCCGCCCAGCGCCAGTTGGCAATCTCGGTGCGCAGGGCTACAAAGGTTTCGGTGTGGCTTTGCGGGTTGACGCCCGCTTCGTCCAGGTAGCCTGGCACCGCCTTGCCATCGACATTGCCCGCCGCGTACTGGCCGCGCACCACGTGCTGCGTCAAGGTCTCGGGTGTCCAGCGTTTGAGCGAGCGCAGGACCTTGAGTTTTTCATCGCGAATGGCATCGGCATGCGCATTGATGGGGGGCTCCATGGCGATCGCGCACAGCAGTTGCAAGGCATGGTTTTGCACCATGTCGCGCAGGGCGCCCGTGGTCTCGTAAAAGCCGCCGCGTTTTTCCACGCCCAGCTCTTCGGCCATGGTGATCTGGATATTGGCGATGTGCTCGCGGCGCCACAGGGGCTCAAACAAGGCATTGCCAAAGCGCATGGCAAACAGGTTTTGCACCGAAGGCTTGCCCAGATAGTGGTCGATGCGAAAGATCTGCTCTTCCTTGAACACCTGGCCCACCGCTTTGTTGATGGCGCGGTTGGACGCCAAGTCGTGGCCCAGCGGCTTTTCCAGCACGATGCGGGTTTTCGGGGTGTTCAGGCCACATGCGGCCAGCTGCTCGCAGACGGTGGTGAACAGGCTGGGCGCGGTCGAGAGGTACATCACCACATGGTCGGTTTCGCGCTCGGCCAGGCGGGCCGCCAAAGCTGCATAAGCGGCCGGTTGCGACAAATCCATGCGCACGTAGCACAGCAGCTGCGCAAAGCGGGCAAACTCTTCACTGTTGGGGCGCTTGGCGCCATCGACCTGTTCAAACCGGGTTTGGATGAGTTGGCGGTACTGCTCGTCGGTCAAATCGTCGCGACCGACGCCGATGATGCGCCCGTTGTCGGGCAAGGTGTCATGACGGTAAGCCTGGAACAAAGCCGGCATGAGTTTGCGCCACACGAGGTCGCCGGTACCCCCAAAAAATACGAGATCAAAAGCCATGAAGTTGTTGAGTTACATAAAATTTGGTTTGTAATGTAACTTTATTTCATTGATAATTCAAGCGTCACTTTCAAAAAATCAGCATGAATCAACTCGAAGCCCTCAAAAAATTCACCACCGTGGTGGCCGATACCGGTGATTTCAAGCAACTGGCGCAGTTCCAGCCGCAAGATGCAACGACCAATCCGTCTTTGATTTTGAAGGCGGTGCAAAAGCCCGAATACGCGCCTTTGCTGGCGCAAACGGTAGCGGCGCATCCTGGTCAGCCGCTCGATGTGGTGATGGACCATTTGCTGGTGCGCTTTGGTTGCGAGATTTTGCAAACCATTCCCGGCCGCGTGTCCACCGAGGTCGATGCGCGATTGAGTTTCGACACCGCAGCCACCGTGGCGCGGGCACGCCGCATCATGGCTTTGTACGCAGCCCAGGGCATTGCTCGCGAGCGGGTGCTGATCAAAATCGCCTCCACTTGGGAAGGCATTCAAGCCGCAGCCGAACTCGAGCGCGAAGGCATCCGTTGCAACCTCACGCTCTTGTTCGCCTTTTGCCAAGCGGTCGCCTGCGGCCAGGCCCGGGTGCAATTGATCTCTCCTTTTGTGGGCCGTATTTACGACTGGTACAAAAAGACGGCCGGCACCGCCTGGGACGAGGCCGCCATCGCGGGCCCGAACGACCCTGGCGTGCAGTCGGTCCGAGCGATTTACAACCACTACAAAAAGCACGGCATCGCCACCGAGGTCATGGGGGCATCTTTCCGCAACGTCGGGCAGATCACCGCCTTGGCCGGTTGCGATTTATTGACCATCAGTCCCGAACTGCTGGCCCAACTGGCCGCCACGGACGCGCCTTTGCAAGCTGGCTTGGATGCGCAAGCCGCCAAGGTTTTGGACTTGCCGGCCATCACATATGACGAAGCGACTTTCCGCTTGGCGCTCAATGAAGACGCGATGGCCACCGAAAAACTGGCCGAAGGCATTCGCGCTTTTTGCGCCGATGCCGTCAAACTCGAAGTCTTGATGAAGGCCTGACATGCGCTGTGACCACACATCGGCTTGGCCGCAATTGCAGGCGCATGCGCAAGGCTTTGCGGGCTTTGACTTGCGCACCGCTTTTGCCAACGATGCCCAGCGAGCGCAGGCCTTCAGCCAAAGCGCACCGCATGTGTTTGCCGATCTGTCCAAAAATCATGTGGATGCGGCCACCCAAGCCCTGCTGCTGGCTCTGGCACAGCAGACTGGCTTGGCGGCCCATCGCGACGCCATGTTCCGCGGCGAGCACATCAATGTGACCGAAGACCGCGCAGTGATGCATTGGTTGCTGCGCCAGCCAGCGGGCAGTTTGCAGGGCGCCTTGGCCGAGCCTTTGTCGCAAGTGCACGCCACCCTGAATGCCATGCTGGGCTATGCCGAACAAGTGCGAGCTGACGCACAGATCACCGATGTGGTGAACATCGGCATCGGCGGCTCGGATCTCGGTCCGCAAATGGCCGTACTGGCCTTGCAGGACTTTGTGATGCCGGGCAAACGTTTTCACTTTGTCTCGAATGTGGATGGTCACGAACTGGCCAGTGTGCTCCAAGGCTTGAAGGCCGAGAGCACGCTGTTTTTGGTGGCTTCCAAAACCTTCACCACCATCGAGACCATGACCAATGCCCGCTCAGCCTTGGCTTGGTTCCATGGGCAGGGCGGTCAAGAAGTGGCGCGTCACTTTGCGGCCTTGACCACCAACGTGAGCGCTGCTGCCGAGATGGGCATCACCACGACCTTTGGTTTTTGGGACTGGGTGGGGGGCCGTTATTCGATGTGGTCGGCCATTGGTCTGCCTGTGGCCATCGCCATAGGGGCGCAGGGCTTCAAAGACTTACTGGCCGGAGCGCATGCGATGGACCAGCACTTCCAGGCTGCGCCACTCGAGAGCAACTTGCCAGTGCGTTTGGGTTTGCTGGATGTTTGGTATCGCAACTTTTTGCACTACACCAGCCGAAGCATTGCGCCTTACCACAGCGCTTTGCGCCGTGTGCCCGCTTACTTGCAGCAGCTGGAGATGGAAAGCAATGGCAAGCGCGTGGACCGCGCAGGCCAGGCGCTGCCTTACGGCACTTCACCCGTGCTCTGGGGCGAACCGGGCACCAACGGGCAGCACGCCTATTTTCAAATGCTGCATCAGGGCACCGATATCGTGCCGATGGAATTCATCGCCGTTAAAAAGCCCACGCACCATTTGAAGGATCACCACGAGCTGCTGCTGGCGAATGTGATCGCGCAAGCGCAAGCGTTGATGCTCGGTCAGTCCGATGCCGGCGGTCACAAACATTTCACGGGCAACCGGCCCAGCACCTTCTTGCTGCTCGATGAACTCACGCCTGCCAGTCTGGGCGCACTGATTGCTTTGCAAGAACACCGCGTGTTCGTCAGTGGTGCGGTTTGGGGCATCAACAGCTTTGACCAGTGGGGCGTGGAGCTGGGCAAGGTACTGGCTAAAGACATCCATGCCCGCATCGTCTCTGGCGATGCCTCGGGTCTGGACGCCTCGACCGCTGCGTTGCTGTCGCGTATCCGCTGACCGTCAATGTTTGTGTGTGCTGTGGTCGTGCGCAGCAGCAGGGGCGGCTAACGCAGTCCCTATTTGGATGCGCCCACGCATACCCGCTTCGTAGTGGCCTGGAATCAAACAAGCCATTTGCAGGCTTTGCGCTCTGGGAAAGCTCACCACCAACTCGCCGGTTTGACCCGCAGCCACCGATAGGGCCGCAGCAGACGCAGGGTTGTGCGCATGGTCGTGACTCTGTTGCATGGCTTGGGCGTGGGCGCGAATGTCTTCGTCGCTGCCCAAGACCATTTCATGCGCGGTTTTTCCCGCGTTGTGCACCACAAAGCGAATCGTCTCGCCGACTTGAATGTCGATCGATGAAGGTGTGAACCGCATGTGATCGTCCATGCGCACTTCGACAGAGCGGCTGACCACCTGCGCGGTCATCGCCACGGTTTCGGACTCTGCATCATGGCTGTGGCCCGTGGCGGCCCATTCGGGGTGCTGCGCCATCCATTGCCATGCACCCCAACTGCCCGCCGACACCAAGGTGCCCAACACCAGCACATACACCGTGGCGGTCCGTTGCCATGCGGCAGTGCTGCTCCAAGCCAGCGCGAACACGGAGACCGCAAAGCCCAGCGGCACAACCCACGCGCTGCGAGCGGGCGAGTCCGGAAAGTGCTGCAAGCCGCCTGTGAAAAAGCCCAAGCCGATCGACAACAAGGAGCCCAGAACCAGGGTGCGCCATAAACCGCTGGCCTCTTGCGGGTTGTCTGGGGTTTGGCGATGCTCCATCACCGCGCCCATCACGAACAAGACCATGCCGATGGCCGCAGTCCACAGCGAACGCTCTTCGCTGAAAAAACCGTGATTCACTGCGCCCGAAATGAAGCTGATGCCCGCATAGCGCAGCAGCATCGTGCCGTGTTGAAGTTGAAAGCTCATGACCTGTCCTGGCACCTTGTGGTGCATTGTGTTTCACCATCATAGGCTGGCTACCCCTAAATCCTGCGGGCATAAAAAAACCCCGCGAAAATTCGCGGGGTTTTTTGTGGCAGGTCAAAGACCGTTGCCGGTCTTTGTAGGCCAGGCACTTACATGCCCATGCCGCCCATACCACCCATACCGCCCATGCCACCCATGTCAGGCATGCCGCCGGCACCGGATTCGTCTTTCGGTGCTTCAGAGATCATGCATTCGGTGGTCAACATCAAAGCGGCCACAGACGCTGCGTTTTGCAAGGCAGTGCGTGTCACTTTGGTGGGGTCCAAAATACCCATTTCGATCATGTCGCCGTAGGTGTCGTTGGCAGCGTTGAAGCCGTAGTTGCCTTTGCCAGCC
>CANGKR010000014.1 GCA_947454355.1 Comamonadaceae bacterium
CCCAAGGCGAAACCCAGGCCTTGCTTGCGGTGGAGCCTGCATTGCTGTCCCTCGTGCAAGGCGGTCGCCTGAAGTTGATCGCCGTCACCAGCCCGCAGCGCCTGGCAGCGCGCCCGGATTTGCTCACCGTGGCCGAGTCGGGCTTTTCAGGCTTTGATGCCTTGGCCTGGAACGGTTTGTTTGCCCCCGCAGGCACACCCGCCGATGTGGTCAACCGCATCAATGCCGATGTGAATGTCGCTATGAACGATGCCGCTTTCAAGCAAAACATGGCCAAGCAAGGCTTGATCATCGGTGGTGGTTCGGCTGCGAAGTTCAAGACCTTCATCGACAGCGAGTCCCGCAAATGGGGTGCCATCATCACCAAGGCCGACATCAAGATCGACTGAAGCCTTCAGATTTTCGGGCATTCATTCACTGCGCGCCCTGACACAGGGCCTGTGCGGTTGTTGTACCCACAGGGCTCCACACTGCGGGCAGTTGCGAAAACCGTATTTGCTGTTCCGCATGCCGCGCTTGGCTGATTTCTTGGCGCTCGAGTGCGCGGGTGGTGGCTGTCCGTGCTTGTTGCAGCAGCATTTGGATTTGGGCGGCATCGTCTCGCCGTGAGGCAATGTGCACAGCCGCAGTGCCTTGCCAGCGCAGCGCCAATTGCGCCGCCGCGCAAGCTGCATCGCGGGCCAGTAAGTCTTGACGGGTGGGGCGATAGCGCTGAATGCCGCCGATCAAAGGCGGTAATGCATCACCCAGAAGGCCACGTGCGACCGCACGCCGAACAGGGGAATGGGCCACATAAATCGCCCCATCTGGTCCAATGCTGGTGACCGCGATCGATTCCTCTCGGCCAGGCGCGAACCACCGCAATTGACCGGTCTGCCTGTCCAGCAAGGCCATGCCAAAGCGGGTGCCAATTTGCGCTCGCCCCAACTGCCGACCCGCACCCACACTGACCACGATGCCATTGGCGACGATGGTGGGCGTGAGGGCATTGAAGTTGTGAAAGCCTGGAAACGCATCGAGCTGAGCTCGCCATACGATGCGGGCTTGTTTGCCGTTGTGCTGCAGTTTGAAAATATCGGCCTTGGTGACCGCAAACATTTCTTGCCCATCGGCTGCTACTGCGACCGAAGCTGCAACCTGGTCGCCGACATTCAAGCGCCACAGCTCTTTGAATTGCCGATCCAGCGTGATGACGTTGCCATTGTCATCCGAGACCACCACATACTGGCCGTTAGCCGACAAGGTAGGCGTGGAGCCCGTGCCGCCCGAAAAATAATAGGAACCTGCGATCTCCAAGCGAGTACCCTGATCGCTGTCCACCAGGCGCAGCCGGTACAAGGCACCGTTGCGTGACACACCGTCGGTTTGACCGTCTTGGGCATCGGGGGCTGTTGCCGCCACCACGATGCTGTCGTCTTGTGGATCGACCGCATAGTAGTTGGCCACGTTCACGCCATTGCCATAAATCACATCGAGGATGGTGTCAAACAAACCCAGCCCATCTTCGGTGGGGCCAAAGGCCGCGGTGGTTTCGCGGTTGGCCAAGCGTGCTAGTAATTTCGGGATGCGGGCTTCGATGCGCCCTGCAGGCGCACCAGGCAACTGGAAGGGTTTGCTCAACAAGGCTTTGCCACTGGTGCGGTCAAACAGGGTGACAAAGCCATCCATGCTCACGCCCACCACCGCATCGCGGCCGGGCAGATAGTTCATGCCCCACAAGTGGGTTTGCGAGCGTTCGCCAGGCACGCGTGCAGGCAACTTCAGGCCCGTCGGCGTCTGCCAGACCACTGTGCCATCCGTGCGCAAAGCCATGGCCGTGGTGTAGGTGCTGTGCAGGATCCATTGTTCACCCGAGCGCACCGGATTGTTGAGGATCAGGGGAGCACCGCTGCCCGAGCCTTTACCGGGAATGCTCCAGCGCCGCTTACCCGTGGCGCCATCGAGCGAGACCAGCGACACATCTTCGCCGCTCCAACTGGGCGAGAAATACACATGCCCGGCACGGTCAAAGGTCGGGCCTTCGGCAATGTAAAACTCCGTCTCCGCCAGCCAGTCAGCCTCAAAGGTGGGGGCGATGGCGGTCCACAACTCGTCGCTGTTGACGGTGTTCACATGCATGGTGTGAAACGCATCCGGCGCAGGCAACACCGCAGAAGCAGGCGGGCCTGCTTCGCGCACACCTTGCGGCACCCATTGCGACAGCGTTGGTGCCCCAAAGGCACGCGCTTGAGGCACGGCGGACAGCCACCACCACAGGGCCCCGAACAGCATCAGGCCCCCCAAAACCAAGATTGCCATGGCAATAAGGAGTGTGCGTTTCATAACGATTGGCCTCAGGTGGGGATGGTGGGCGCGGGTGGAGTGAGCTTCACGATGAATTCGCGAGGATCGAACCGACGCAAACGCCAGCGCATGTAAAGCGTGGTCCAAGGCCAGTTGGTGGTGTTGCGACCTTGTCCATCTAGAAAGTAGCTGCTGCACCCGCTGTTCCACACGGTTTTCTGCAAAGCGTTCTGCACCTGTTGGTTGTAGTGCGTCAAGCGATCGGGGTCGACCGTCAAAGTGCTCGCTGGGTGCTGGCGAGCGAATTGCAAGGCTGAGCGGATGAAGCGCAGTTGCGCCTCCAGTATTACAAAGGCCGACGAATAGGTGTAGAGGTTAGGGCCGAACGTCAAAAAGAGGTTGGGGCAGTCGGGCAGCATCGTGCCCAAATACGCCTGGGGTGAGCCTTGCCAACGTTCGGACAAACGCTGACCGCTGGCCCCCACAATCGACTGAGCAATCGGTGGGTGAGCCACTTCAAATCCCGTGGCCCAGATCAGCACATCTGCCTCGGCCGAGCGGCCTTCGGTATCGATCAAGCGGCGGCCCTGGATTTCACGCACGCCACCGAGCACCTGCACATGTGCTTGACTCAACGCACGGTACCAAGTGTTCGAGAGCAAGATGCGCTTGCAACCCAAGGCAAAGTCTGGTGTCAAGCGCTGGCGAAGTGCTGAGTCCTTCACGCCACGTGCGATGTGCGACAACCCCGTACGTTGCAAGCGTCTGACGAAGAAAGGAAAACGCAAGCCGCTATTGAGCAACTCGAATTGAGCGTACAGGAGTTTTCGCAGCACCGACTGCCAACGGGGGTATCGTGCAAAGCGTTGTTGCCATGCAGGTGAGATGGCCATGTCCATTTTGGGCAAGACCCAAGGTGCGGTGCGCTGAAACACACTCAGGCTGGTCACTTGTTTGGCGATCTCAGGCACAAACTGAATTGCCGATGCGCCTGTCCCGATCACCGCCACACGCTGGCCTTTCAAGTCCAAGCTGTGGTCCCATTGCGAGGAATGGAAATGCCGACCTGTAAAGCTGTCCCAACCCGCGATGGCGGGTCGTGTGGGGACGTGCATCGGGCCGCAGGCCATGATGACAAAACGGGCTTTGAATACGCCTTGGTTCGTCTGTATGTGCCAGCACGACTCTGTATCGCTCCAGCGGGCTTCTTGCATGTGGGTGTTCAGCCTGACATGGTCTAACACACCGAATTGGCGAGCGGTCTCGACGGTGTAGTCGCGGATCTCGGCTTGCTTGGCAAACAAGCGGCTCCAGCGTGGATTGGGTGCAAAACTGAAGGAGTAAAGCGCGGCCGGCACATCACAGCCACAGCCGGGGTAAGTGTTGTCACGCCAGACGCCACCGATCTCGGCGGCTTTTTCCAGCACGACATAGTCAGCCCCCATCTGTTGCAGTTGAATGGCCGCACCAATGCCTGCAAAACCAGCACCGACCACCACGACTTCATGCACCTGTGCGGGGTGGTCGTGGAGTTTCTGCATGGGGCGCCTCAGTTGAAAGCGAAGTGGTCTTTGTCCATTTGCATCACCGAATGGGTGGACGCCAGGGCCGCTTTGCGGTGGCCATGTGTGCGCGGCAGCAAGCGTGCAAAGTAAAACTCGGCAGTCTGAATTTTGGCACGATAGAACTCAGGGGACTCAGCGCCTTGACCGCTGTCCAAGTGCTTTTGTGCGGTGGCAGCTTGTTGTGCCCAGGCCAGCGCCATCATCACATAGCCGCTGTACATCAGGTAGTCCACACTGGCCGAACCGACCAATTCCCGGTCCTTGGGGGCTCGTAGCATGATGGCCAATGTCATGACATTCCACTCCAGTGCCTTCAAGGCCAAGCGCCGAGCCATGGCACCCAAAGGCCCCGACTTGAACAAATAGGGCTTGGCAAATTTCAGCATGTCGGCGGTGTAGTCCCGCACGCATTGGCCTTTACTGGCCAATAAAACTTTGCGGCCGAGCAAGTCCAGCGCCTGTATGCCTGTGGTGCCTTCGTACAAGGTGGAAATGCGTGCATCCCGTGCATTTTGTTCCATGCCGTGGTCTTGCACATAGCCATGACCGCCATAGACCTGGATGCCCAAGTTGGCGGCCTCCAGACCCAGCTCCGTCAAAAAGCCTTTGAGGATCGGCGTGAAAAATCCCAGCCGCATGTCACTGGTTTTGTAGCTGGCTTCGTCGCCTACTGTACTGGCGTGGAACATGTGATCGGCAATTTTGAGCGCATCGTAGACCATGTAGCGGCCGCCCTCAGCGATAGCGCGTTGTGTGAGCAGCATGCGGCGGACATCGGGGTGCCAGATCAAGGCATCGGCTTTTTGTGTGGGCTCTTTCTTGCCCGACAAGGCTCGCATGGAGCGGCGCTCCAGCGCATAGGGCAGTGCGCCTTGGTAGGCGGCTTCGGCATGGCAAACACCCTGGATCGCTGTGCCGATGCGTGCGGTGTTCATGAAGGTGAACATGGCCTCTAAGCCGCGGTTAGGCTCCGAGATCAAAAAAGCTTTGGCGGCATCAAAATGCAAGACTGCCGTGGCCGATGCGCGGATGCCCATCTTATGTTCAATTGAACCGCAGAGTACGCTGTTGCGTTCGGTCAATTGGCCTTGGGCATCGACCAACACTTTGGGCACCACAAACAGAGAGATGCCGCGCGTGCCCTCAGGCGCGTCGGGCAAGCGCGCCAACACGATGTGGATGATGTTATCGGTCAAGTCGTGTTCGCCGGCCGAGATGTAGATTTTGGTGCCGGACATGGCGTAGCTGCCATCCGGCTGCGGCACTGCTTTGGTGGTGATTTGCGCCAGATCGCTGCCGCATTGCGGCTCAGTCAGGCACATCGTGCCCGACCACTCGCCCGAGACCAACTTAGGCAAGTACTGGTTCTTTTGGTCGGGGGTTCCGTAGCGCAGCAGGGTGTTGATGCACCCTACGCTCAGGCCGGGGTACATGGCAAAAGACCAATTGGCAGTACCAATCATTTCGGCCTTGAACAAATTCAATGACGCGGGCAGGCCTTGCCCTCCGTATTCGACCGGAAACGAAATGCCTTGCCAACCACCGGCTTGGTATTGTTGGTAGGCCTCTTTGAAGCCTTGAGGCGTTGTCACTACGCCTTGGTCAAAGTGGCAGCCTTCCTTGTCGCCCGAGGCATTGAGTGGAGCGAGTACATCTTCACAGAGTTGGGCTGCGCCTTCCAAAATGGCGTTCACGGTGTCGACATCGGCATCGCTGCCACCCGGCAGGCTGGCATAGTGCTTTGGAAAATCCAACACTTCGTTCAAGAGAAAGCGCATGTCGCGCAAGGGGGCTTTGTAAGTGATCATGGGTTCTATGCAATACGTAAAATCAGCTCAATGAAGTTCAGCGCTCGAGAATGGCGACCACGCCTTGCCCACCGGCCGCGCAGATGGAGATCAGGCCGCGGCCATGACCGCGTTGGGCCAGCATTTTGGCCAGTGTGGCCACAATACGCCCGCCCGTGGCGGCAAACGGGTGGCCTGCGGCCAATGAGCTGCCGTGGATATTGAGTTTTTCTCTGTCGATGGCGCCCAAGGGCTGATCCAGACCCAGACGAGTCTTGCAAAATTCAGGGTCTTCCCACGCCTTGAGCGTGCACAAGACTTGCGCGGCAAAGGCTTCGTGGATTTCATAAAAATCAAAGTCTTGTAAGCGCAGGTTGGCGCGTGCCAGCATGCGTGGCACCGCGTAGGCGGGGGCCATCAGCAGGCCTTCTTTTTTGTTTACAAAATCAACGGCAGCCACTTCACTGAAACTCAGATACGCCAGCACCGGTAAGCCCCGTGCCGCAGCCCAGTCTTCGCTGGCCAGCAGTACGGCCGATGCGCCATCGGTGAGTGGTGTCGAATTGCCGGGTGTCAGCGTGCCTTGTTCAGGGCGGACTTTTTTGTCAAAGCAAGGCCGCAAGCTGCGCAGCTTGTCCATACTCAAATCGGCACGCAGGTTGTTGTCGCGTGTGATGCCTTGGAAGGGCGTCATTAAATCATTGAAGAAGCCTTGCTCAAACGCACTGGCCAGGTTCTGGTGGCTGCGCAAAGCCAAGGCGTCTTGGTGCTCGCGCGCAATGCCCCATTCCGCGGCCATCAATTCACAATGTTCTCCCATGGAATACCCTGTGCGCGGTTCTCCATTGCGCGGCAGGGTCGGCTTGAACAACATTTGCGGCCGAACCTGCGACAGAGCCCCCAAGCGTTGCCCGGCTGTGCGCGCACGATTGACTTGGAGCAGTATTTTGCGTAGTTTTTCGTTGAGGCCCATGGGTGCGTCAGACGTGGTGTCCACGCCGCCCGCGATGCCGCACTCGATATGACCCAAGGTAATTTTGTTCGCCACCAGCATGGCTGCCTCCAGTCCCGTGCCGCAAGCTTGCTGGATGTCATAGGCGGGTGTTTCAGGCGCTAAAGTGGTGGACAACACCGACTCACGCACCAGGTTGAAGTCGCGCGCATGTTTCATGACCGCCCCGCCGACGACCTCGCCCAAGCGCAGGCCATGCAAGTTGAAGCGATCGATCAAGCCCTGCAAGGTGCTGACCAGCATGTCTTGGTTGCTCGCTTTGGCATAGATGGTGTTGGAGCGTGCAAAGGGAATGCGGTTGCCACCCAAGATGGCGACCCTTCGAACAGGAGCTGGCGTGTACATGTGTGCTGTCATTTCACTTGGTAACTCAATCGGGCGCGCAGGTGAGGTTTGTCACCGCGCGCATTGCGAACTTCAAACAAGGCCGACGGGCGCAGCGCTACGTGCCCCATAGGCGCACTCCACAAAGAAACGCGCGCTGGCAGGAACAAAGGGGTTTTGAATTCCGTCAGGACTTCGGCTTGAGTCAAGGCTTGCCTAGGCAACATGGCCGACAAAGCGCGTGCCTGCGTCCACATGCCATGCGCGATGGCACGCCGGAATCCAAGAAGCTTGGCGCTGAGCGTACTCAAGTGAATCGGGTTCATGTCACCCGAAACCCGGCCATAACGTCTGCCGATATTGCTGCCTACATTCCACATGGTTTGCAGAGACAATGCTTGTGTGGCCTCTACCGCACTCTCATAGGGAGTGCCTGCAGCTTGGGACACACCCAAGCGCAACAGCGTTTGCGTGGCGGTCCAGACCAATTGATCCTGCTTGAACACCTGAAAATCTAAGGTGAAAACTTGGCCTTTGTCATGAGCTTGCAGCTGACCACTGTGCAGCTCAATGCGCAGATCATCGCCCGCATGCAAGGGCGCGTGTTGCTGCACATGATTGGCCAGATGCACCGTGCCCATGGCGGGCCAAGGGCAGTCGGGCGAAGCGAGGTAAGCCATGACCAGCGGGAAGGTCAGCATTTGTGGATACAACAGGGGCACGCCTTGCTCTTCAGGGCAGGCACACACCCGCGTATAAGCAGCGATAGCTTGCGCATCCAGAGTGACCGAGGGACGCACCCAGCGCACAGGGTTCAAAGCCTGCACCGGACCTGGTCGTTTGCGCTGCGCACGCAGCACTGCCCACATGCTGGCCCATGGGCCCGGCGAAGTGCTCAGTTCAAAGGTGGGTATGAGTGACATCGGGCTTCATGCGCCCAAAATGCTTTGGCCGCACACGCGAACCACATTGCCAGTCAGGCCCATCGAAGCAGGCGAGGCAAACCAAGCGATGGCTTGCGCCACGTCTTCGGGCAAACCGCCTTGGCTGAGTGAGTTCATGCGGCGGCCCGCTTCGCGCAAGGCAAAAGGTACTGCCGCGGTCATGGCTGTTTCGATAAAGCCCGGCGCCACCGCGTTGATCGTGATGCCTCGTTCTGCCCATACTGGTGACAAGCTATTGACCATGCCCACCACACCTGCTTTGGACAAGGCGTAATTGGTTTGTCCCACGTTGCCTGCAATGCCGGAAATGGAGGACACGCAGACCACGCGGCCACCACTTCGCAGGGCACCGCTGTCGACCAGTGCGTCGTTGATGCGTTCCTGCGCCGACAGATTGATGTCGACCACCGATGTCCAAAAGTGAGGCTTCATATTCGCAATGGTTTTGTCGCGTGTGATGCCCGCGTTGTGCACGATCACGTCCCATCCCCCATCGGCCTGTGCGGCCTCGACCAAGGTTTGCGCGGCATGCGGTGCTGCGATGTCCAAGGCCAATGCACGGCCGCCCACTTGCGAGGCCACCGCTTGCAACGCTTCTTGCGCTTGCGGCACGTCCAGACAAATCACCTGCGCGCCTTCACTGGCCATGACTTGCGCGATGGCCGCGCCAATGCCGCGCGATGCACCAGTGACCACGACTTTCTGGCCGGCCAGGGGTTGCGACCAATCCATCGTGATCAGGGTCTCGGTCACGGGTAGACCGATGCGTATGACTTGTCCAGACACATAGGCGCTGCGCGGCGATAAGACGAAGCGCAAAGTCGACTCGAGCGCAAATTCAGCCTGTGGCGCTACATAAATCAATTGTGCGGTGATGGCTTTTTTGAGTTCTTTGGCCAAGGACCGTGTCAGGCCTTCCAATGCGCGTTGCACTGTCGCTTGCCGTGCTGAGCTGCAATGTTCAGGCGCACGTCCAAGCACGACCACCCGACCGCAAGGCAGAACCGAACGAGCCGCGTCGTGGAAGAATTGGTATAACGCGCTTGATTGCGTGCTGTCCGTCAAGCCGGTGGCATCAAAGACCAGGGCTTTGACTTTCTCGCCCGGTTGATCTTCTTGCCCCCACCGCCCTGACATCATGCCGGCCTGATTGGCCAGTGCGATCCATTGAGGTAACTCACGGTGCGCTAGGGTTTGAGCGCCGATCGCTTGGAAGATGTTTGCCAAGCTATGCAGCAAAGCGCTGTCAGCGGTTCCGCCCACCAAAATGCTGCCCTGTATGACGGCTTGGCCTGGCTCATGGCGCTCCAGAACCCAAGGCTTGGGCAGGCCCAGCCCTTGGGCCAATTTGGACCCCCAGGTCGAGTTGGCAAAGTTCAAATATGCGTCAGTCATTCGGAGGGTTTCTTTGGCAGGGCAGGCGTTCTGGCCCCATTGGCAAGAATCGAACGATCGTACTTTTATCCATACACAGATGTCAAGTCAAAGGGCTCTTTTCAAAGCCTCCATTGCCTAAGGGCTTGGGATGTGAACTTGAAGGCTAAAATTCAAGCGTCACCTGAATTAGGAATTTGAGACCGTATGAAACGCCTGCTTGCCTTGATCCTGCTCATGAATTTGCAAGGCTGTACGATTTTGGCCATTGCCGACGCTGCCGGCTCGGCCGTGGTTTATGGCGCTAAAACCGCGGTTAATGTGTTGGACGCAGTGACGCCCGACATCATCAACAAAAAGAAGAAGGATTGAAAAAGGGGCATTGCAGCCCCTTTGGAATCAAATACCCAACCACCCGTTGGTGCGCGCAAAGTGCAATGCTTGAGTGCGGCTGTTGACGCCCAATCGGCGGAACAGTCGCCAGAAGTGGACCTTGACGGTGTGCTCACTGATGCTCAGCTTGTCGGCGATGTCGCGGTTGCTCAAGCCTTGGTCCAGCATCAAGATCAGTTGTTTTTGACGTTTGGACAATTTGGTGGGCACGGGGGCTGCCGCATCGGCTTTGTCCGTGGCTTCGTCGGCGGGTAGCAAGCTGCGCAGACCTTCAATGATCACATTGGGATTGCTGGCTTTTTCCAAGAACAAATCGGCACCCGCTTCCAGGCAAGCCGCTTCGTAGTCTGTGGCCTCAGAGCCGGTCACGATGACCAAAGGTACAGTGGGGTACTTGGCTTTGATGGTGTGCAGACCCGACAAGCCCAAAGTGTCAGGCAGCTTCAAGTCCAGACAAAACAACTCAGGCACGCCTTGTCTTTCGACTGTGGAGTCCAGCACATTGAGTTTGGGGACGGATACGACTTTCAGACCCGGACGCACACGATGGACCAACATGGTGATCGCATCGCGCATGAGGGGGTGGTCATCAATGACATAGACGGTCATGGTTTTAAAAGTGAATTAAACTTAAAGTATGAGGATAACAGCAAGCTTCATCATACTGCAATCATAATTTAGCCAATACTCTCAATTAAATGAGTTTTGTCTATTTTTTGCTGGTTTCATGCAACAAATTCAGCGTTTCTACGAGTTCCTGGGTGGTCACAATGGCTGATGTTTCCAGTTGAAGCGCCAACTCTTTCAAGGCAGCAAGAGGTTGTTCCAGCAATTGGGCAATGGCCTGACCTGCTTCGCGCGGTGAAGTGAACCCATGGCTTTGCAGCAAGACCTGGTTCTGGGCATCGACCAGTTTGAAGTAAAACTGGCCATCCTTTTCACGGTACTGCTTGAAATTGGCAGTGACGGTTTTAGCAATTTTGGCGGTGGCGGTGCCCACGGTTTGGGATACGCTGCGCAAGCCTACAGCGCTGCGCAATTGCGCCATGAAAGCGGCCGACTTGGGGCGGGCTTTTTCTGCGCCGGCTAGCAAAATGCTTTCAACTTTGTCAGGGTGCGCCATCAGGTCTTCATAGGTGGCGCGCATGGGGGCGATTTCGCGATCGACCCGCTCAAAAACCACCTGCTTGGCGTCACCCCAAGCGATGCCATCGGCATAGGCCTTGGCCAGTTGTGCCGTCTCTTCGGCGCTGGCAAAGGCCTGGTAGATCTGGAACAGGGCGCTGCCTTGCGTGTCTTTGGGCTCACCCGGTGCGCGTGAATCAGTGACGATGGCATTGATCTGTTTGCGGATCTGCGCGCTGGGCGCAAACAATGCGATCGTGTTGTCGTAGCTCTTGCTCATCTTTCGACCGTCCAAGCCAGGTAGCAGGGCCACGTTCTCTTCCACCACCGCTTGGGGCAAGACAAAGTGCTCACCGTACAAGTGGTTGAAGCTGGCCGCCATGTCTCGGGCCATTTCGATGTGTTGGATTTGATCGCGACCCACAGGGACCTGGTGCGCCTTGAACATCAAGATGTCCGCACCCATCAGCACCGGGTACATGAACAAACCGGCCGTGACATCGGTATCGGTATCTTGCTGGGCCGCATGGTTTTTGTCGACGGCGGCTTTGTAGGCATGTGCACGGTTGAGCACGCCTTTGCCTATGACGCAAGTCAAGAACCAGGTCAATTCGGCAATTTCGGGAATGTCCGATTGCCGGTAAAAAGTGACGACCTCGGGGTCCAGGCCCGACGCGATCCAACTGGCGGCAATCTCCAGTGTGGAGCGCTGGATGCGAGCAGGATCATCGCATTTAATCAAGGCATGGTAGTCGGCCAGAAAGTAAAAACCTTCGGTGGCCGGATTGCGACTCGCCTGCACTGTGGGCCGAATAGCACCGACGTAATTACCCAAATGGGGTGTGCCGGTGGTGGTGATGCCTGTGAGCACCCGGGTGCGTTCAGAGTTCATGGTTTCAGAGCCAAATAGAAAAAGCCAAATTCAAGAGCGCCATATTCAAGGCAGTACAGCGGCCAAAGGCGATAACGCCCATTCAATGCCACTGAAGGTGATGTGCATCAAGGGCTGCATCCACCAGGTGCTGACCACGCCAGTGATGACCAACCCCATCACGATGAAAAACCCCCAAGGCTCAACGCGGGCCACCCACATCGCTTGCCGCCAAGGCAAGAGCCCGACCAGAATGCGGCCGCCGTCGAGAGGGGGCAGAGGGAACAAGTTGAAAGCAAACATCACCACATTCGTCAGCATGCCGGCTTTGCACATTTCCAAAAAGAAGCGCTCGTTCATGCCCGTGCCGACCAGCAGATACAGCAAGATGCCCCACATCAAAGCCTGGAGCAAGTTAGCCGCAGGACCGGCCAATGCCACCCAGATCATGTCGCGCTTGGGGTGGTGCAACTGATCAAAACGAACCGGTACGGGCTTGGCATAGCCAAACAAAAAGGCGCCGCCAGTGCTGAAGTACAAGAGCAAGGGCATCAGGACCGTGCCCATCGGGTCGATGTGTGCAAAAGGGTTGAGCGTGACCCGACCCATCAAGGCAGCGGTGTGGTCGCCGAAATGTCGAGCCGCATAGCCATGCGCCGCTTCATGCAGGGTGATAGCGAAGATCACCGGCAAAGCGTAAATGAGAACAGTTTGGATCAGGTTTGAAATATCCACAGGGTGATTCTCTCAGATGCTCTGCACTCAAAGTCCGAGCCGCGCCACTTCACCTTGGCCCTGGCGAAGGACCTCGGGTTGATCGCCGCACAGGTCAATCACCGTGGTGGGTTCCAGCGCGCAGGCCCCGGCATCGATCACGCCGGCAATGTGGTGTTCTAGTTGGAGACGAATGTCTTGCGGATCGTTCAGGGGTTCTTGTTCACCGGGCAGGATCAAGGTGGTGGCCAGCAAGGGCGCTCCATGCAGGGTCAGTAGCTCTTGCAAGACAAGGTGCGCCGGAACGCGCAGACCGATGGTTTTGCGTTGGGGGTGGCTTACCCGCCTGGGCACTTCCTTGGTGGCTTCCAAAATGAAGGTGAAAGCGCCGGGCGTGGCTTGTTTGATCAACTTGAATTGCCGGTTGTCCACGCGGGCGTAATTGGCCAATTCGCTCAAATCGCGGCACAGCAAGGTCAGGTGGTGTTTGTCGTCCACACCGCGCACGCGCCGCAGTTGATCCGCGGCCGCTTTGTCATCGAGGTGGCACACCAAGGCATAACTGGAATCTGTGGGCACAGCCAGGATGCCGCCTTGATGCAGCAAGGTGGCTGCTTGCTTGAGCAAGCGCAGTTGTGGGTTGTCCGGGTGGACGCTGAAGAACTGTGCCATGGCTAATTCGACAAGGCCATCAAGATTCTGCGGGTTGGATCATCACCCGGCCTTCACGCACGGTGAGCCACGCACCCAAGGCGCCACACAATGCCACCATAGACATGCCGATCAAGGTCCACTGATCCGGAACGTGGTCAAACACCAGCCAGCCGCCGAGCATGGCAAAGCCGATTTGCGTATACAAGTAAGGTGTCAAGCTGGCTGCAGGCGCGCGCATGTAGGCCATTATCAAAAAGAAATGACCGATAGTGGCTAAAAAGCCCATGATGACCAACTGGACCCAGACCGTCCATTCATGCGGCACCTCCCACACAAATGGCAGGGCCAAGGTGGCCAGACCGGTACCGATCCAGCCGGTGTATAGGTGCATGGTGATGGGGTCTTCAGTGCGTGCCATTTTGCTGGTCAGCACCTGAAAGCCGGCATTGGTGGCCACCAGGGTCAGAGGCAAGATCACTGTCCAATCGAAATGCTGGCTGCCTGGCCGAACGATCACCATCGTGCCCAAGAAACCGCCAATGACCAAAGTCCAGCGCAAGAGCGAAACCCTCTCGCCCAGAACACGTGCAGCCCACAGCGTGATCACCAAAGGTGCCATCAAGGCGATCGCTGTGAACTCGCCCACTGGCATGTATTTGAGACTGTAGAAGGCCAGCAAGCTGCAGCAAAACAACAGGCCGCCACGCAGCAATTGGAACTTGGGGTGTGCGGTGCGCAAGATGCCCAGGCCACGGGTGGGCAAAACCGCCAAGGTCGTGGCGACCGCTTGAAACCCATATCGAAACCACAAAGCCATGAGCAAAGACACGCTGCCGCTGATATGCCGTGTGGTGGTGTCTAAGGTGGCAAAACAAGCCACCGACAACATGATGAAACCGATACCGGCGAGTGCCTGAACGGGGGGGCGCGTCACTGAATGCGATCGGCCAACAACTCCCACACCGGGGTGAGTTGGCCTGGTAAGAAGGGCAGGGTGCCCAGGTCGGTGTGGCTTTCGTCTGGGCTGTGAAAATCGCTGCCCCGCGATGCGGCCAAGCCGAACTCCAGGGCCGTGGCGGCATAGCGCTGAGCCTCTGCAGCCGAGTGGCTGCCTGTCACCACTTCGACCGCTTGCCCGCCGTGGTTTTTAAATTCGGTAAACAAAGCATATTCTTCGTTGGGTGTGAAGCCGTAGCGGGCCGGATGCGCGATCACTGCTACGCCTTGCGCTTGGGTGATCCACTGCACGGCATCGCGCAAATGCGCCCAGCGGTGCGGTACAAAACCTGGTTTGTGATCGGTTAAGAATCGGCGAAACACCTCGGAGGTGTCCTGGCAAACACCAGACTCAACCATGAAGCGGGCGAAATGCGTGCGAGAAATCAGCTCCGGATTGCCTGCGAATTTCAAGGCGCCCTCGTAGGCCCCATGGATGCCGACCTTGGCCAAGCCATCGGCCATTTCGCGGGCGCGCTCCTCACGCCCACCACGGGTTTGTTTGAGACCCTGCATCAAATCAGTGTTGTGGTGATCGAACCCCAAGCCAACGATGTGGACCGTTTTGCCTGCAAAGGTTACCGAGATTTCTGTGCCTGTCAGATAAGGCAAACCGAGGGCTCTTGCAGCGGCCAAGGCGCGGTCCTGGCCACCGATTTCGTCATGGTCGGTGAGTGACCACAATTCAACACCATTGGCATGGGCTCGGGGCGCCAGTGCTTCGGGCGTCAATGTGCCGTCTGACACCACGGAATGGCAGTGCAAGTCGGCGTTCAGCAAGGATTGGGGCAGGGGTTTCACAAGCCCATTTTAAGCGCTTGTGCCTGCACACAGGGCCGGCATTGGATAATGTCCACTTTAGCGGAGAGAACATGGCTTTGATGATCACCGACGAATGCATCAACTGCGATGTGTGTGAACCCGAATGCCCCAACCAGGCTATCTATTTGGGGCCGGAAATTTACGAAATCGACCCAGCCAAATGCACCGAGTGTGTGGGCCATTTTGACGAACCCCAATGTGTGCAGGTTTGTCCGGTGGCCTGTATTCCCGTGAACCCGCAGTACGCCGAGGGGCAGGAAAGTCTTTGGGCCAAGTACCGCAGGCTGCAGCTTCAAGCCTCCGGCGGCTGAAGCGAGACGGGCTTGGGTGGTTTGGGGCGAGGTGGTTTGCTGGTGTGAATCAGCGCCATGGCTTTGTCCATGTCGCCAGCCAGCAGTTGCGGCAGCGCTTTGATGGAGCGATTCAGAGTCTCATCAATGGCCTGACGGTGTTCTGGGGACGGCTTTTTCAATACCCAATTGGCGACTTCAGATTTTTCACCCGGGTGACCGATGCCCACACGCAGCCGCCAGTAATCGGCAGTGCCCAACTGGGCATGGATGTCGCGCAACCCGTTGTGGCCCGCATGGCCGCCGCCTTTTTTGAGTTTGGCTTGGCCGGGCTCAATGTCCAATTCGTCGTGCACCACCAAAATATCTTCGGACTGGATTTTGAAGAATTTGGCCAAGGCACCGACCGATTTACCCGATAGGTTCATGTAGGTCTGCGGCGCCAGCAACCACACAGTCTGGCCGTGGATTTGGGTGCGACCCGCCAAACCCCAATAGCTTTTTTCGGGGACCAGATTGACTTTGAGCTCTCGCGCGGCGGCTTCGAGCCACCAGAAGCCAACGTTGTGCCGTGTGGCTTCGTACTCCGCGCCCGGGTTGCCCAGTCCGACAAAAAGTTTGGTCATGGTGGATGATTATCAGCAAGAAAAAGGCCCGCACGAGGCGGGCCTTGACGTGGGGCGCAAAGAATTACTTCTTTTTGCCTTTGGCAGGAGCTGCATCGGCAGGAGCGGCCGCAGGGGCTTCCACTTCAGCCACTGGAGGCACCACAGCCACCAACACGGGATTGAGTTTGCCGTGGGTGACGATTTTCACGCCCTTGGGCAAAGTGATGTCGTTGGCATGCAAGGACACGCCTTTTTGCAGACCCGACAGATCGACATTGATGAACTCAGGCAAATCGGCTGGCAGGCAAGCCACTTCGATTTCATTGGCCACGTGGGTGATCAAGCACTTGTCCACTTTGAATGCAGGGGACTCTTCTTCACCGCTGTAATGCAATTGCACTTTCATGTGCAACACAGTGTCGGCTTCCACACGCTGGAAGTCGATGTGCAGCACCAGCTGCTTGAAGGGGTGCATTTGGTAGTCACGCAGCAGCACGTTGCTGGACTTGCCGGCCACTTCCATCTCGAGGATGGAGCCATGGAAAGATTCTTTCTTCAGGGCATGCCACAGGGCGTTGTGGTCCAGCTCGATCAATTGTGGGGCGGTATTGCCACCATAGACGATGCCGGGCGTGCGGCCAGAATTGCGCAGACGGCGGCTCGCACCCGTACCTTGCAAAGAGCGCTCAAAAGCGACGAATTTCATAATAACTCCTGACAAAGAGTCCACCGCGACCAGTGCGACTCTGATTAAAAAAGGCCTGCTAGCCCGTTGGGCCTGCAGACCTGGGACGTGTTCCTGGACTTCAGTCCGAGAACAAACTCATGACCGACTCACCCGTGGCAATGCGCGCAATCGTTTCGGCGATCAGCGGGGCCACAGAGAGTTGGCGGATCTTGGCACAGGCGGCAGCCGCTTGCGACAAGGGAATGGTATTGGTGACCACGACTTCGTCGAGAGCATCACCCTTGGCGATGCGGTCAATGGCTGGACCCGAAAAAATAGGGTGCGTGCAATAGGCGTAAACTTTTTTGGCGCCACGGTCTTTAAGGACTTCGGCTGCTTTGACCAAGGTGCCTGCGGTGTCGATCATGTCGTCCATGATCACGCAGTTGCGGCCTTCGATCTCGCCAATGACATGCATGACTTCGCTGACGTTGGCCTTGGGGCGGCGCTTGTCGATGATGGCCAAATCGCAACCGAGTTGTTTGGCCAGCGCTCGAGCGCGCACCACGCCACCGACGTCGGGTGACACCACGATCAGATCGTCATAGTTCTTTTGGCGCAGATCGCCAAGCAACACGGGTGATGCGTAGATGTTGTCTACAGGAATGTCGAAAAAGCCCTGGATCTGGTCGGCATGCAAGTCCATGGTCAGCACCCGGTCCACGCCAACGGCTTCGAGCATGTTGGCCACCACCTTGGCCGAAATTGGAACGCGTGTGGAACGCGGACGACGATCCTGGCGGGCATAACCGAAATAGGGAATCACTGCGGTGATGCGTTCGGCCGAGGCGCGTTTGAGCGCGTCGACCATGATCAGCAATTCCATCAAGTTTTCGTTGGTAGGCGCACAGGTCGACTGAATCACATACACGTCACGGGCGCGCACGTTTTGCTTGAGCTCGACGGTCACTTCACCGTCGGAAAAACGACCGACGTCGGCCGAACCCAATGCAATGCCCAAATTGCTGGCGATATCGGCCGCCAACACAGGGTTGGCATTACCGGTGAATACCATGAAGTCAGGAATGGGGGGAGACGAAGGCTGCATGAGCATTTCAGCGATCAAAAAAATGGGCCTGTACGAATGAACGTATTTGGCAGGGGAAGAAGGACTCGAACCTTCGAATGCCGGAATCAAAATCCGGTGCCTTAACCAACTTGGCGACTCCCCTACACGGGTGGACAGCCGTATGGCTGCCTACCGATCAATTGTCGCTGGATGCCCAACCCTTCAAGGGATGAACTTCCAAATTGCTGCACACTCGAACTTGGCAGTGATCAGGATCCTGCAACCAAGTTTGGCCAAGCGGCATCAGCGCGAACACTGCACTGCCCGAGCCGGTCATCTTGCCATGGAGACCATGTGCTTCTAACCACTGGAGGGCCAGACGTACAGGCGGGCAAAGTTGCTCGGCTACAGCTTGCAAATCGTTATGACCGAAGTCATATGGCGTTCTTGCTAAGCCGTCTATTGTAGCAGGTTTTGTATCGCGCCTCAGGGCAGGGTCGGCAAAAATATTTGCGGTGGACAGGCCGGCTTCAGGTTTGACCACTACAAATTGCGCGGGGGGCAGCTGCAAAGGCGTGATTCGTTCGCCAATCCCTTCGACCCAGGCATTCTGTCCGTGCAGAAAAAAGGGCACATCAGCCCCCAAATGCGCGCCCAAAGCGGCCAACTGCGCTGTGCTCAGGTTCAGATCCCACAAACGGTTCAAGGCCAAAAGGCAAGAGGCTGCGTCTGAGGAGCCACCACCCATCCCAGCTTGCGCTGGTATGCGTTTGTGCACAGCAATGTGGGCACCCCAGGTGCAGCCCGTGTGAGATTGCAGCAATCGGGCGGCACGCAGGGTCAAGTCGTCCTCGGGCAGCGCCAGTGACAAGTCTTCCCTGTCTATGTGGCCAGAGGCTCTGCGCTCGAAATGCAATGTGTCTTGCCAGTCGATCAACATGAAGGCCGACTGCAGCAGGTGGTAGCCATCATGCCGCCTGCCTACGATATGTAAAAACAAATTGAGTTTGGCGGGAGCCGGGATGTCGTAGAGCGCTTTCATCTCAGGGCTCCAGCACCAAACGCAGTTGCACGGCGGGTTGCTGACCTTCACTTTGAATGTGCAGACGTCCATTGGCCAGTTGACTCAAGTCGGCTACCCAGCCCATGACCTGCACAGGCTTGGCTTGTAGCCAATCGATCAAGGCCAGCACAGGCAGGGCCGAGCCGGTCAGTTGGATCAAAAGCGCATCTAAGCTGGTCTGCTGGTAGATTTTTCCGCCTTGGTCCAGTCTGGCCAGTCCTGGCGCCCAGTCCAGTTGGGCCAGTTGGTTGCCCAAGGGACTGAGCAGTTTGAGTTCGCCGCTGTGCGCTTGAGATTTCAACTCAAACCCGCCACTGAGTGACTGAGGCGGTTCGCTGGCAATGTTCAAGGCCAAGCGGCCCGACCAAAATTGCTCATCGGCTGATCGGGTAGGGGTGGGACGACTGGCGCATGCAGACAGGCCCAAAACCAGACACACGAGTCCAGTAGTCAAGCACCAACGCAGCACCGAGTTCATGGTTTGAATTTGAAGCGCAGCAGGGTCTCGCGCAGGGTTTCGTTGTCGGGTTTGAGTTGCAAACCTTCACGCCAAATCGTGCCAGCTTGAGCGGTTTGGCCCATCACCCATAGCACTTCGCCCAAGTGTGCAGCGATTTCAGGATCGGGTTTGGATTTGAACGCCGACTCGAGCAACTCGCGTGCTTTTGGAAGATCACCTTGGCGAAACAAAACCCAAGCCAAGCTGTCACGAATGAAGGGATCATTAGGCGCCAAGGCCACAGCTTGTTCAATCAGCTGGCGAGCTTCGGCTAATCGAATGTTGCGGTCAGCCAATGAAAACCCCAGTGCGTTGTAGGCGTGGGCGTCATTGGGCTTGGTACCAATCATGTTGCGCAAAACCAATTCCATGACGTCATATTTACCCAGACGCTCTGCGGTCATGGCCAATTCGGATTGCAGTTCGTGGTCGGGGCCTGTTTTGAGGGCCTTGCTGACCAAGTCGAAGGCCTCTTGATAGGCTTTTTGCTCACGCAAAAACATGGACAAGGCCAGTGTTTTTTGTCGGGCTTGCTCGGGGGTCTGGGTCTGAATGGTTTCAAGCAATGTCCGCGCTGCCGCCAGTTTGCCTTGTTCGGCCAATAAATGGGCACGCCGCAGACCCAGTTTGACCGGATCTGTTTGCGGTGAGATTTTGCTCAGCCATGTCTCGGCTTGCGCCGATTGACCCCGTTTTTGGGCCAATTGCGACAAGGCGAAATAAGCTTCGGCCAAGCCATTTTGCAGTTCAGGGTCAGATGTATTGGCCGCCAAGCTGACAAACCTGCGCAGGTCTTTGTCAGCCTGTTCTGTTTGTTCAAGGTCGACCAGCAAAAGTCCGCTGAACAACCAACTGGGGGCGAAATCGGGGTGTTCTTTTTGGAGCCGTTTCAGTTGTTCTTGTGCTGCGGCATAGTCTTGTTGAGAGATCAAGGACCGTGCAAAGGCCAGGCGCAACTCGGGATTGACCGTGCCGAGCATGTAGGTACGCAGCAAGGGCAGGACTTCATCGGGTTCTTTGTCCAGCAATGACATGGCGAGCATCACTGGACCTTGGGCGTTGTTGTCAGCCGCATGGCCTTTTTGCGCCGCTTGTGCTGCTGCCTTGTTTTGTCCCGCATCCCGGCGCATGCGGCCGATCGTGGTCCAAGCACTGGCCTGAGTGGTGGGGTTCACAATGGCTTGCGAGAGGGCGGCTTCCACAGTGTTGGCTGCCAGTAATTTGTCATTGACACGCCCAAACAAACGCGGCACCGAGACGATAGCCCCGGTTTGTTCGCCTGCAGGTAAATTGGCCAGCACCGACTTGAGGGCCACGCCCGCTTCTTCCACTTTGTTGAGGGCCAACAGGATTTGCAGGATGTAGCGGTTGGCTTCGGCAGAGCCAGGGATGACCTGTTTCCAGGTCCTTGCGGCTTGCAAGGCAGCTTCACCGGAGCGCGACTGCAAGGCCAGGTCCACAGCGCGCTGGAACAAAACCGGGTCTTTGGTCTTGCGAGCGGCGTCCAAAATCAAGGAAAAACCAGTGCCTTGCTCTCCGCCCAAGGCTTGAAGTTCACCCAGCAAGAGCTGGTAAAACAAGACCGCATCGAGCGCAGAAGGAAGCGTTTTGTCGGCTGGTGCCGAAGACGATGCTGGCTCGGCCATGCCTGTGGATGAAGAGCCAGGCATGGGGGCAGGGGCAGTTTGTGCCCCTGCACTGGCGGTGCTCAAGGACAAGACAAGACATCGGAACCAGAAATTCATCGGCAGATCATAATCGAGCCGTCTAAAGTCAGCGGGCTTTGCCCTCATCCCATGCCTGAATTGCCCGAAGTTGAAGTGACGCGCCAAAGCTTTGCCCACCGCATTGCGGGCGCTCGCATTCTGTCCCTGCGCATGGGCAAACCATTGCGTTGGCCGCTCGGTGTGGACCCGCAGGCATTGGCACAGCGCCAAGTCCAAGCCGTGCGCCGTCGTGGCAAATACCTCTTGGTGGACCTGGACGAAGGACTGCTGTTGATCCACTTGGGCATGTCAGGTAGTTTGAATTTCGCACCCGTACAAGGTCCCTCTGGACCGCATGACCACATGGATCTGGTGACCTCACAGGGTGTTTTGCGCTTGCATGACCCCCGGCGTTTTGGCGCTGTGGTGTGGGCGCATTCGCAGGACGCACCAGAGGCCGTCAAATTGCTGGGACATTTGGGCGTGGAGCCTTTGGGCGATGCCTTTGATCTGCATGCATTCCAAGCAGGATTGAAACGCAGGCGCTCGCCTATCAAGCAAGTTTTGTTGGCTGGTGATGTGGTGGTGGGTGTGGGCAATATTTACGCCTCCGAAGCTTTGTTTCTGGCGGGTATCCGCCCGACCACCCAAGCGGCCAAATTGTCTGGTCCGCGTATCGCCAAATTGCATGCGGCCATAAGGGATGTGCTCACCCGCGCCGTGGCCAAGGGGGGGAGCAGTCTGCGTGACTTTGTCAGCGCCGAAGGCAACACGGGTTACTTCCAGTTGGAAGCCGCTGTGTATGGTCGTAAAGGCCTGTCTTGCCGCGTCTGTGCCACACCTGTCAAGCAGATCATGCAAGGCCAGCGGTCCACGTTTTTTTGCCCGACATGTCAAAAGTATTGAAGACGGCCTTGCCTTCGGGTTTTGCATCGCGCATGGTCCAGTGGCAGCAAACGCATGGCCGCCACGGATTGCCTTGGCAGGGCACCCGCGATCCGTACCGGGTCTGGTTGTCAGAGATCATGCTGCAGCAAACCCAAGTCAGTACGGTGTTGGACTATTACCCGCGCTTTTTGCAGCACTTCCCAACAGTTCAGGCTTTGGCGCAGGCGTCGCAAGACGCGGTTTTGGGCCTGTGGAGCGGTTTGGGCTACTACAGCCGTGCCCGCAACCTGCATCGCTGCGCACAAGACGTGGTGGCACGTTTTGCGGGTGTCTTTCCATCCGACCCGCATGACCTGCAAAGCTTGCCCGGCATTGGCCGCTCTACCGCAGCGGCCATTGCGGCATTTTGTTTCGGCCAACGCGCAGCCATTTTGGATGGCAACGTCAAACGGGTGCTCACCCGTGTGTTGGCTTATGACGCCGATTTGTCTGTGGGTGCGAATGAACGCGCTTTGTGGGATGTCGCTGAACAATTGCTGCCGCGCCGTGATTTGCTGCACAGCATGCCTCGCTATACCCAAGCGTTGATGGACTTGGGGGCAACGGTTTGCTTGCCTCGTCGCACAGACTGTCTGCTGTGCCCGGTTCACGACCTGTGCGCTGGCCGTGAGCAGGGCGATCCTTTGAAGTTCCCGGTCAAAACCCGCAAGATCAAACGCAGCAGCGAATCCTGGTGGTTGTTGCAAATCACCAATCCACAAGGTCAAGTGTGGTTGGAGAGAAGACCGGAACATGGCATCTGGGCCAGTTTGTACAGTCTGCCGATGCTCAGCCGGCCAGAAGATGTGGCCCCTTTGATTCCGGCCGATCAAGCGCGAGTAGACGCCCCCGCTTTTGTCCATGTGTTGACGCACAAGGATTTGCATTTACATGCCGTTCGGGTGGAATGGACCCGGAGGGAATCTCCGAGCGCTGGCAGCCACGGCAGCTGGATGTCGCACAGCCAATGGCAAAGCCTGGGTTTACCAGCACCCATCAGGGCCTTGCTGGAGAAGGCTTGATCAACGCAGATGGTCGAGTTCGCGATGGCGCTTGAGTGTGAGCCAGCGCGCTGAGAAAGCTTTGCTGAGTTGCTCGACCAGGTAGACCGAGCGGTGCTGCCCGCCCGTGCAGCCGATGGCCACAGTCACGTAGCTGCGGTGGTCACGCTCCATGGCCAGCAGCCAGTGGTCGATGAAGTCATGGATGTGCTGTTTCATCTGAGCCACTTCCGGAAATTTTTCCAGGTAGGCTTGAATCGGCGCATCCCGTCCTGTCAGGGGGCGCAGATCGCTTTCGTAGTGCGGGTTGGGCAGCATGCGCACATCGAAGACATAGTCCGCATCCATGGGGATGCCGCGTTTGAAGCCAAAGGATTCAAACACCAAGGTCAACTTTGAGGCCGGAGCCGAGACCATGGATTTGACATAACTTTGCAGCTGCGCCGAGCGCAGCAAGCTCGTGTCAATCACATGGGCTTGGTCGCGCAATTGCGCCAACAGGTCACGCTCATATTCAATGGTTTCCAGCAAAGCACGATCGTTGTCCATCCGGGCATGGCCGGACAAAGGGTGCCTTCTGCGGGTTTCTGAATAGCGGCGCAGCAAGGTGTCGGTGGTCGCATCGAGAAACAAGGACTTGACGGTCATGCCCATCTCGCGAAGCAGGGCCAATTGCTCGGGCATCAGCGGCAAGGAGGCGGCGCTGCGCACATCGATGGCGATCGCCAAGCGTTCTTCTTTTTGATCGCGCTCAAGCTTGACAAAGGGGATCAGCAATTCGGGAGGCAGATTGTCTACACAATAAAACTGCGCGTCTTCCAGGGCGTGCAAAGCCACCGATTTGCCAGAACCCGACATGCCAGTGATCAGCACAATTTCCATGATTCAAGAGACCTTGCGTGAAGTGAGAGGGGACGATGCGGGTGAGTTCCCCAGCATTTCGCGGGCATGAGCCAAGGTGGTGTCTGAGAGTTTTTCGCCGCCCAGCATGCGGGCGATTTCAATGACCCTTTGTTCACTTGCGATCGGACGCACGGTGCTGAACGCACCTTCGGTAGAGGCGGTTTTGGCCACCTGCAAATGGTGATCTGCGCAGGCCGCTACTTGGGGCAAATGGGTCACGGCCAGCACTTGGCGGTGTTGCCCGAGTTTTTTGAGTAAGCGCCCGACCGTCTCGGCCACGGCGCCGCCCACACCGGAATCCACTTCGTCAAAAATCAAGGTGCCCGCTTCGCCCAATTCGCTGGTCGTGACCGCGATGGCCAGCGCAATGCGAGACAACTCACCGCCCGAGGCCACTTTGCCAATGGGCTTGGGGCTGCTGCCTGCATGACCGGCGACTGCAAAGGCCACATCTTCCAAGCCGTGCGCTCGGGGCTGGGTGTGGTTCTCGAGCGTGACTTCGAGTCTACCCCCCTGCATGCCCAATTGCTGCATGGCTTGGGTGACGGACAGGGCCAGTTGTGGCGCTGCTTGGGTGCGCAATTTGGAGATACGGCGTGCCTCTTTCAGGCAGGCTTGTAACGCAGCTAGTTCATCGGCTTCAAGCTTATCCATGTCGCTGGCAGCATCGAGCGCGACCAGTTCTTGGCGCCATCCACTGAGCATTGCTGCCAACTCTTCAGGCGGGCGCTTATAGCGCCGAGACAAGGCAATCCATTGGCCCATGCGCTCGTCCAATTGCATCAAGCGCTGGGGATCAAGATCGGTTTTGCGCAAGTAACTGTGCAAAGAATGCGCGGCATCTTCGGCTTGGGCCAAGCTCGATGACAGCACGTCCAATAAGGCCTGAAATTCAGGCTCGACATGGACTTGCATGCTCAAGGCTTGCACACTGCGGTTCAGGCCTGAGAGCGCCCCCCCTGCATCTTCAGACTCCAGACCGTCCAGCGCATGCTGAGCGGCATCGATCAGAGCTTGGGCGTTCGAAAGGCGGGTGTGCTCGGTGTTCAAGCTGACCCACTCGTCTTCACCTGGAGCCAGTTTGTCCAACTCACCGATTTGCCAGGTCAAACGATCGCGCTCGCGCACCAAATGCTCTTGGGCACTGCGTGCAATCTCAACCGAGTGTTGTGCACTTCGCCAAGCGGTCCACAAGCTGCGCAAGGTACCGGTATCGATTCTGGCGTAGGCATCGAGCAGCCCCCTTACCGCATCGGGCCGGGTCAAGCTTTGCCAAGCGTGTTGACCGTGGATGTCCAGCAGCAGGTCGCCCAATTCCCGCAATTGGCCTGCTGTGGCCGGGCTGCCATTGATCCAAGCGCGGCTCTTTCCCAGGGTGTCTACCGTGCGTTTGAGTAACAGGCTCTCTGCCGTGTCAAAGCCAGCCTGTTCCAGCCACGCCGTGGCTGAAACGGGTAGGTCAAATTGCGCGCAGACTTCGCAGCGTTGGGCCTGCTCGCGCACCACGCCCGCATCCGCGCGGGCGCCTAAGGCCAGTTGCAAGGCGTCAATCAGAATCGATTTTCCGGCCCCGGTTTCACCCGTGAGCACGGTGAAGCCGTCCGATAAATCCAGGTCTAATTCACGCACGATGACAAAGTCGCGCAGGCTGATGTTTCTGAGAGCCACGGTTCAGGAGCCTCCCTCATTCCAGTGCATTTTCTTGCGCAAGGTGTCGAAATAGTTCCATCCTGCAGGATGCAAAAAGCGGACATGGTGTTCCGAGCGTTTGACGATCACGCGGTCGCCGATCAGCAACGAGGCCAGCGATTGCATGTCAAAGTTGGCGCTGGCATTGCGCCCCGCCACGACTTCAATGCTGATTTCGGAATGGTCAGACAGCACAATAGGCCGGTTCGACAAGGTATGCGGTGCGATCGGCGCCATCACCCAGCCGCCAATGGACGGGTGCATCAAGGGGCCACCCGCGGACAGCGAATAGGCGGTGGAACCCGTGGGCGTGGCAATGATCAAACCGTCGGCGCGTTGGTTGGACACAAAGCGGCCGTCCACCTCTACGCGCAACTCCACCATACCGGAGGTGCCGCCGCGGTAAACCACCACATCGTTCAGGGCCAAGGCATTGAAGACACATTCGTTGTCGCGCATGACCCTGGCGTGCAGGACGCAGCGCTCATCGGACTCGAAATGGCCGTTCAAAATCGGCTGCAAGGTCTCTTGGTATTTGTCGATCGGGATGTCTGTGATGAAGCCCAGACGCCCTTGGTTGATGCCAATCAAGGGCAAACCGTAGCGTGCCACCTGTCGGCCAATACCCAACATCGTGCCGTCACCACCAATGACCAAGCCCACATCGCACTGCGCACCGATATCGGCCAGACTGGATGTGGGGTATTGCGACAAACCGGCATACAAAGCGGTGTCGGGGTCGAGCACGACATCGCAGCCTTGCCGGCTCAGAAAATGCGCAACATCCTCCAGCACCCTGCGCGAACTCTCCAGGGCGGCCCCGGAAATGGTGGTGTGGTGCTTGCCAAATAGCGCAACATGACGGAATTTGGGTTTCATGGACAAATTACATCATTAAAATGACCTCATGCTGGATGATCGTGCCAAGTTATTGCTTAAAGCGCTGGTCGAGCGCTACATTGCCGACGGGCAGCCCGTCGGTTCGCGCACGCTTTCCAAAGCCTCGGGCCTGGACCTGTCGCCCGCCACCATCCGCAATGTCATGTCCGATTTGGAAGAATTGGGCTTGATCGCCAGTCCGCACACCTCCGCGGGCCGCATCCCGACCACGCTGGGTTATCGTCTGTTTGTCGACACCATGTTGACCGCCAAACGCGAATCCTTGCAAACCCCCGGTCTGGCGCCCGATCAACCGCAGAAGGTGATCGCCAATGCCGCTAATTTGCTTTCTAATTTGTCGCAATTTGTTGGTGTGGTGATGGCGCCTCGGCGCTCATCGGTGTTTCGGCACATTGAGTTTTTACGCCTGTCAGAAAAGCGGATTTTGGTGATCATCGTTTCACCTGAAGGCGATGTACAAAACCGGGTGATCTTCACCGAAAGCGACTTCACCCAAAGCCAGTTGGTGGAAGCGTCGAACTTTTTGAATTCACATTACGCGGGCATGGCGATTGAAGAGGTGCGCACCCGCGTCAAGCAGGAACTGCTCAGCTTGCAAAGTGAAATTGCCGCGCTGATGCAGGCCGCGGTGCAGCTCAGCTCGGAAGCTTTGACCCAGGACCGCGACGAGGTAGTGATCTCTGGCGAACGCAACTTACTGTCGGTCAGTGATTTTTCGGGCGACATGGGGCACTTGCGCCGAGCCTTTGATTTGTTCGAGCAGAAAACGCAAATCATGCGCTTGTTGGACAACTCGAGCCAAGCAGAAGGCGTGCGCATCTACATTGGTGGTGAAAGCCAGATGGTGCCCATGCAAGAGTTGTCGGTCGTGACCGCGCCCTACGAGGTGGACGGGCAGGTCGTGGGCACCTTGGGCGTGATCGGGCCCACCCGCATGCCTTATGACCGCATGATCCAGATCGTGGACATCACTTCACGGTTGATTGGCAATGCCCTGAGCAAGTCCAAGTGAAAGCTCATCAACGCCATGCAAGCCCTTTCCAAGTGGTCGACCAGGCCTATGCACATGTGTTCATTTTCTGCAGGATTGAAACTGTGAACAAAGTTGTATTTGGATTCGTACTTGGTACCACAGACTACAATAGTCACTTCCAGAAAACTGGTGTTTGATCTGGGGGCCGTTAGCTCAGTTGGTTAGAGCAGAGGACTCATAATCCTTTGGTCGACAGTTCAAGTCTGTCACGGCCTACCACCCTCATTCAAAAGTAGCAAAAATTTCTGTGCTATAATTCAAAGCTTAGCGGCTGTAGCTCAGCTGGATAGAGTACTTGGCTACGAACCAAGGGGTCGTGGGTTCGATTCCTGCCAGCCGCACCAACTGTAAAAAGCCCGCAACGCAAGTTGCGGGCTTTTTCTTTGGTCATTCCCCCAGAGTGAAAATCCGTCAGAAAAGACGGGAAAATGCGGCATGAGCAAAGCATTCACACGTGAATCTGACCAAGATGACGATGACGACATTGCGCTGCCATCGCTACCTCAAGGTGCCCGCAACTACATGACGCCCACCGGCTATGCACGGTTGAGGGCGGAATGGTTTGCTTTGATGGACGATGAGCGCCCCAAAATCGTAGATATCGTGCATTGGGCGGCCAGCAACGGTGACCGTTCAGAAAACGGGGACTACCTGTATGGCAAAAAACGATTGCGAGAGATCGACCGCCGCATCCGGTTCTTGACGCGTCGTTTGGAACTGGCCGAAATTGTGGAGCCTTCGATTCACCATGGCCGCGATCAAATCTTTTTTGGCGCCACAGTCACCTATGTCGAGGAAGACGGCACCGAGCGCTGCGTCACCATCAAAGGCATAGACGAGGCTGACAGCGCCTTGGGCGAGGTCAGCTGGGTCTCACCGATTGCCCGCACCCTGCTCAAAGCCCGTGTGGATGATGTCTTGAAACTCGTCACACCCACCGGGGTCATCACCATCGAGGTGCTGGACGTTCAGTACCCAGCACCCAGTCCGGCTTAGCTGCTGGTCATGCGTTCAGCGCGCACCACTGAGGGGGTCCGCTTGAGGTGTCTGAGCACTGTGTCCAAGTGCTGTGCATCGGACACCGCAATGACAAAGCGCAGTTCTGCACTGTCTTGAACTGCCTCTTGCCCCATGTCCACGTGAATGATGTCTGCTTCCGCTGCGGCCAGAGCACCTGCGACCCGGGCCAGCACACCTTTGCCATTGACCACGGTCACTTCAATGCCGGTTTCAAAGTTGCGCACAGGCTCGTCTGACCATTCCACGCCAATGAAGCGCTCGCTGTCTTTTTGCTTGAGCTTGCGCCCCACTGCGCAAGCGCTGGTGTGTACCACCAAGCCTTCGCCGCGCCCCAGGTAGCCCAAGATCGCGTCACCCGGAATCGGGTGACAACACAGTGCGTAAGTCACCGAGGCGTTTTCGCTGCCATCGAGCGTGATCGCGCCTTGTGAGATCGACTCGTGGGCCATGAAGCGTTCGCGCGTCATCAACAAAGCGTCAGGCTTTTCGCCCATTTCGGACAGCAAGTTGGCTGTGCGTTTGGCCACGATGCTGGCAATGCGTTTGCCCAGACCGATGTCGGTCAACAAATCAGGGCGGTTGCGGTTACCTGTGAAGCGTAGCAATTTATCCCACAGGGGGCGCATTGCGGCCAATTGGTCAATCGGCTTGTCAATGCCTTCAGCGCGCAGTGCTTGGGTCAAGAGTTTTTCACCTAAGGCCAGGGATTCGGTTTGCGCCATGGTCTTGAGGTAATGCCGGATCTTCGAACGCGCCCGGCCCGTGCGCACAAAACCCAGCCAGGCCGGATTGGGCTCAGAAACCGGAGCGGTGATCACTTCGATCACATCGCCGTTTTTGATTTCGGTGCGCAGAGGGACTTGTTCATTGTTGATCTTCGCGGCCACCGCGTGATCCCCAATGTTGCTGTGAATGGCATACGCAAAGTCCACGACCGTGGCACCCCGCGGCAGGGCCATGATTTTGCTTTTCGGGGTGAACACATACACCGCATCAGGAAAGAGATCGACTTTGACATGGTCCCAGAACTCGGCGGCATCGCGCGTTTCTTTCTGGATGTCGAGCAGAGACTGTAGCCACTGCGTGCCTAAGCGTTCGGCATTCACGCCGCCCAGCGCATTGGCCTTGTAGAGCCAGTGCGCTGCCACGCCCGACTCAGCCACTGCATGCATGGGTTCGGTGCGAATCTGAAACTCCACGTTCACGCCTGAGGGGCCTACCAAGGTCGTGTGCAAGGACTGGTAGCCATTGACCTTGCCAATCGCAATATGGTCTTTGAATCGACCGGGCACCGGCTTGTAAAGTTGGTGCAGCAAGCCCAGTGCGGTGTAGCACTCCAGCACCGTAGGCAAGATGACGCGAAAACCATAAATATCATTGACCTGAGCAAAGCTCAGGTGTTTGTCATCCATCTTTCGGTAGATGGAATACAAGGTTTTTTCGCGCCCGCTGATGCGGGTGTCCATGCCGGCCTTGCGGAAAGTGTCTTCCAGCTCGGATTGCACTTTCTGGATCAGATCGCGGCGGCGACTGCGGGCCCGCGAGACCGCCTTGGACAGCACTTCATAACGCCAGGGCTTGAGGTGTTTGAAGGCCAGGTCCTGCAGTTCGCGGTAGGTTTGGTTCAGACCCAGGCGGTGCGCGATTGGGGCGTAAATTTCCAGTGTCTCTGCCGAAATACGCTCCCACTTGTTGCGCGGCATGTCCGACATGGTGCGCATGTTGTGGGTGCGATCAGCCAGCTTGATCAGAATAACGCGCACATCCCGGGCCATGGCCAAGAGCATCTTGCGGAAAGACTCGGCCTGATTTTCTTCGCGGGTATTGAATTCCAGCTTTTCCAGTTTGGTCAAGCCGTCCACGAGTTCGGCGACCGGCGAGCCAAAGCGCTCAATCAGCTCCGACTTGGTGACCCCGCAGTCCTCCATCGCGTCGTGCAACAAGGCCGCCATCAGGGCCTGGGCATCGAGCTTCCATTCGGTGCATTGCGATGCCACAGAAATCGGGTGGGTGATATAGGGTTCACCGTTTTTGCGCATTTGGCCCAAATGGGCTTCATCGGCAAAACGGTAGGCTTTGCGAACACCTTCGACATCGGCCGGACTCAGGTAGTCCAGTTTGGCGGTCAAGGCGGCAAAGCTGGCTGCAGCCGCATTGGCTGCAGCCGGCCCAGGTCGGGCAAGGACCGGGCTGTTGGCCTTTTTGGGCGCGGATGACTGAGAAGGAATGACAGCGCTCATGCCCCTAAATGTAACGCCAGGCAAGGCCCTTGGCGAGTCACATGGGCATACCCAAGAAAAAGCCCCTTGAAAAGGGGCTTTTTCTTGGGGTCAACGGTGCCAACCGTGGACTGAAAAGACTCAAGGGACTTTTTTCAGCATTTCCAAGCCGACTTTACCTGCAGCGATTTCACGCAGGGCGGTCACAGCGGGTTTGTTTTTGCTGTCCACGCGGGGCGTGTGACCTTGGCTCAACATGCGAGCGCGGTAAGTGGCTGCCAAAACGAGTTGGAAGCGGTTGGGGATTTGCTCCAGGCAATCTTCGACTGTGATGCGGGCCATGAAGTACTCCGGATAAAAAAATGAAAAATCAATCGATGTGCAGGGCTTTGAAGGTATCGGCCCTGCTGCGGCGCTGTGCCA
>CANGKR010000015.1 GCA_947454355.1 Comamonadaceae bacterium
CGCTGGTGTCCTTCATGGTGGCCCTGCCATTGCTGGTCGCGCCATTGCGTGCCTTGATCGGCTTCAGATCTGACAACCACCGGTCTCAGTTGGGCTGGCGCCGTGTGCCCTACATCTGGATGGGCAGTTTGCTGCAATTTGGCGGCTTTTCCATCATGCCCTTTGCGCTCCTGGTGTTGGCGGGGGCCGGTCAGTCCAGCCAAGCTCCGGCCTGGGTGGGCATGCTAGGCGCGGCGGGGGCATTCGTGCTGGTAGGTATCGGCATGCAAACCGTGCAAACAGCCGGCTTGGCCTTGGCCACCGACTTGGCGCCAGTCGAGAGTCAGCCTAAGGTGGTGGGGCTGATGTTTGTCATGCAATTGGTGGGCATGATGGGCAGCGCCTTGCTGCTCGGCCAGTTATTGCAAGACTACAGCCACGGCCAACTTATCCGTGTGGTGCAAGGGGTGGCCGTGGTCACCTTGGTTTTCAATGTGTGGGCTCTTTGGAAGCAGGAGCCGCGCAGCCGCATGCGCAAGCCGGGCACACCCGTAGATCTGAATTTTCAGCAGGCTTGGCAATTGTTTTGTGAAGGTCCGAACACCTTGCGCCGTTTGCTGGCCGTGGGTCTGGGCACCATGGCTTTCACCATGGAAGATGTGTTGCTGGAGCCTTATGGCGGTGAAATTTTGGGCCTGAGCGTGTCCACCACCACCATGCTGACCGCGACATTGGCATGCGGAGGGTTGATTGGATTTGCATGGGCCTCACGAGTGTTGGCTCGTGGCACCTGTGCCTACCGCATGGCCAGTTGGGGGGCATGGGTCGGCGTACCTGCCTTTGTCTGTGTGATCGCTGCTGCGCCATTGGCCTCGGTGCCCATGTTCGGCTTGGGGATTTTCCTTATCGGTTTGGGGGCTGGTCTGTTTGCCCACGGCACTTTGACGGCTACCATGCAAATGGCACCACCCGAGCAGACCGGCCTGGCCATGGGCGCTTGGGGCGCGGTGCAAGCCAGCGCAGCGGGTGTGGGCATGGCCCTTGGAGGCTTGCTGCGCGATGCTGTGGCCTTGGGCAGCAGCTCGGTGCTGGGTTATTCTGCGGTCTATGGCTTGGAGATTGTTTTGCTGGTCCTGACCCTCTGGGCGGTGCGACCATTGCAGCGGCCAACGGGGCAGGCTGTGCCGGCCCCGTTATGATAGCCATCGTATTTTTTTAACTTTTTATGACCAAGCAGAGGTAAACCATGGAAATCAAAGACGTTCTCATCATCATGTACGGAGTCTTTTGTGTCTTCATTTTGGCCAATTGGTTGAACCGCCCCAAGAGCCCCAAAAAGTAAGTCCGCTGAACTGCTGCGCGGCTAATCGATCCGGCCTTATCGGCTGGAGCTGAGCGCGTTGCGGTCCAGGCGTTCGTTTTCCCGGCGTTCGAACAAATCGAGCATCCAGGCCACACGCTGCGGCATGGCCCGGTTAGGGAAGTAGGCCGGCTTGGCGGTCTGTTGTGTCGCAGCTTGACAGCCTTGCACCAAGCCCAATATGGCCGCTAAGGGCGCGGGGCTGTGGTCCGCTACCCTGATCCAATGCACCTGTGTCCAAGCACTGGCCAAGAGCATGAGTTTGCGCGTGGTGCTGACCACCGTTCGTTTGCTCACCGAGTCCAGCCCATCCCGGCGCAACTGGTGCCCAATTTCGGCGTAAATCATGCTGGCCGCACAAATGGCCGCCCGGCAATCGGGGGGCAGGGCGGCAATGCCCGAATGGGCTTGCTTGTAAAGACGATCAGCTTCGTCCAGCAAACGGGTCACTACCTGTGCGATTTTCGGATTGAACTCTGCTTGGGCCAGCCAGGCTTCAGGTTCGATGCCCGCGGCCACCAGCCATTGGCGAGGCAAATACAAGCGTCCGATGCTGGCGTCGTGCCCTACATCGCGTGCGATGTTGGTCAGTTGCATGGCCACACCCAGCTCGCAAGCCCTGGCCAATGTATCCATCTGGTGCGGCCCCATGATCCAGCACATCATGGCCCCCACGCTGCCAGCCACGCGAGCGCCATAAGCATGCAATTCTTCGATGCTGTTGTAGATGCGCCCTGCAGCATCCCAAGCAAATCCTTCAATCAAGGCATCCAGTAAATGACGTGGCAATTTGTATTGCTGCACCACCAAGCTCAGGGCATGGTCTTCCACATGGTCGTGCGGTGTACCTTTGTAAATCGCGTCCAGGCGTTCTTGCAAGACAACGAGGGGCGTCGCACCGGGCTCGGCTTCGTCCACCAGATCGTCGGCCACTCGGCAAAAGGCATACAACGCAATGGCCGCCATGCGTACGCGGGGCGGCAGCAGGCGGCTGGCCGCGAAAAAGGTCTTGGAGCCGCCTTGCATCATGGACACGCAAGCTTGCAGGTCTTGCGAGTCGAAGTTGAGTCCGTCTGCTGTCAACGCCGTCACGGGCGTTGCATCGGGCTTGGCGCTTTCGGCTCGAGGGATGGTGGGCGTGGAGGTATCAGACATGAACATGGGGAACCACCGTTTCTAAAGCTTTGGCCGACATCAATACGCCCGGCACACCTGCGCCCGGGTGGGTGCTGGCGCCGACCACGAACAGGCCTGGAATATCTTCGCTGCGGTTGTGCGGGCGAAACCAGGCACTTTGCAACAGCAAAGGCTCCAGTCCGAAGCCGGCGCCTTTGTAGGACCACAAGCGGTCATGAAAGTCCTGCGGCGTGGTGACTTTGGAGCTCACGATGCAGTCCTCTAAACCCGGCAAGACCGTGGCCGCAAGGCTTTGGGCGATGGCTTTGCGATAGGTTTCGGCAAATGCAGGCCAGTCGGTACCGCTGTCCAGATGCGGTACGGGCGAAAGTACATAAAACGTGTCGCAACCCTCTGGCGCCAGGGATGGATCGGTTGCAGTGGGGCGGTGCAGGTAAAGGCTGAAGTCTTCGGCCAAATGATGGCGCTTGAAAATGTCTTTCAGCAGGCCTTCGTAGCGTGGGCCGAGCACCATCATGTGATGGGGTACGTCTTTGTATTGGCGCGAGGTGCCAAAGTACCACACAAACAAACCCATCGAGTATTTGCCCTTGGCGATTTTGCGGTCGCTCCAGACGCGCCGGTGTTCAGGTGCCACCAGATTTTTGTAGGTCCAGGCGGTGTCACCGTTGCTCACCACAATGTCCGCCGCAATGAACTCGCCGCTGTCAAGCTCAATGCCACAAGCGCGGCCATTGTCAATTCGAATTTGGGTCACGGGTGCGTTGCAGCGCACGGGCACACCGCGACCTTGTAAGAGGCCCACCAGCCCGCGCACGATGGCGCCGGTACCGCCCATCGCTGAATGCACGCCCCAAGTGCGCTCGAGCGAATTGATCAGTGCATAGGCGCAGGTCACCGCAAAGGGGTTGCCGCCGATCAGCAGGGGGTGAAAACTCATCACGATGCGCAGTTTGTCGTTGCGGATGTGCTTGGCCACCAGGCTGTACAAGCTGCGCCATGCCCCCATGCGCAAAAAGTCAGGGATAGCAGCCATCAAGTCGCTGATCTTGTCAAAGGCGATGTCGCCCATGCCCTCAAAGCCCAGGGTTTTACAGCGCTCCGCTTCTTCCAAAAAGCGTTCGTAGCCGGGAATATCGTCAGGTGCAAAGCGCGCCACTTCTGCCCGCATGTGTTCAGCATCGCCGTTGTAGTCGAACCAAGTCCCGTCTGCAAACCGCACACGGTAAAACGGGTCCATGGCCACCAATTGCACATCCTTCGCAAAGCTTTCGCCACAAAGAGCCCACAATTCTTCGAGCAAAAACGGCGCGGTGATGATGGTAGGGCCCGCATCGAATGTGAAGCCATCTTGGCGGTGCACATAGGCGCGTCCGCCGGGCGCGTCGAGTTTTTCGAAGACCTTGACCTCGTAACCCTTGACACTCAAACGGATGGCTGCAGCCAAACCGCCAAAGCCACTGCCAATGATCACCGCCACGGGGCGTCGACGCACTCCGGACGGAGACGCCCTGTCAGGACCCTGTGGCGAGACCGGGATGCTGAAACCATCAGCTCGGTAGGCATGGGTAAGGGTGGGGTTGTTCATGGGGCCTTCACGGGGGGGTGGTCAACACCGATTTCGGGGTCTGGCCCATGGCCCAACCCCACAGTCGCTCCAGTGGCCATGGAAACACCATGATCACGTGTTCCACAATGGCAAGACCGAGCAAGGTGGCCAGCATGACCCAGCCCGTGGTGATGGCCACCGCGCCTTGCTGCGCCAACCAGACCAGCCAGAACCAGGTGCCCATGGCCCCACCCATGGACAGTACAAACCAGAGCGTCATGTCGCGCGTACGGAAATAACTGGCCAGGTAGCGCAAATGCGCGGGCAGATACTGAGCGCCGTTTTGCGGCACACCAAAATACAAATTCAGTTTGGCCGATAAGCGCATGCACCACAGCAAAGCAAAGGTGCAAATCGCCACATGGCTGCGATGGCCTTCTTGCATCCAACACAGCACGGCCAGGTTGGCCAGCAATGCCAGTTCGTGGTACAGCATGACCTGCACTGCTTGGACAAAACGCTGCCATCCCCGGGCTCCCGCCGACAAAGGAATTTTGCGTGGCCCGGTGATCCATCCTGTCAAAAAAGCCAATTCATGCCAGCCCCACATGATGATCACGCTGCCAAAGGCCAAGTAGGCATTGAACACGCTGACTTCTTGCATGCTTTGGGCCACGCCCCAAAAACTCAAAGCCAGCAGCACGGTCCAACCGGCCATGCTGAAGCGGAAGCTGCGCGCAGGCAAGCGGTCCAGCCACAAGATCACGCCCGTGCCCAACCACCAGCACAGCGCCGTGAACATGCAGGCACTGACCACTTCATTCACCATGCGGGTTCCATTCTGACTTGCGGTGACAGGTCTTGTTCAATTACAGGCAGACAGTAAAGGCGCGCAAAGGTGGCGGCGGCTTGCACTGCGCACACACCTTGTTGCAGCTTGCCGAGCAAACCGCCCCGCACCTTGGCTTTTTCCATGGCTTGCGAAATGGCAAACAAGCGCTCGAGCCCCCGGCGGAAAGACGGGTTGTCGGTGTCCAGCGCCAATGGGAAAACCTGCTGCGTGATGGCGGTGGTGATGTTGAAGACCTGGTAGTCGTACTCGGAGGAGTCGAGTCCCATGGCTTCGTGCAGCATGGGGCGGGTGTGGTCGCGCACGTACATGGTCGCATAGACCGCAAGCAGGAAAAAGCGGATCCACAGCTTGTTGACACCGCTGAGCAATTGGGGGTTGGCGCGCATGATCAGGGCAAAGGATTCACCGTGGCGGAACTCGTCGTTGCACCACAGATCGAACCAGCGAAAGATGGGGTGAAAGCGTTTTTCAGGGTGCTTTTCGAGCTGGCGGAAGATGGTGATGTAACGCGCGTAGCCGATTTTTTCAGACAGGTAGGTCGCGTAATAAATGTATTTGGGCTTGAAGAAGGTGTACTTCTTGGTGCGCTTCAAGTTACCCAGGTCAATGCCTAAATTGAAGTCACGCAAAGACAAGTTGATGAAGCCTGCATGGCGCGACTCGTCGCGTGCCAGGTAGGTCATCAGTTGTTTGATGTCGGGATTGCTGACATTTTTGCGGATCTCGTTGTAGAGCACGCAACCGGAAAACTCCGAGGTCAAAGAGCTGACCAGAAAATCTAAAAACTCCTGCCGCATCTCGGGCGAGAGCGAGGCCATGCCTTCGGCCACTTCATCTGCAAAAGCTTCGTCACGCTGGAAGTGATCATGGTTGTTGTCGCCCTCGTATTCGGCCATCATCTTGTCCCATTCAGCACGCACCGGCTCGATGTTGATGCGGTCCATGGCCGCAAAGTCGGTGGTGTAAAAGCGCGGGCTGATCATGTCGCTGTGCACCGCTTTTTTGTTGGCATCTTCAGCGGTGGTGATGGTTTGGGCAGCGGTGGCGTTCATGGCTTTCTCCGTTGAGCTCAAAGTTAGGGTTGTCGGTGGGTGGCTTGTTCAGACGCTGCGCGCAGGCTGGCAAAGACGGCGTAATTGCTTGGACCGAAGGACTCCAGGTCAATGCGCTGCCGGGTCGTGGGATCGAGCAGGGTCAAGCGGCCATCAGTGCGGCCAATCAGCAAGAAGGGCGCATCGGCACCGATGCGTTCGCGCATGCGCTCACGCACCAGGGCGCGTAAGGTGCTACGCAAAAATCCTTGTTCGCCAGAAAACTGGGCCACACTTTCACCGCTGCTGGCGTCTCGCACCACGATGTTGCCATCGGGCAGGTCATTGAAAAATAGGCTGCGTTGCCACTGCACAGCGGCGTCCGGTGTCCGGGGATCCAGACCAGACCAACGGGCCAGGCCCACAGCCACCAGCACGGCCAGCAACACCACACCGATCCAGGCCATGGGGCGGCTCAGGCCTGATGAGGGTTTGGGCCAGTGGGGCTGGTTCAGGGTGTTCATGCGAGCAGGCCTTGCGGTGTTTGCATGTCGTGGGTCACTTCGTTAGTGCGCAATTGGTCGCCCGAGCCAGCGGCACGCCACAATTGCAGCAGTTGCTCACCGACTTGTGCGCCATCGTGCAGGCAGCGCAAGGTAGGCTGGGGGTGGGTGACATGCCAGGCCCGTTGGTGTGGCCAGAGGTGAGCCCAGCCAATGCGGTCTTCAGGGTACAAAGCCAGTGCAATATCGCCTTTGCCGTGCGCATAGGGTTTGAGCGCCGCTCCGGCAATCCGTTTGAAAGGCAGGTTGAAGGTCAGGGTCAACACAATGCCAATGCGCATCACCACGCGTTTGTTGGTCAAGGTGTAGAGCGTGCTGCGAGCTGACATCCATGCGGTGCCAGCCAACAAGGCCAGTGCCAAGAGGTACAGGCTGGCGGCGATCCACAGTGGCTTCCAGTCGATCCGACCATCGGTGTCCAACAGATTCAGGGTTTGTATCGCCAGCATCAAGCCAAAGTACAGCGCGACCTTGCGGACATGAAATGCATGCACCGCCAGGCTGCGCCAGTCAGGAGCGCCTTGCCAAACAATGCGCTCACCGGGGGGGAGGGCGCTTGGTAAGCCAGGCGCTGCCTCCCACTCGTGCTCGTGGGTGGCTCTCATATGATGGGTTCCTGGCGCTCAGGCGTGGCATACAGCGTGCCTGCACCGTAGTAGGCTGTGATTTTTTCTTCTTCCAGCAAAGTGATTTGCGCGTCGGATCGGGTCAGGGGCACATTCATAAATTGGTGCGCCAATATGGCCTGCACATGCGTGCCGTCTTTTTTGATTCTGGCAAAGGTCATGGGTAAGAGCACCCGTTTGTCAGAGTGTGCCAATTGAATTTCGGCGTAGCGGAACATCATTTCCATCCGGTCGACCCACAACTCGCAAACTGTCCCGGCGATTTCATCGTCAGCACCCCAGACAGGCAGGCCCCGGGGGTCCACATCTTTGCCAGATACTGCATGGTCCTGTGCCAAGCGCAAGGGCACAATTTTGGGATGTCCGTGCATGTCCATATCGGGCACATCTGCGCGCATGGCCCAGGCGCCGGGTCCGACACCCGCCAGCAGCGGGTCGCCCACAGGTTCCAAGGGCGCACCGTTCCAGCCGTGTGTCGGTTGGGCGCTGTACTCGCCGTCGGGCCGGGCCAGATCGGGTGACAGGTAGGTATGACCATCCTGTGTTTTGAATGTTTTGGGCTCAGGTACGGGTGGCCAGCCCTCGATGTGGGGACCGTTTTCACGGCCCGAATCCATCGGGTAACCTTCTCGGTGGTTTTCGCGCAAGAGGTAGTAAATCAGTCCAGCGAAGAAAGCCCAGAACAAATACAACACGATTTGGGCTACATCGATGTAGGGTGTGATTGCGCCTGTTTCCATGGCTGTGCTCCTTCCAAGTAAATCAATGCTTCAGCCGGGCAATTGCGCCAGGCCAAACGGGGTGGGTGAGTGGGTGTGACTGGTGGTGGGGCGTCGACTCGCCCGCAACATGGGGCCCAAGGCCACCATCACCACAAACAACAAATAAATTTCAAGGTGGTAGACAAAGCTGTAAGCGGTGATGGGCGTCACGAGGGCCTCGCCCAAAGCACCTGACATGGCCAGTGCCGACACACCGTCCCGCACAGCCCCGCCCAGCGCCATTGCTGCGCCTGCGCTGGTGGCTTGCACAGCACCCCAGGTGCCGATCACCAGTCCACCCAGATCGTCTAATCGGCCATGGTCCTGGCCCATGCCCATGGCGGTGACCAGCATGCCCACCGAGAACAAACCCCCGCTGAATCCAATCAGGCCTACACCCATGCGGAACAGCCAGGCGGCCTCCAAGGGGCCCGAAAAAATCACCATGGCAAAGGCGGGCAGACCCAGCAGCACGCCCAGACTGGCCAAACGGCAGGCATGCAGTCCTCTGGTCAGCCAACGTGCCGACAACAAAAAGGCCAGCAAGGCGCCGCCGGAACTCAAGGCGGTGAGGGTGCTGGTCATGCCTACGTTGAGCTTTAAAATTTCTGCCGCATAAGGTTCCAGAACGATGTCCTGCATGTTGAAAGCAAAGGTGCCGATGCCCAGCGTCCATAAGAACCGACGCATTTGCGGCTGTGCCATCAGTTCGCGCCAGCTGCTGGCAAAGCCACCGGCTTCGCGCTGTCCGCGCTTGGCTTGGCGAGCCTCTTGTTTCCAGAGCGAGGCCAGGTTCAGCAACGCCACCATCACGGCGCAGCCTTGCACCAACTGAATCAGTTTTTGCGCACTGAATTCACTGAGCACCAGACCGAAGACGGCGCTGCTGGCGATCATGCCCACCAGCAGCATGCTGTAGAGCAAGGCCACCACGCGGGGTCGTTTGTCGTCACTGGCCAAGTCATGTGCCAGTGCCATGCCCGCAGTTTGCGTGACCTGTATGCCCGCGCCCACCAGCACAAAGGCCAGGCATGCCCCTAACTGGCCCACCCAGAGGTTGGCGGCTTGGGGTTCGGAAAGTAGCAGCAAGGCAAAAGGCATGATGGACAGGCCACCGAACAAGAGCAAAGTGCCGGTCCACATGTAGGGAATGCGGCGCAAGCCCAGTGCTGAAGGGTGTGTGTCGCTGCGGTAGCCGATCAAGGTGCGCAAAGGAGCAAACACCATGGGGATAGCGACCGCTAAAGCAACCCACCAGGCGGGCACTTGCAGCTCCACAATCATGACCCGATTGAGCGTGCCCACGAGCAGCGCCGTGACCATGCCGATCACCACCTGAAACAGCGACAGGCGCAGCAAACGCGCCATCGGCAGTTCGGGCGAAGCCGCATCGGCAAACGGCATGAAGCGCGTGCCATAGGCTGTGAACCAGCGGGGCATGGGGACGCGCAGTTTCATGAGCGGGTCCACTCCCAGGCTTGCGAGGTGTAAAAACCACTGGCCACCCGCTGCATGCGAGCGCCTTGCCAGCCTTTTAAATTGCTGTGATCTTGCATGCGTTGTTGCAAGTCGTGATGGGCCACGGGCGACAAAGACGGCGAACGGTCGCTGCGCGGGAACAAGCGGCCTGCGCTGTGCATCAGCGCCAACAATGGCGTGCGCGGCGCGAAGGTAAAGATCATCGATGCGCGCGTACGTTGCGCCAGGCCGGCCAGTGCGTGGGCGATCTGGTCGCTGTCGTAGTGGATCAGCGAGTCCATGCACACCACATGGTCAAAGTGACCGAGGTCGGGGCTGAGCATGTCGCCCGACAAAAATTGCACAGAACCCAGCAGGTCAGGGTGTTCAGCCACCATGCGTTCGCCAGCCAATTTGACCAGCGTGGGTGAAAGATCGATGGCCACCACCTCGGCCCCGCGCAGCGCCGCCTGCAGGGCCAGAGCGCCTGTGCCGCAACCCGCGTCGAGCACACGCAAGCCGCGCAGATCTTGTGGTAGCCACGACAACAGGGTTTCGCGCATGGTGTCGCGGCCAGCGCGCACGGTGGCGCGAATACGGCCCACAGGCTCATTAGAGGTCAGGCGTGCCCAGGCATCGGCAGCGGTGCGATCGAAGTAGTGTTCGATCTGGCTGCGACGTTGTTCGTAGGCGGTGGTGTTCATGTCTTGCTTTCGGATTGTGGTTTGACGTGCGGATCAGTCAAAACCCAGCAGATCAAAAATGTCACGGTCTTTCATGGGGATCGAGGGCAGCGGATCGGCCCCCAGCCACAGGGCAGCGGCCAGGCGCATGTACTCGTCTTGCACAGCCTTGACCGCCGGGGTGGCTTCCAACTCAAACAGGGTGGACTTTTGCAGACGGCTCTTGCGGATCTCATCCAGCATGGGAAAGTGCGCCATGGTTTTCAGACCCGTGACCGCGTTGTATTTGTCGATCTGGTCGGTGGCGTCACTGCGGTTGGCGATCACTCCGCCCAAGCGCACGTTGTAGTTTTTGGCCTTGGCACCGATGGCTTGGACAATGCGGTTCATCGCGAAGATCGAGTCGAAGTCGTTGGCGGTGACGATGAGTGCGCGATCGGCGTGTTGAAGCGGGGCGGCAAAACCGCCGCACACCACATCGCCCAGTACGTCAAAAATCACCACGTCGGTATCTTCGAGCAGGTGGTGTTCTTTGAGCAGTTTCACAGTCTGGCCGACCACATAACCGCCGCAGCCGGTGCCCGCAGGTGGGCCGCCGGCTTCGACGCACATCACGCCGTTGTAGCCTTTGAAGACAAAGTCATCGAGGCGCAGCTCTTCGGCATGGAAGTCCACGGTTTCGAGCGCGTCGATCACGGTGGGCATGAGTTTTTTGGTCAGAGTGAAGGTGGAGTCGTGCTTGGGGTCGCAACCGATCTGCAACACACGTTTGCCCAACTTACTGAAGGCCACTGACAGGTTGGACGACGTGGTGCTTTTGCCGATGCCGCCCTTGCCGTAGACCGCAAACACCTTGGCGGTGCCGATCTTGACGCTGGGATCCATCTGGAATTGCACACTGCCTTCGCCGTCGGCGCCGCGTACCCTCTGAATGCTGTTCACGGGGATGCTGGTGGTTTCGATCATGCTGGGAGTCCTTCTTGTATGCCTTCGAGGCGGTCTTCGAGCTCTTCACCGGCCCGCAGCAATGCTGTCATGGTCTCGGCGTCGGGTTGCCAGTACTGGCGGCGGGTAGCCTCCAGCAGGCGATTGGCCACTTTGGCCGATGCAGTGGGATTGAGCTGGGCCATGCGCTCGCGCATGGCAGGGTCCAGCACAAAGGTTTGGGCCAGTTGTTGGTAGACCCAGGGCTGCACTTGCCCTGTGGTGGCCGACCAACCCATGGTGTTGGTGAGGTGCGCCTCGATCTGACGCACACCTTCGTAGCCGTGTTGCAACATGCTTTCGTGCCACTTGGGGTTGAGCATGCGGCTGCGGGTTTCCAGGGCCACTTGTTCGGTCAGGCTACGCACCACACCATCGCCCTGGGTTTGATCGCCAATGAAGACAGGCGGGGCTTCGGCGGCGTTGCCGTCGCGTTGGTGCTTGGCCTGCAGCACGGCACGGCTGATGCCGCCCAGGGTGTCGAAGTAGGTGTCGATGCTGGTCACGCCCAGTTCAACTGAGTCGAGGTTTTGGTAGGTGAGAGAGACACTGGCCAAAGCGCTTTGCAACACGGCGGTGTTGCGCACCGGGCGGCCTTCGCGGCCGTAGGCAAAGCCTTTGCGTTGGGTGAAAGCGTCGCCCAGCTCGTTTTCGTTGTCCCAGCAGCTGCTGTCGATCAGTTGGTTGACATTGGCACCGTAGGCGCCTTCGGTATTGCCGAACACGCGCAATGAAGCGTTTTCGAGGTTGCTGCCCGGATGCTCTGCCAAGAAAGCCATGGCGTGTTTGCGAATGAAGTTCTGGGACTCTGGCTCTTCGGCACTGGCTGCGAGGAAGGCGGCTTCGGCCAATAGCCGGATTTGCATGGGCAGCAGGTCCCGGAAAATGCCCGACAAGGTGATGACCACATCAATGCGCGGACGCCCCAACTCGCTCAAGGGTATGAGTTGTGCCCCTGCCAAACGGCCATAACTGTCAAAGCGCGGGGCCGCGCCCATCAGGGCCAAGGCTTGGGCCAAAGGTCCGCCCTCGGTCTTGAGATTGTCCGTGCCCCACAGCACCATGGCCACGGTCTCGGGCAAGGCTTGTTGGTCGTGCTGGTAGCGGTCGATCAGTTTTTGGGCCTGGCGCTGACCATCACGCACCGCGAAGGCCGACGGCATGCGGAAAGGGTCCAGGCCATGCAGGTTGCGTCCAGTCGGCAGTACATTGGCGTTGCGAATCAAGTCGCCACCGGGTGCAGGCTGCAGATAGCGGCCGTCCAGGGCCCGCATCAGGCCTTGCATTTCATGGTCTTCGCCCAGCAGGCGGTTGCTGCGCACCAGCTGTCGCAGGGTCTCGGCCTGGGCTTTGTCGCCTGACGTCAGTTGCTTGCCAAACTGCGCTTGCAATTGAGCTTCAGAGGCGCCATCGACCAAGGCTTCCATCAAGCGTATGTACTGCTCGGGCGCTATGCCTGCAAGCAAGCCCATCGCATCGGCCATGACTTGGAGGGTGCCCAGACGTTGTGACCGTGTCGGGGCTTGGCCCATGACGTGCAGTCCTTCAGGGATCAGGGCGTATTCGAGTTCCAGCAATTGGTTTTGCAGTTGCTCGATACAGGACGAAGTGTCGCTGCTCCATGTGCCCGGAACCGTCAGATCGATGCTGGTCGCTTGCTCGTGGATCAATTCGCTCAAACTGGCGCGGTCCTGCGCTTGGTCGGGGCCCATCTGCTGCCAACGCTCGATCGATTGCTGCAAGCTCACCAGCTCCTTGTACAGGCCCGAGTGCGTGAGCGAGGGCGTGAGGTAACTCACCAACGTGGCGGCACCGCGGCGCTTGGCCAATGCACCTTCGGACGGGTTGTTGGCGGCATACAGGTACACATTGGGCAAGGCGCCAATCAGCCGGTCAGGCCAGCACTGGGCGGACAGTCCGGTTTGTTTACCCGGCATGAATTCGAGCGCGCCATGCGTGCCAAAGTGCAGCACCGCGTCAGCCGCGTAATCGTCGCGCAGGTAGCGGTAGAAGGCGCTGAAGGCGTGGGTTGGGGCGCAGCCGGTTTCAAACAACAGGCGCATCGGGTCGCCTTCGTAGCCAAATCCAGGTTGTACGGTGACCACCACCTGGCCAAAGGCCGCGCCCAATACAAAGATCGACTGGCCGTTGGTCAGGTGCTTGCCGGGTGCTGGGCCCCACTGGGCCTCGATCTCGGTCAGCCACTGTTCATGCTGGACATGGTGACTGGTGTCCATGGCGTGCAGCACATTGGCCTGTGTACCGTATTGACTGGCGTTGCCTTGCAGCAGGCGCTGGCGCAAATCATCTACGCTGTCGGGCATCTCCACCTGATAGCCTTCGGTGGACAAACGATGCAAGGTGTTGAACAAGGACTGGAAGACCGACAAATACGCGGCTGTGCCCACACTGCCCGCATTAGGCGGGAAGTTGAAAAGCACGATAGCCAGTTTTCGATCTGCGCGTGGCTTGTCGCGCAGTCGCACCAAGCGCTCCACCCGAGAAGTGAGCATTTCGGTGCGCTCGATGCAAGTGAACATGTCCTGGCTGCGTTGACCCGTCGGAAAGGTGCAATGCCGATCGCAACCGGTGCAGGTTTGCCCGGCGGGACCGGGTCTGCCGCCATAGACCATGGGCAAGATGGAGCCATCGAGTTCAGGGATGGCCACCATGATGGTGTTTTCAACCGGCAGCAAACCTCGCGTCGAGCCACCCCATTGTTCAATCGATTGGAACTCCAAAGGGTGTGCCGCGATGTAAGGAACATCCAACTCGGTCAAGGCCACTTCGGCTGCACTGGCGTCGTTATAAGCCGGCCCCCCCACAAGTGAAAAGCCGGTGAGTGAGATCAAGGCCTGTATGTTGGCAGCGCCGCTGGGTTTAAAAAAGCGATCCATCGCCGGGCGGGCATCTAGGCCACTGGCGAATGCAGGGATCACCCGCAAGCCTCGGGCTTGCAGCGATTGAATGACCGCGTCGTAATGCGCGGTATTACCCGCCAACAAGTACGAGCGCAGCAACAGCAAACCCACGGCGGGCGCGTCTGCGCGGCCGGGTTTGGGCAGGTCGCTCAACTGCTCGCTGATGCGTTGCTTCATTTGAGGGTGGTACAGACCCACCTCGGGGTATTCGATCGGGTCTTCGGGCTTGGCCAGTGTACGCAGCGGTTCGCGTGGGCCTTGGGCGTAGCGGTGGACCAGGGTTTTGACCAGGTGTTCGATGTTGTGTTCAGAACCGGCCAGCCAGTAGCGCATGGTCAAAAAGTACAGGCGCAGATCCTGGGCGGTGCCGGGGATGAAGCGCAGCAATTTGGGCAACCGGCGCAGCATGGCCATTTGCTTGGCCCCAGCGCTGGCGGGGGCGCCCGTTTCGCTCCCCGTCTCTTTGTTTTTCGCGCTGGGCCGCAGTTTTTTGAGCAAGGCCATCAGGCCGCTGGATTCACGCCCCATCACCAACTTGCCCATGCGGGTGAGTTGAGTCACTTGCGGAGCCGACATGATGCAGACCATCGCATCGCAGTGTTCGCGTCGGGCTTGCAAGGCGTCGAGCACCGGCAAGAAGTGGTCCTCCATGAACAACATGGTGACGATCACGATGTCAGCTTGTGCCACGGCGGCAAGGCAGGCGGCCAATGCGCTGTCGCTGTCGCGCCAGGCTGAAGCGCTGTGGGTTTGCAAGTGCAGGCCTGGCAACTCGTGCGCCAAGCGTTCGGCCGCGCTCTGTGCTGCACTGGCCAGGTGACTGTCCATGGTCAGCAGCACCACACTCATGCGGTGAGCCGCGGAGTTGCTGCCGGATGGCTTACCGGCTGAAATGGGCTTTGGCATCGTAGAGCGTCTCCACGGTGATGTTCGCGACACCCAGATCATGGGCAAATCGTTCGGTGTTGCGGCGGGCTTTGCCGCGCACAAAGAACGGAATCTTTCCCAACTCCTTCTCAGCTTCAGGGCTCCAGATGGGCTGATTGGAAGCGGCTTGGGCGGGGGTCGCAACGGCGGTGACCGTGCCCACGCTGTGAGGGGAAGGTGGCGGTGTGATCTCAGCTGGGGCTAAGCGCTCAGCGGCGGGACGTGTGCTGCCCAGATGCGAAGGTGCAGCGCCGGCATGGAATTCGAAGTCTTCGCGGAACATGCCGATCAGGTGTTCTTCCAGGCCCATCATCAGCGGATGCACCCAGGTGTCGAACAGCACGTTGGCACCTTCAAAACCCATTTGTGGTGCGTAGCGGGCAGGGAAGTCCTGCACATGCACCGGGGCTGAAATCACCGCGCAAGGAATGCCTTGGCGCTTGGCGATGTGGCGCTCCATTTGTGTGCCCAAAATCAGTTCGGGTTGCAGCGCGTTGATCTGGTTTTCGACTTCGAGGTAGTCGTCGGTGATCAGGGCTTCGACGCCATAGCGTTTGGCGCAGTCGCGCACTTCGCGGGCAAATTCGCGGCTGTAAGTGCCCAGGCCCACCACTTCAAAGCCCATCTCTTGGTGGGCAATGCGTGCGGCTGCAACCACGTGCGTCGCATCGCCAAAAATATACACACGCTTGCCGGTCAGATAAGTCGAGTCCACCGACTTGGCGTACCAGTGGGCGTGTGCGTTGCTCGGGTCTTGCGCGGGCTGGGGCAGGCCGGTCAGCGTGCAGACTTCGGAAATGAAGTCTCGTGTGGCGTGACTGCCCAGTGGCACGGTCTTGGTGTAAGGTTGATCAAACTGACGTTGCAACCACTGCGCCGCGCTCAGGCCGATTTCGGGGTACAGCACCACATTGAAGTCGGCCTCGGCCAGTTTTTGAATGTCGGCCACACTGGCACTCAGCGGAGCGACCACCGCCACATCCACGCCGAGTTGGTTCAAGAGTTGGGTGATTTCTTTGACGTCATCGCGGTGGCGAAAGCCCAAGGCGCTCGGGCCCAGGATGTTGCAGGTGGGGCGGGCCTTAGCGGGCTTTTCGGCAGCAGGCTTGTGCACCAGGTGGCGGCACAGTTGGTAAAAAGTTTCGCTGGCGCCCCAGTTTTCCTTGCGCTGGTAAGAAGGCAGCTCGAGCGCCACTACCGGGATGGGCAATTGCAATGCTTGGGCCAAGCCACCCGGATCGTCCTGGATCAATTCAGCCGTGCAGGACGAACCGACCAACATGGCGGCAGGTTGGAATCGCGCCATGGCCTGGCGTGCCGCATCCTTGAACAGTTCGGCCGTGTCGCCGCCCAAATCGCGCGCTTGGAAGGTGGTGTAGGTGACGGGCGGGCGGCGGGGTAGGCGCTCGATCATCGTGAACAACAAGTCGGCGTAGGTGTCGCCTTGCGGGGCATGCAGCACGTAGTGCACATCGGTCATGGCGGTGGCCACTCGCATCGCACCCACATGGGGAGGGCCTTCGTATGTCCAGAGTGTCAGTTGCATGGTGAGCTCCTGTGCTTTCAGGCGGCCAGCTTCAGGCGGCGCTTGAGGGGACGACTGAACAAGCCGGCCAGATCCGCCGCTTGTTCGTAGCCCTGGATGGGGGTAAAGACCAACTCGATGGCCCACTTGGTGGTGATGCCTTGGGCCTCGAGGGGGTTGGCCAAGCCGAGGCCGCAGACCACCAGATCGGGTGCATCTGCGATGCAGCGCTCGAGCTGCCGGTCCACGTCTTGGCCTTCGCTGATGCGGGTGCCTGCAGGCAGCAGGGCCAGCTCGGCGGCCATGTGTTGGCGGTGCAAATAGGGCGTACCCACCTCCACCAGTTGCATGCCCAGTTCGCGGTGCACAAAACGCGCCAGCGGGATCTCTAACTGGGAGTCGGGGAAGAAAAAGATTTGCTGGTCTTGCAGCATTTGGCGTTGTACGGTCAAGGCCTTTTCGGCGCGTTGACGCGGGGCAGCGGTGACCTGTTCGAATACCTGCGGTGCCACGTCCATTTCGGTGGCGGCGGCTTGCAACCAAGCGGTGGTGCCCTCGACGCCGAGCGGGAAGGGTGCAGGCAGGTGTTGTGCACCACGCGACTGCAAGGCCCTTGCGGTATCGGCCAAGAATGGCTGGGCCAGCAAAAAGCGGGTGTGCGGACCGACTGCCGGCATGGTTTGACTGTTGCGCGGTGGAAAAAAGTTCACTTGCACGCCCATCTGCTCCAGCAGGCTGCGCATCTGGTCTTCCACCACATCGGCCAAAGTGCCGACCACCATCAGTTGTTTGGCAGCTTCGCCAGCATCTTTCAAGCTGGGCAAGCCTGGCACCATGGCCGCCAAGCAAGCGTCTTCGCCTTGCGTAAAGGTGGTTTCGATGCCGCTGCCCGAGTAGTTCAGTACCCGCACAGCAGGGTGGTGGATTTGGTTTTGCCGCTCGGCGGCCCGCGACAGGTCGAGCTTGATGACCTCGGAAGGGCAAGAACCCACCAGGAACAACAAACGGATATCAGGGCGGCGCGCCAGCAACTGCGCCACCACACGGTCGAGTTCTTCGTGCACATCGGCCAAACCAGCCAGGTCGCGCTCATCAATGATGGCCGTACCGAAACGGGGCTCGGCAAAAATCATCACCCCGGCCGCAGATTGGATCAGGTGGGCGCACGTGCGAGAACCCACCACCAGAAAGAAGGCGTCCTGGATTTTGCGGTGCAGCCAAATGATACCGGTCAGGCCACAAAACACCTCGCGCTGGCCGCGCTCGACCAAAGGCACGACGTCCGTGCAACCAGCGTTTTGTGCGGATGATTCGGCGCGGATCGGGATGACAGTGCTCATGTGCTGGCCTGTGCGCCCGTGTCGGGCAAAGTGAGGGTTGGGGTTTTTTGCAGCCGCGCCATGCGCAGCTTGCGAATGTATTGCGCCGCGTTGATGGCGTAGCTGCCATAGGCGGCCAGGGCCAAGAGCAGCTGGTCGGTGGGGCTCCAGGTGCCTTGCCACCAGACCCAGACATAGGCAGTGTGCAAGGCCATGACTCCCATGCTGACCACGTCTTCCCAAAAGAAGGCGGGTGCAAACAGGTAGCAGTCGAAAACCACTTTCTCCCAAATGGCCCCGGTGATCATGATCGCGTAGAGCACCACGGTTTTGAGTACCACCGAGGCCAGGGCCCAGTCGGTATGTTCGCCGGTCTGCAGGCTGGTGAGCACCAGGTACAGGCTGACGCCAAAAATCAAGAACTGCACGGGGGCTAAGACGCCTTGCACCAAGGTCCATGCGGTCGCATCACGCTTGGCGCGCTGCGCTGGCGTGTATAAAACCGGGTGGGACGTGGCAGACATGAAGGTCCTTGTGGGGGTGATCACTTGGAATGAATGTAAGCCTGCTTGAGCAGTGTGTCAACATAAATTGACATATATTTTAGCAACTAGGGTTTACACTAAAGATGTGAACCCGCGTTTCCGCGCACACTCATGCCTGTATTGTTTGGTCTACCCCTTTGATGATCGGTGCTTGTCATGGCGAAATTCAAGCTTGAAGACTCCCCCCTGCGGTCCTCGTCGCCAGAGGCTCCATTGGCGTTGCGTGAAGCGGCCCGGCAAGGACTGCCTGTGGGTCCGCGCTTGGTAGGTGGCACCTCGTTTGTGGGTAAATCTGCCCTCGATCTGGGGCAAATTCAGATCTTGGCGCAAGCTTGTTTGCAAGGCCTGGATGCAGCTCGGCAAGTGGTGTTCGATTGGCAACGGCAAGGCCAGTCGCTAGAAGACATTTATCTGCAAGGCATCACGCCCTGTGCGCGCTTGTTGGGAGACTGGTGGTGCGCTGATCGGCTGGACTTTGCCATGTCCACCATCGCATCCAGCCATTTGCAACAGCTGCTGCATGATTTCAGTAACGAGTTTTTGCAAGAGTCCCCTCAGCAGCGCAAGCCTTGGAGCTTGCTGTTGATGACCGAGCCCGGTGCCCAGCACAGTTTGGGCTTGTTGATGTTGAGCGAGTTTTTCAAACGCGCGGGCTGGAATGTGACGGTCGGTGTGCCCCAGGATGTGGCGGAATTCAAGCGCCTGTTCCAATCCGAGTGGTTCGATGCGGTCGGTGTCTCGATCAGTTCCGACCGGCAATTGGACGCACTGGCCAGCTTGCTGCCATCTCTGCGGCAGGGTGCTGACAATGTGCAGTTGCGGTTGTTCGTCGGTGGACCCATGGCCCTGCTGTCATCTCAACTTTTGAAGGGTTTGGCCGCCGACGTGGTGCGCGAGGACGCACCGGCCACGGTGGCCTGGCTTGAGCAGCGCATGACCGCTGGAGCCTTACATGCTTGATCTGCCTCAATTCATGACATGTCTTGCCAGAGTTCCGACTGGATATACCAAACAAGGGTGTATCTGGGGCTATACTCGGCTGACAGTCAAGGTGTCAATTTTCTGATACTTGTACGTTATTGGTTTACATCATGAAACTTCCTTCTTTGGATCCGCCGACTTTTTCACAGTTGCTCGGCGTGGTGTCGGACCTCACCTTGGTCATGGATCCGCAAGGGGTGGTTGAAGACGTTTCGGTCGGTCGAGACAGTCTGTCTGCCTTGGGTTGCCAGTCCTGGATCGGTCGCAAATGGCTGGACACGGTGACGGTGGAAAGCCGCATCAAAATCCAGGACATGCTGCAGTCGCGGGGTGCCCCCGAGGGCATGCGCTGGCGGCATGTGAATCACACATCTTCATTGGGCAACGAAGTGGCACTGCAGTACGTCGTGCTCCCCCTGGAAGGCGGCAAGTTGCTGGCCATGGGCCGTGACCTGGAAAGTCTGGCCGAATTGCAACGCCGTTTGGTGGAAACACAGCAGTCCATGGAACGCGACTACCTGCGCTTGCGCCACATCGAGGCGCGCTATCGGGTGCTGTTCGATACCTCATCTGAGGCGGTGTTCATGGTGGACGGCACCACCCAACGTGTACTGGAAGCCAACGTGGGTGCCCAGGCCTTGCTCAAGGACGCCGGTAAGCGCCTGGTCGGCCGCGATGTGCGTGAATGTTTTGATGTTGACAGCCAGAGCGAAGTGCAGTCTTTGTTGCGCACGGCGCTGGCCACGGGCCGGATTGAAATTTGCTCGGCTCGCGTGGCGGGCTTGGCCGCCACCTGGACCGTTTCGGCCACGGTTTTTAGGCAAGAGGGAGGGGCGCAGTTTTTGGTGCGCTTGGTCACCCGCGAGAGCATGCTGGCACCGCGACAAGAGCCCGGCTCTTCTGCGGCCTTGAGCGAGGCCATGGAGCGTTTCCCCGATGGCTGGTTGCTCACCGACACGTCTGGCGTGATCAAAAGTGTCAACGAGGAAGGCATGGCTTTGTTGGGTCTGACCGCTTCGTCACAGGTGGTGGGCCAAAACATGGAACGCTGGTTGTTGCGCGGCGCGGTGGATTGGGGGGTGCTGAACACCAGCCTTCGCCAGCAGCTGCCGGTGCGCAATTTCGCGACCGAAGTGCGCACCCAGTCGGGCATGACATTGCCGGTCGAGGTTTCGGCCGTGTGCCTGGCCAGACCCGAGCCGATGTATGCATTTTTTGTCCGTGACATGGACCGCCGCCTCCAAGGCGGCGCCTCGTCTGTAGCCCAAAGTCAGGCCCATCCCTTTGCCGAGCTGTCCCAATTGGTGGGGCGTCGCCCGATCAAGGACATCATCGGTGAGACGGTGGACACGATTGAGCGCATGTGCATTGAGGCGGCCCTGGAGTTGACCCACAACAACCGCGCTTCTGCTGCAGAAATGCTGGGCTTGTCTCGCCAAAGCCTGTACGTCAAACTGCGCCGGTTCGGTATGGTGGCTGAGGCGGACTCAGAAAGTTTGGGTTAAGTGTTCCGTTAAGTTGACACTTAGTGTCAATCCTTGTTGACATTTTAAAAAGCTTCATCACAATGGGGTCATGGACACACATCCCATGGCCCACTCCCCGTCGCACTCAGCAGACGCAACGGCCCACTCTGAGCCCACGCTGAGCCGACCCGCGCTGCGAACGGTCGCTGAACTCCTCAAACCCATCACTTGGTTTCCGCCCATGTGGGCTTTCGCCTGTGGTGTGGTGGCCTCGGGTCAAGACCTGGGTGAGCATTGGACTTTGTTGGTGTTGGGCTTGGTGCTCACAGGTCCGCTGGTGTGCGCCAGCAGTCAAGCGGTGAACGATTGGTTTGACCGCCATGTGGACGCCATCAATGAGCCTGACCGCCCCATCCCCTCGGGCCGCATGCCGGGTCGCTGGGGTTTGGCGATAGCTATCGCTTGGACTTTGCTGTCACTGCTGTGGGCCACCCTTATGGGGCCATGGGGCTTTGCCGCGTGCGCTTTGGCGATTGCTTTGTCCTGGGCGTACAGCGCGCCGCCCGTGCGTTTGAAAAACAACGGCTGGTGGGGCAACGCCGCTTGTGCTTTGAGCTACGAAGGTTTGGCGTGGCTGACCGGCACAGCCGTGATGCTGGGCGGGTCTTGGCCTGGCACGCATTCGCTGATCCTCGCTTTGCTCTACAGCCTGGGGGCGCACGGCATCATGACGCTCAATGATTTCAAGGCCATCGAAGGTGACCGCCGCATGGGCGTGGCATCGCTGCCGGTGCAGTTGGGTGCGCACGGCGCGGCTCGCATGGCTTGCATCTTGATGCTGGTACCCCAAGTGTCGGTGACGCTGTTGCTGGCGAACTGGCAACTGCCTTGGCATGCCTTGGCGGTGTTTGTGCTGGCGTGTTTGCAATGGCCATTGATGGCCGTGTTCATGCGTCACCCCGTCAAACGCGCTTTGCATGTGTCGGCCTTCGGTGTGCCACTGTTTGTGGCCGGGATGATGGTCAGCGCCTGGGGTTTGCGCCAATCCGGTTTGCTTTTAACAACTTGAGGGGCCCCATGAACACATCGATTTTTGGCTGGTTTCAAATCATTCGTCTGGGCTTGATTCAGGCGTGCCTGGGTGCGGTGGTGGTGGTGACCACCTCGACCCTCAACCGTATCATGGTGGTGGAGTTAGCCTTGCCAGCCCTGCTGCCGGGCTTTTTGGTGGCCTGGCATTACGCAGTACAAATGGTGCGACCTCGCATGGGCTTTGGCGCAGACAAAGGCCAGCGCAGTACGCCTTGGATGATGGGCGGCATGCTGGTGCTGGGTATGGGCGGCGTGATGGCGGCATCGGCCACGGTGTGGATGGCCTCGCAACCTTTTTACGGGGCCCTGTTGGCACTGTTGTCATTCAGTTTGATTGGTTTGGGCGTGAGTGCTTGCGGTACTTCACTGCTGGCTTTGATGGCCAAGCGCGTGCCTGATGAACGACGTGCGCCAGCCGCCACCACGGTGTGGCTGATGATGATCGTGGGCTTTGCAGTGACCGCAGGGGTGGTGGGTAAGCTGATCGACCCTTACAGCCCAGAGGTGCTGCTCAAAGTCTCTGCGGGATTGAGTGTGATCACCGCCTTGGTCACAGCGGTGTGTTTGTGGGGCCTCGAAAAAGACGCCCCTTCACAGGCCGCACCTGTGGTCAGCGCAGACACAGAGCGCTTGCAACAACAAAACTTCAAACAGGCTTTTCAAGAGGTGTGGGCTGATCCCGCGGCACGCACTTTCACTGTTTTCGTCTTCATGTCGATGCTGGCCTACAGTGCGCAAGATTTGATCTTGGAGCCCTTTGCTGGTGCGGTACACGGATTCACACCGGGCAAGACCACACAGCTGTCGGGCTGGCACCACATGGGCGTGTTGATCGGCATGTTGGCGGTGGCTGCAGCCGGATCGCGCTGGGTTGCTGGTCGATTGGGATCTGTCATGGCCTGGATGGTGGGCGGATGTTTGTTTTCTGCATTGGCCTCGGTGGGCTTGGTGCATTCGGCCTTGTCGGCGGACTGGCCCCTGAAAGCCAATGTGGTTTTTTTAGGTGTAGCCAATGGCGCGTTTTCCATCGCGGCCATCGCCACCATGATGCGCTTGGCCGGAGAGGGCGGCGCTGGCCGTGAAGGCACGCGCATGGGTTTGTGGGGCGCGGCGCAAGCGGCGGCCTTTGGACTGGGCGGTTTGCTGGGCACTGCCGCCAGTGACCTGGCTCACGCCCTGCTCGGGGAACAACGCAGTGCCTATGCCGCCGTGTTCGGGCTGCAGGCCTTGATGTTCGCACTCTCGGCGGCGGTGGCTTTGCGTTTGCGCGCCAAGTCCACGCGTCCCGAGCCAGCGCCTGCTGCTCAGGCATTGCATTTTCAAGGCCACGAATGGCTGAAAGGTGGGTCACGCACATGAACCAAACCGACTTTGATTTTGTGGTGGTGGGGGGTGGACCTGCAGGGGCCACGGCCGCGCACGACTTGGTGCGTAAAGGCTGGCGTGTGTTGTTGCTCGACCGTCAGGGCCGCACCAAGCCTTGTGGAGGAGCGATCCCGCCGCGTTTGATCCAAGACTTTGACATCCCCGATCATTTGTTGGTGGCCAAGGTGCAATGCGCCCGCATGATCTCGCCCGCCGACAACCAGGTGGACATCCCGATCGACAACGGTTTTGTTGGCATGGTGGACCGCGACGAGTTTGACGAGTATTTACGTGAACGCGCGGCCCAGTCGGGTGCGATGCGTTGCCAGGCGATCTTTGATCAGTTGGAGCACGATGCCAATGGCCAGTTGTGGGTGCACTACACCCCTGTGACGGCTAAAGCCCATGCCGCTTCTGAAAACTTGGCCCGCGTCAAGGTGTCCACCCGCATGGTGGTGGGTGCAGATGGCGCCCGCTCTGAGGTGGCGCGTCAGGCTATTCCCAATGCGCACAAAACCAAGTACGTGTTCGCTTACCACGAGATCATCGCGGCTCCGGTGGGGCAGCCTGGCTATGACGGTGCACGTTGCGATGTGTATTACCAAGGTGAAGTTTCACCTGATTTTTACGGCTGGGTGTTTCCTCACGGCAAGACCATGAGTGTGGGCATGGGCAGTGCGGACAAGGGTTATTCGCTGCGCAGCGCCACAGCGCGACTGCGCGCTATCGCGGGTCTGACCGAAGCGCCCACCTTGCGACGCGAGGGTGCACCGATTCCCCTCAAACCCTTGCCACAGTGGGACAACGGCCGCGATGTGGTGGTGGTCGGCGATGCGGCGGGCGTGGTAGCCCCTTCATCGGGTGAAGGCATTTATTACGCCATGGACTGCGCCAGGCGCGTGGCCCAAGCCGCGCACATGGCCTTGCACACGGGCAACAGTGCTTTACTGAAGCAAGGCCGCAAGAGCTTCATGAAGCAGCACGGTCGGGTGTTTTGGATCTTGGGCATCATGCAGTACTTCTGGTACCAGAACGACCGTCGCCGCGAAAAGTTCGTGAAAATCTGCGAAGACCGCGATGTGCAGCGCCTGACCTTTGAGTCCTACATGAACAAAGAATTGGCGCGCAAGGACCCAATGGCCCATGTGCGCATCTTCCTCAAAGACATGGCGCACCTGTTGGGCTTGGCGCGCACTTGAGGTCCGCAAGAGGTAGAAGATCGGCGGCTTTTGCCGCCTTTTTTTGTCCAAACTTTGTCTGGCAGTGGACAATGCGGGTCATGAATACTCCAGCTGTCACCCGATTGGTCATTGCCTTTGCGTTGAGTTACGCCACTGCGGGGGTGGGCGGTGCCTTGACCGACTTGGGTCCTTGGTATTTCTCATTGAAGCACCCCGAGTGGAAACCCCCTGACGCTGCTTTTGGGGTGATTTGGACCACCATTTTCACGATGTGCGCCATCAGTGCTTGGCTGGCTTGGCAAGCGGCAGACACATCCGCATGGCGCAGACGGGTCGCTTGGTTGTTTGGCACCAATGCGGTGCTGAACGTCTTATGGAGTGCCTTGTACTTCAAGTTGCAAAGGCCCGACTGGGCCCTGGTCGAGGTGGTGTTTTTGTGGTTGTCGATAGCCGCTTTGATCGTGGGCCTGTGGCGACTGTCGCGCCTGGCCAGCACACTGCTGATCCCCTATGTCGTGTGGGTGGCCGTGGCCGCAGTGCTCAATTACGAGACCGTGGAACTCAATGGACCCTTCAATGGACAGGTCCTTAGTCTATCAAAAGTATATATAAGTATGCTTTATTAGGGTTTCTCATGCTTGTGATTTCGCGCTGAACATTTTATAAATCGAAGGCAGCAGCGGACCGGCATGCTATCTCGCTGGCGATTGAACGCCCCGGTTTTCACCTTTTTCCTCCCAACGGTGACACGCATTGGCTGCAAGGAACGCGCATGTCTGAGTTCAGTGCTTCGGGTAGCCCTATCAGCGGTTTTCAGCAGACCGGCAGTTTGAGCATGGACTGTAAGGAGACCTTATCGGCAGTGATCGAGGAGCAAATCATTCCTCGGCTGCTCAACGTGCAGCAGTTCTTCACGGGTCCCTCGCGCATGGAACGCGAAGACAACCTAGCCGCACAGCCCGAGTTTGAGGCCTTCACCCAACACTGTTTGAGCGGGAACGCTGCGCTGGCCAACCAAATCGTCGACGAGTTGAGTGCCAAAGGTTTGACCCACGACCGGATTTTTTTGGAAGTGATCACACCCGCCGCACGTCACTTGGGGGCTTTGTGGGAGCAGGACCTGTGCGACTTCACCCAAGTCACCTGTGGCCTGGCCATGATGCATCAAATGATTTACCGCTTGGGCTACGCCTCGCCCCCGGGTCTGGGCATCGAGGGCCCGAGCGAACGCGTCATGCTGGCGTGTGCGCCGGGCTCTCAACATTTTTTGGGCTTGACCATCGTCGCCGATTTTTTCCGCCAAGCGGGCAGTGATGTGGTGCTGGAGATTTCATCCACCGAATCCGAGTTGCTGCGGGCGGTGGCCAATGAATGGTTTGACGTGGTGGGTATTTCGGTGGCCATCGAAGGGCAGTTACCCAACTTGCCAGACCTGATTGCGCATTTGCGTGCCCACTCCGGCAACCCCAAAGTGCGGGTGGTGTTGGGTGGACCGATTTTCCTCTTGCAAGAAATCAGGCCCGAAGCCTTGGGTGCAGATGCCATCTTCACAGACGCCCGCGAAGCGGTAGGTGAGGTCAAACGCCTGGTGAGGGCCATCTGAGTTCAGGCATAGCCTGGCACCTTTAGTCAGGCGCTGTCATGAAGCCGCCCTCATTTCGCAGCGCACCACGCCAAGATCTGCCGTGCAGTGCCTTCGGGGTCTTGCTCGTGCGCCAGATGGCCCAGACCTGATTGCAACTGCAGTTGCGCTTGTGGCAGACGCAAAAGAGCTTCCTCGGCCAAAGCAGGCGGCACGGTTTGGTCTTGCGCACCAATCAGCATGCAGACCGGGTTGCGGATCTCGTGCAGACGAGCCGCCAGCGGCTTGAGCTGCCAGGCCGCCATCATCGACAGCACGCCGTGCACATGGCCTGAGTGGCTCAGCACACGGGTGTAGAGGTCAAGCCCTTGGGCATCCAACGTAGAGCCGGTGCGTCTCAACCCATCGGCCACAGCGCCGGGCTTGGCCGCCATTTTGGCCGTGCCCCAGGCCGACAGCGGGTTGAGTGCGGCCAACTTGGCCGCCGGGCCAAACAACCATGAGGCCACGCCTGGCAGTGGCAACCAAGCCGGGTTCAGGCCGATCAAGGTGCTGTGCGCCACACTGTCAAAGTGCAGCGCCATGTGGGCCGCAATGGCCGCGCCTGCGGAGTGGCCCACAATGACTTGCGGTGTGAGTTGCAATTGCAAAAGCAGGGCTCGTAATCCTTCGCTCATGCCTGGAAGGGACAGGGCACCCTCAGGCCCACGACTGGTGAATGCGTGGCCTGGCAGGTCCGGGGCCAGCACAGTGAAGTGTGCGGCCAGCGCAGGCATCACGCCGCGCCAGCTGAAGTGTCCGGAACCCGTGCCGTGCAAGAGCAGCAGGCAAGGGCCTTGGCCCATGCTCTGCACATGCCACTGGATGCCGCCCGCTTGCACAAAGCGGCTGTACTGCGTGTGCGGCCATAAGGCGGGCTGGGACTGGTGATCGGCCCGGGTCATGCCGGGGTACAAACTGTCAAACATGGCACTCAGGCTCAAGGGCTGCGCACCGCGGCCATGGCCACGGCCATGCGCTGGGCTTGCACTTGTGGCATGGGCAAGTAGCTGGCGCCCATGCTGCCGGCCAGTTGCTGGGCTTGTGCATCGGGCTGAAGGGAAGTGTCGATCCACAAAGCGCGGTGACCCGACAGGCGCCATTGCTGGCCCCAGTTGAGCGCATCGGCTTGGGCCTGTGCGCGGCCGCCCAGACCTTGGAGCGTGACATTGGCGCGGCCGTCACTGAGCACCACCAAGATCGGTGTGACGCCTTGGCGTTGCAGCTGGACCGCTTGCTCATGCGCCATCTTCAGAGCCAGAGCCAAGGGCGTGCCGCCGCCGCCCGGCAGTCCAGTCATGGCGCGTTTGGCCCGCACCAGTGAGCGGGTGGCGGGCAGTAACAACTGCGCTTGTGCGCCCCGAAAAGCCACAATGCAAACACTGTCACGCCGCGCATAGGACTGCTGCAACAACAACTCCACTGCACCCTTGGCTTCAGCCAAACGCTGCAATGCCGCCGAGCCCGATGCGTCCAGCGCCAGGATCAAGCAACTGGACGCGCGTTGCTGGTATCGCTGGATGTGAAAGTCCTCGGCACGAATGGCCACCGCACCTTTGCGGTGTGAAGTGCGCAGTCGTTGTTTGGGCGCGGCTGCACGCAAAGTGGCCAACACATGCAAACGCGCATGACCGCCCGGGCGGCCGGGACGCGGGGGCAGGGGGCGCCCTCGTTGCGAACCTGCACGGGTCTGGCCGCTGCGTCCAGATGAGCCAGCGCTGTTCGCACCTTGGCGTGTCATCAAGGCGTCCAGCATGTGCGGCGGCAAGCTGGCCAGGGCGGCTGCGACCATCATTTCTTGCAGGTCTTGGGCGTTGGGCTCGGGCTGCGGCTCTGTCTCGGGCGTTTCGTCGTTGTCGATGGGGGGCTCAGGTGGCTCAGTCTGGTCTTCAGGTGCAAGAGGCTCAGTGGCTGATTCCTGTGGAGCTTGTTCGTCTGGAATGGTGTCTTCAGTCGTCTCGGGAGATGTTTCAGCAGAAGGTTCGGCAGGCCACTGCGTGGCGCGGGGGGCCAGCACGCAGCGGGCGGCAAAACCCAGATCTTCTTCTTGCAATGCACTGCGGCCCGCCAGCGCGGCATGGCCGCAGGCCACACGCAGCGCCAGGCTGGGCGCGCGCAAGGAGCTGATGCCTAAGCCCATGGCGGCTGCGCACAAGGCTTGAACTTGCTCGTCGCTTGCTTGCACTTGCGGTAATTGTTCGCGGGCTCGCTTCAAGGCCGCAGGACTGAGTTGGATCTGCAGCCCGTCTGCTTGTGTGTCATCTTTCCAGCTGGTCTGGATGTCCGAGGGCGAGAGCGCGTGCAGGTCCAGCCACACGCCCAAGCGTTCTTGCAAGGCAGCGCCCACCCCAGGTTCATCGGGCACAGATTCGTCGAGGGCGACCACACCAAAACGCGTCGGTGAGGGCGCGTCGTTGTGGCGGCTCGCGGGTACCTGCCCTTGTTCCAGCGCTTGCACCAAAGGCGCCAGCAAGCTGGGGGACAAACGCTCGGCCATGGGCAAACACACCAGGCCGAGATCAGCTTGCTGCAGCAAGCCCGCCTGGGTGTGCAGGCGGCCGGTTTGCAAGGTCAGCGCCAGGTCGATGCCGCCCAGCAAACGCTCACTGTCAACCGAGCCGGGCACTTTGACGCAGGCCAGGCCCAAGTCGGCCAGGGCAGCCAACCAGCGATCGCGCACGGGTCCGTGCGGAGCACGCAGGTTCACCCCGCCAAAGCCCTGGGGGTCCAATTGCAGCAGTTGCAAAGTGGTCAGGGCGTCGTGCCAGCGCTCCAGCGGTTCTGGCGGCGTGCTCGCTTCGCGGCTCATGCGCTCGGGGCCTCGTTCAGGCGGCCAGCACTTCTTGCACACTGCGCTGCACGCGTGCACCCGAATCGGTGTCGTCCAAGGGGTTGCGGCGCAAGCGGTGGCGCAGGGCCAGTGGGGCCATGCTTTGCAGGTGCTCGGGTTTCACGCTGCTGTGGCCTTTGAGTGCCGCATAGGCGCGGGTGGCGCGCAGCAAGGTCAGCTCGGCGCGCAGGCCGTCGGTGCCCAGTTGTTGGCACAGGCGTGCGCACAACATCAGCATGTCGTCGCTCACATCGACTTGGGGCAACAACTCACGCGCCTTGAGGATACTTTTTTGCAGCTTCTGGTTGGGTTTGTGCCACTCTGCTTTGAAGGCGACGGGGTCTTTTTCAAAAGCGTCGCGGCGCTTGATGATGCTCACCCGCAGCGCCAGGTCTTGGGGGGTACGCACTTGCACCGACAGGCCAAAACGGTCCAACAATTGCGGACGCAGTTCCCCCTCTTCAGGGTTGCCGCTGCCCACCAGCACAAAGCGAGCAGGGTGGCGCACGCTCAGGCCTTCGCGCTCGACCAGGTTTTCGCCGGAGGCGGCCACGTCGATGAGCAGATCCACCAGGTGGTCGTCCAGCAGGTTGACCTCGTCGATGTACAAAAAGCCACGGTGCGCTTGGGCCAGCAGGCCGGGCGCGAATTCCTTGATCCCTTGAGACAGGGCTTTTTCCAGGTCCAGCGCGCCGACCACACGATCTTCGGTCGCCCCCAAAGGCAAGTCGACCACGCTCACCGCTTGACGCTCGGCCACGACTTTGCGTTGGGGATGGGCCGCTTGGGCAGCTTGGCACGCGGGACACGCGCCTGCAGGCTGGGCCGGGTCGCAGCGGTAAGGGCAGCCTTTGACCACCTGAATGGGGGGCAGCAGGTCGGCCAACGCGCGCACAGCCGTCGATTTGCCGGTGCCTCGATCGCCCAGTACCAGCACGCCGCCAATGGAGGGATCGACCGCCACCACCTGGATGGCGAGGGTCATTTCATCTTGACCAACGATGGCCGCGAAAGGGAAAGTCAATGCCATGGCACATTCCGCAAAACTGTTCTCGGCCCATCATCCAAAAGACAAGGCAAAGTGTCAAGTTAAATTTACAGTTTGGTTGTGCTGTTGTCCACAACAGGGTCTGTTGCGTGTGATTCCGGCTGCAAACCATAACGGGCCGCCAGACGCCAGACATGTGCAGGCAGCATGTTCTTGATGCGAGCCGGTGCCTCGCGGCGCAGATGCAAGATGGCCTCGATGGCCTTCATCTCTACTCGGGCGCGCGCAAACTCAAGACCCCTTGGGCCCACCCGGGGCATCAGCCAGTTGACCAAGGGTTTGATCCAAACGGGCATGCGCCGCAGCGGTAGGCCCCCAGCGGCGCGCTCGGTGTTGGCCATGAAGCCGCGAACAGGGCCCTCGCGTTTGCCGCGGCTGATAGGTGCACTGGTGACCAGTTGGTCTTGGATGCCATCGAGCACGGCTTGTCCGCGCCCATTGCGCACCAAAACCCATTGCTGCCCATGCCCGCCCATGTAACCCACGGTGATGTCCGACAGCACATTGGTGTAGTCCACACAGGTGCGGCAGGTCAGCGGGAAAAAGTCGGGCGGCAGGGTGGACAGCGGCAGGTTCAAAAAAGGAATCAAGCGTTTGCTGCCCTGGTCGGTGCGCACTTCGACTTTGTAGTCGGCGCGAAATTCGACGTAGCTGATATCTTGGGGGCGGTCAGAAATCAGGCCCAGAAACTGGTGGAAATTTTCGGTGGTAGTGTTGTCCGAGCAAGGTGTGCCGATCACGTACAGTTGCTCGAGACCTTGTTCGCGTTCGAGTTGCGGCTGGATGGCGCGCAGGGCGTAAATCTGGCAAGGAATGCCGATCACGGCCAAACGTTTGTGACCCTGCGCCAAGGCGGGTTCTACCAAACTGAGCAAGGGCGCATAACCCATGC
>CANGKR010000016.1 GCA_947454355.1 Comamonadaceae bacterium
ACCTGGCCTTGCAACCGGGCTGGCTGCCCGGTCAACGCGCTGTGGTGGCGGTGTGCCACAAAGCCTGGCTGCACAACCACCTGCTGGCCTTGGAGGCTGCAGGCAAAACCGTCACTCGCATCGTGCCGGCCCTGTCTCCGGCCCGCACGACCGAGGACGCCCAGTTGCTGGCCACGGGCACGCCTCAAGACGCCTGGCTGTGGGTCAGCGACACCACGGGGGTGTGGGGCCTGCCTTTCGGGGCCGGGCGTTCCGCCTGGATCGGTGCGCTGCAAACCCTGGGGCCCAGTTTGTCGGCCGAGCCCGCCGTGGCCGAAGTGACAGCTCTGGCCTTGCAGCAGCAACCCGCCTTGGTGCAACCGGCCCAAGGCTTGGTGCAAGCCGCACAGTCGGGTTGGGATTTGGCGCAAGGTGATTTGGCAGCCACGGGTCGGGCACGTTGGTTCAAGGCTTGGGGTCGACTGCAAAAAAGTCTGTGGCAGTCACCTGCTTGGCGCCCTGCCCGATGGGGTCTGGGGGTTTTGTTGCTGAGTCAATTGTTGGGGCTCAATGCCTGGGCCTGGAAGCTGCAGTCCGACATCCGCACCCGCCAAACGGGTTTGAAGCTGGTCATGCAGCAAAGCTTTCCGCAAGTGCAAGTGGTGATCGATGCGCCCTTGCAAATGGCCCGCGAAGTACAAAGCCTTCGCCAAACCGCAGGCCAAGTAGGGACAGATGGTTTAGAGCCGCTGCTGGCCGCTGTGGGGCAAGTGGCGCCTGCCGGTCAAAGCATGGAACGCGTTGATTTTGAAAACGGCAGCCTGCGCATCCAAGGCTGGAGTTTGACTGAGGCCCAAGAGCAAGAGTTGCGTCACCAACTGATGCCTTGGGGGCTGAACGCCCGCCGCGACGGCACGCAGTGGCTGATCACCCGCCGGGAATGAACATGAACAACAAGATGCACACCGTGCTGCAGTCCCGCTGGGTGACCTTGAGTCGCCGCGAACAACACCTTTTGGGTTGGGGCGCTGCTGTATTGCTGTTGGCCACCCTCTGGTGGGTGGGCATCGCGCCGGCGCTGCGCATCCTGCACGAGGCACCCGCCCAGCAGGCCGCTTTGGATGCGCAGTGGCAGCGTATGCAAGCCTTGCAGTCCGAGGCGCAAGCCTTGCAAAAGCTGCCGCGCATCCCCGCATCCACTGCGCTGCAAGCCTTGCAGCGCAGCACCCAAGAACTGCTGGGAACCCATGCGCAATTGCAAATCTCCGGCGAGCGTTGCACCGTGACCCTCAAAGACGTGGCACCGCAAGAACTGGCCGCTTGGTTGGCACAAGCACGCAGCCAGGCTCGGGCCATCCCTGTGGAGGCGCACTGGCAGCGCAGCGCCGCCAACGCAGCCCCCACCTGGAGTGGCACGGTGGTGCTGACGCTGCCTGCACAGTGATGCGCACCTGAATCTTTCACCATGAACGGCAAAACCCTCACACCTTTGGCACGTCGTGCTGCTGCACAGGCAGGGCACGCAGCGCCTTGGGCCTGGGCAATGTGGGGGGCGGTGTGTGGTGGCCTGTTGACACTGCTCGTGTTTGCACCTGCCCAGTGGTTGGCCATGGCAGCAGACTGGGGCAGCCAAGGCCAATTGCAATTGCAAGAAGCGCGGGGCACCGTATGGCAAGGCTCTGCTCGCATCGTCTTGACCGGTGGCGCAGGCAGTCGCGATGCGCAAGCGTTGCCTGGCCGCATGGAATGGACCTTACAAAGTCAAGGCCTGGGCGCGCAATTGCGCTTACGCGCCGCTTGCTGCATGACCGAGGCCCAGGACCTGCAAGTCACGCCCACTTGGGGCGGAGTTCAGGCGCAAGTCAGCGACACACCCTCCACCTGGCCTGCGGCCCTGCTGGCAGGCCTGGGGGCGCCTTGGAACACCTTGCAACCTGAAGGCGCATTGACTTTGCAGCCGCAGCATTTGCGCTTGCAATGGCTGAGCGGCCGCCTGATGTTGCAAGGGGGCCTGACGCTGACGGCGCAGGACATGGCTTCGCGTTTGACGCCCTTGAAACCCATGGGCACGTACCAATTGCGCATGGAAGCCGGAGAGCAACCTACTGCCACACCGGCTTTGAATTTGACCACCCTGTCGGGCAGCCTGTTATTGTCGGGACAAGGCCAATGGGTGGGCCAGCGATTGCGTTTTCTGGGCGAGGCACGCGCTGTGCCCGAACATGAAGCCGTATTGAACAATTTACTCAGCATCATTGGCCGACGCGACGGTGCGCGCAGCCTACTTTCTTGGGGTTAAGACCTTATGCAGACACGCCTTCGTTTGGATCCGCGACAGGCCCTGGCACTGATGTGCCTGAGCTTGTCACTTGCCCTCTCTTTGCCCGCTTGGGGGCAAGCCGACAAGCCCGCCAAAAGTGGCAAAGCCTCTGAGCCCATCACCCTGAACTTTGCCAACGCTGAGATCGAATCGGTGGCACGCACCCTGGCCACTTTGTCCGGCCACAACGTGGTGGTGGACCCGCGCGTCAAAGGCACCATGACCTTGGTCAGCACCGTGCCCGTGGCCCCTGCCCAGGCCCTGCGATTGTTTGCATCGCAGTTGCGCACTCAAGGCTTTGCCTTGGTCGAGTCTGCCGGCCTGTACACGGTGGTGCCTGAGGCCGAAGCCAAAATGCAAAGTGGCGCAGTCAACGCTGGCAACGCGCCTTTGGGCGGTGGCCAGATCGTGACGCAAATTTTCACCCTCAATCACGAGTCGGCCAACAACCTGGTGCCGGTGCTGCGCCCTTTGATCAGCCCGAACAACACCATCAATGTGAACCCGGGCACCAATGCCTTGGTGATCACAGACTATGCGGACAACCTGCAGCGTCTGGGCCGCATTGTGGCCGCGCTCGATGTGGCCAATGCCACGGGGGTTGAGGTCATTCGCCTCAAGCATTCCATGGCCAGCGATCTGGCCCCGCTGGTGCAAAAACTGATCGACTCGGGCGCAGCCAATGCCCCAGCTGCGGCCGCCGGTCAAGCCGACACCGGCTACAAAACCACCCTGCTGGCCGAGCCACGCAGCAATGCACTGATCGTGCGTGCAGCCAACGCTGCTCGCATCGCACTCGTTCGCAGCTTGGTAGATCAACTTGATCAGCCCAGCGCCAATGCCAATGGTGCGGCGGGCAATATTTATGTGGTGTACCTGAAAAACGCCGACGCCACCAAACTGGCGGGCACTTTGCGTGCGGCCATGACCGCCGATGGCCGCACCACAGGCAGCAACCTGACGGCCAGCCCCACACCGGTCGCGACCAACACCGCCATGCCTGGCGTCACGGGCACACCCAGCCAGCCGTCAACAGGCGGGCAAATCCAGGCCGACCCGGCCACCAATTCTTTGATCATCACCGCCCCAGAGCCGCAGTACCGCCAATTGCGGGCGGTGATCGATAAGCTCGACCAACGCCGTGCGCAAGTGTTTGTAGAGAGCCTGATTGCCGAAGTCAGTGCCGACAAGGCCGCCGAGTTTGGCGTGCAATGGATGAGCGGCACCGGCACCGGTGGCAACACCGTGGGTTTGCTGGGCACCAATTTCTCGGTGGGTGGGACCAATTTGTTGTCGCTGGCGGCCAATGCGGCTGCAGGCAAAGTCACGGCGTCGACCGGCTTGAACATCGGCGTGGGTGAGCGGCGCGATGGCGCCCTGGTGCTGGGCGCGCTGGCCCGTTTTCTGCAAACCAATGGCGATGCCAATGTGCTATCCACGCCCAATTTGCTGACGCTGGACAACGAAGAGGCCAAGATCGTGATCGGTCAAAACGTACCCTTTGTGACCGGCCAATACACCAACAACAACACGACGGGTGGCACGGTCAATCCGTTCCAGACGATCGAGCGCAAGGACGTGGGCCTGACCCTGCGCGTCAAGCCGCAAATCAGCGAAAACGGCACGGTCAAAATGCAAATTTACCAAGAGGTCAGCCGTTTGGATTCTGCGTCCCTCAGCTCGGCCACCGGTTTGATCACCAACAAACGCTCCATTGAATCGAGCGTACTGGTGGAAGACGGCTCCATCGTGGTGCTGGGCGGTTTGCTGCAAGACGACTACGGCAACAGCCAAGAAAAAGTTCCGGGTCTGGGGGACATGCCTTTCTTTGGGAATCTCTTCAAATCCGAGTCACGCACCCGCAAAAAAACCAACCTGATGGTGTTCTTGCGCCCAGTGGTGATGCGCGACGCGGCCTCCACCGAAGGCTTGTCGATGAACCGTTACGAGCAAATGCGCGGCACGCAATCGGAAAGCCAACCGCTGCCCAACAGCGCGGTGCCGGTGACCGGCGCACCGGTTATGCCTGAATTGCCCAAACGCTGATCGCCCATGCGTTACCCCTTGCCTTATGCCTTTGCCCGCAGCCACCAACTGCTGCTGGAAGAAGACGGTCCGGCCCTGAACCTGTGGCTGACGGGCACCAGCGACCGTAACGCCATCAGTGAGGTGGTGCGGCATTACACCGATCGCGCTTTGACGGTGATGCACAGCCCCGAAGCCGATTTGGTCCAACGCATCAGCGCTGCGTATTCATCGCAATACGGTCCCGGGGAGTCCACCGCCGCTGCGGTGGTCAGTGAAGTCGAGTCCGAAGCCGACCTTTCACGCATGATGCAAGAGCTGCCTGCTGTGGAAGACTTGCTCGAAACCAGCGACGACGCGCCCATCATCCGCATGCTCAATGCTTTGCTGACGCAAGCGGCGCGTGACGGCGCGAGCGACATCCACATTGAGCCTTATGAACGGCATTCGAGCGTGCGTTTTCGCGTCGACGGCACCCTGCGCGAAGTGGTGCAGCCCAACCGCGCTTTGCACGCGGCCTTGATCTCACGCCTGAAAATCATGGCCGAGCTGGACATTGCCGAAAAGCGCTTGCCGCAAGACGGCCGCATCAGTTTGCGCTTGGGCGCCCGCGCGGTGGACGTGCGTGTCTCCACTCTGCCCAGCGCCCACGGCGAGCGAGCGGTGCTGCGCTTGCTGGACAAAAGCGAAAGCCGCCTCACGCTGGAAGCGGTGGGCATGCAAGGCCAGGTGTTGCAACAAATTGAACAACTGGTGGCGCAACCCCACGGCATCATTTTGGTGACGGGGCCCACCGGCTCGGGCAAAACCACCACGCTGTATGCGGCGCTGCAGCGACTGGACGCTCACCGCCAGAACATCATGACGGTGGAAGACCCCATCGAATACGAACTGCCCGGTGTGGGCCAAACCCAGGTCAACGCCAAGATCGACCTCAGCTTTGCCAAAGCCCTGCGCGCCATCTTGCGGCAAGACCCGGATGTGATCATGATCGGTGAGATCCGTGATTTTGAAACCGCGCAAATCGCCATTCAGGCCTCATTGACAGGCCACCTCGTGCTGGCCACCTTGCACACCAACGATGCGGCCAGCGCAGTAACCCGTTTGACCGACATGGGCATCGAGCCCTTCTTGCTCAGCTCTTCACTCTTGGGGGTGCTGGCACAGCGCTTGGTACGCAAGCTTTGCACCCACTGCCAAGGCCAGGGCTGCGAACACTGCGCCCAAACCGGCTATGCCGGACGCACCGGTATTTTTGAATTGCTTGTGACCGACGACGCCATCCGCGCCCAAATCCATGCCCAAGCGGCTGAAGCCGACATCCGCGCCGCTGCGCAAGCCAGCGGCATGGTGCTGATGCGCGAAGACGGTCAACGCCTGGTGGACCAAGGCATCACCAGCGCACAGGAGCTGGTGCGCATCACACGGGATTGATGCACATCAAGAAACCGATTGAAGCACCCACAGAGCTAAGTTTTTTTGCTTGAATAGAGGGTGATGCCAACGATTCGTCTTCACGCCTACACATTGAATTCATTCATTTGGATGACATGGGTATGCCTGGGTTTGGCTCAGGAGTGTCTGGCGCAGACTGCTGTTTCGGATGAATCCTCATCAGACACCGTGCAATGGGACTACACCCTCGGGGGTACTTTTAAATCTTCAGACCTCGCCAAACTGCCCAGCTCGGCAGGGCTAGAGCCGATCGCCGGTCTGCAGTATGGCCGCTGGAAACTGGGCATTGGCGATGGCAGCGAATGGCTTCGCTTCAACAGCTTTCGCAAAGATTCGTCACTCGACTACAAATGGCTGGACACACGCCGCTACAGCTTGAGTTTGTCGATGCAGTTCCACACCCTGACAGCCGGCGAAGGCTCGGACGCGCCTGAATCCGGGCAGCGCACAGTGCGCGGCAGAGCCATAGGCAACATGGCGATCACCCACCGATGGTCAGCAGGGGTGGCCTGGACGCAAGATCTGCTCAACAAGGGCGATGGCAGCACTTTAGGTTTGGGGGTGTCTTATGTCTGGCCCCTGGACAGTCAAACCGAAATGGTGCTCAACAGCGGCGTGACCTGGGGCACGGCAGAGCATTGGCGAAACGCCTACGGCCCGCACCGCTTGGGCGCACAAAGCCTGCAGACGGGCATCGACAGTTGGGGATGGGGGCTCAATTACAAACACCGCTTTGACCGGCATTGGGCCTGGTTTGCCAGCTTGAGTTACGCCAGCGATGTGGGGCCCTTGGGTCGATTACTCGGTACGCACAGTGTGGGCGCGGGTCAAGCGGGTTTGCTGTATTTCCACCGCTGAACTGCGGCTTGAAAATTTGGACATGCGCACTGGTCATAATGGCGACCATGCCCGCCTTTTCTTTTGAAGCTCTGCAAGCCGATGGCGTCACCCGCAAAGGAGTGATCGAGGCTGACAGCGTCAAATCGGCACGCACCCAATTGCGCGGCCAACAACTGGTGCCCTTGGCCGTATCGCCCCTGGCGGTCGATGCATCGCCCGCCGATACCCCTTGGTGGAACCGCTCTATTGGCAGTGGCCGGGCCTTCAATTCAAGCACGCTCACCGTGTGGACCCGTCAATTGGCAGGACTGGTCAGCAGCGGCTTGCCGCTGGAGCGGGCCTTGGCAGCGCTGAGCGAAGAGGCCGAGACTGAAAAGCAGCGGGACCTGGTGGCCAGCATCCGTGCCGAAATCAATGCCGGCTCCAGCATGGCACGGGCGCTGGGCATGCATCCGCGAGAGTTCTCGCCTATTTACACCGCGGTCATTGGTGCGGGCGAACAAGGTGGCCACTTGAGCCAAGTGCTCGAACAACTGGCTGACGATCTGGAAGACCAGCAAAACCTCAAAGCGAAATTGATCGGCGCTTCGCTCTACCCCGCTATCGTTTCGCTGGTGGCCTTGGCGATTGTGATTTTTTTGGTCACCTCGGTGGTGCCACAAGTGGCCACGGTGTTTGCGGGCAGCAAACACAAACTGCCTTGGCTGACCGCGGCCATGTTGGCCTTCAGTGACTTTGTGCGCAGCTACGGTGTGTTGATGCTGACGCTCACCCTGGCGGGGGCAGTGGCCTTGCGCATGGCCTTGAAGCAAGAAGCATTTCGCCTGCGGTTCGATGCCGCATGGCTGCGCCTGCCCTTGATCGGCCGCTTGACGGTAGGCTATAACGCAGCGCGTTTTGCCGGCACCTTGGGCATGTTGGCCAGCGCAGGTGTACCCATCTTGCGGGCCTTGCAAACTGCAGCCGAAACTTTGTCGAACCGAGCCATGCGTGCCGATGCACTGGAGGCCTTGGTGCTGGTGCGCGAAGGCGCCCCCCTGGCGATGGCTTTGTCGCAGAAAAAACGCTTTCCAGGCCTCTTGCCCATGTTTGCGCGCTTGGGTGAGCAAACCGGCCAATTGCCTTTGATGCTGCAACGTGCTGCTAAACAACTCTCCAACGAGGTGCAACGCCGGGCCATTGCTTTGGCCACGGTGCTGGAGCCGCTGTTGATTGTCGCCATGGGCGGCGTGGTGATGGTGATCGTGCTGGCGGTGCTGATGCCCATCATCCAACTCAACCAATGGGTGAAATGACGATGGCTGCGACATTAGAAGGTCAATTGGTGGTGGCGATTTCTTCGCGGGCCTTGTTCGACTTTGAAGAGGAAAACCAGCTCTTCGAGCAAACCGACGATCGCGCTTACATGAAGCTGCAACTCGAGCGGCTCGAACTACCGGCCAAGCCGGGTGTGGCGTTTTCCTTGGTGCGCAAACTGCTGGCTTTCAACGATGCGAACTCTCAACGGGTGGAGGTGGTGATCCTCTCGCGCAATGACCCGGTCTCGGGCATGCGGGTGTTTCGCTCTGCGCAGCATTACGGCTTGCCGATTCAGCGCGGCAGCTTCACCCGCGGGCAGTCGCCTTGGCGCTACCTCAAGCCGCTCAACGCCAACCTGTTCTTGTCTACCCATTTGTCGGACGTGCGTGCGGCGCTCGACGCAGGCGTGCCCGCCGCGCAGGTCTACCCGCAATCGGCGCATGCATCTGAAGCTCATCCACATGAAGTGCGCATCGCGTTTGACGGTGATGCCGTCTTGTTCTCCGATGAAGCCGAGCGGGTGTTTCAGTCCGAGGGTTTGTCGGCCTTTCAAGCCCACGAAAAAGACAAAGCCGGGCAGCCCTTGCTGGCAGGACCTTTCAAGCCCTTGTTGGCAGCACTGCACCGCTTGCAGCAAGAGGGGACGCCGGCCATGCGCATTCGCACCGCATTGGTCACGGCGCGCAGTGCACCCGCGCATGAGCGCGCCATCCGCACCTTGATGGACTGGAACATCGAGGTCGACGAAGCCATGTTTCTGGGCGGCCTGCCCAAGGGGGAGTTTTTGAAAGAGTTTGAACCGGACTTTTTCTTTGACGACCAAACCGGTCACATCGAGTCGGCGTCCCGGCATGTGCCTTCGGGCCATGTGGCCAGCGGGATCAGCAACAGCTGAGCTTCAGTCCGAGACCACAGGCCTGCGGCCTTCGCGGCGGGCGATCCACACGGTGGACAGCAAAATCACCAAAGCCCCCAACCAGGTCGAGTGACTGGGCACATCGCTGAACACCCACCAGCCCATGAGGGACGCCCAGATCAAGTCTAAAAAGCGCAAAGACTGCGTGGCCGAAATGTCAGCGGTGTGGAAGGCCCGGGTCAGGCTGTAATGACCGGCTGTGCCCAGCACCCCGGCCACAAAAAAGCCAGCCCATTGCCACAGCGTGGGGTCTTGCCAGTGCATCATGGCCATGGGGATGCTGAAAATAGACACAGTGAGGGACTGCCACATCACGATCACACCGGGTTTTTCGTAGCGGGTCAGAGCCTTGGTGATCAGGAAAGAAGCTGCAAACACCGGCGAAGACGCCAGCATGACCAGGTTGTACCAACCGCCCTCGCCCGTCATTTTGGGCATCACCACCACCAGCACTCCGGCAAAGCCAATCATGGCGGCGATCCAGCGGTCGCGCCTCATGGGTTCTCCCAAGAACCAAGCCGCCCCCAGCATGATGAAAATCGGCCCGGTGAAACCGATGGCTGTCATGTCGGCCAGCGGAATTTTGGGCAAGGCGGTGAACCACAGAATCAAACCCACCGTGTGTACGCCGCCGCGCCAGAACTGGCCTTTGACATCGACCGGTTTATAGGCCATCCACCCGTCGCGCCAGATCAAGGGCAACATGATGATCAGGCCGCAAAAGTAGCGCAGGAACTGGGCTTGGTAAGGGTCCAGTTCCATGGAGATCTTGCGAGCAATGGTGTTGAGCAGCGAAAACAGCAAGCCGCCCAGCGCCATCCACAGCATGCCCCTGACAGGGGCCGGCAGGGCCAACAAACGGCGTTGGATGCGCAGATGGATCAGCGTCCACAGACGCTGAAGAGAAAGAGGGGGGGATGGAAGCGGGTTCATCCGCGCCCAAAGGAGTTATCGCCAAGCACCAGCGGACTGTATAGGTCCGCCGGGCTTGTGTCAGTCGCTTGGGTTACCCCCGAGAGGGCGGGTGCGCTTCAGTTGTGTTGCAGGGCGGCAATGCGCTCTTCGATGGGCGGATGCGTAGAAAACAACTGGCCGATGCCACCGGCAATACCGAAAGCGGCCACACTCTTAGGCAGCTCAGCGGTATGCAAGCCCCCCAAACGGGCCAGGGCATTGATCATGGGTTGCTTGCGGCCCATCAATTGGGCGGCGCCCGCATCAGCCCGAAACTCGCGATGACGGCTGAACCAGGCCACCACGATCGCGGCGGCAAAACCCAAAATGATGTCCAGCACGAAGGACGTGACGTAATAACCGATGCCAGGCCCACTGCTGTTTTCGTCGTTTTTACGCAGGAAGCTGTCCACCGCATAACCGATGACCCGCGAGAGGAACACCACAAAGGTGTTCATCACACCCTGGATCAAGGTCATAGTGACCATGTCGCCGTTGGCGATGTGGGCCACTTCGTGTGCCAAGACCGCCTCGATTTCTTCGTGGGTCATGTTCTGTAACAAACCCGTGGACACGGCCACCAGCGCCGAGTTTTTGAAGGCGCCGGTGGCAAAGGCATTGGGTTCGCCTTCAAAAATGCCCACTTCGGGCATGCCAATGTGGGCGGCATTAGCCAGTTTTTTCACGGTATTCACCAACCAGGCTTCATCAGCGTTTTGAGGCTGCTCGATCACCTGCACGCCCGAGCTCCACTTGGCCACTGGCTTGCTGATCAACAAAGAAATGAAGGCACCGCCAAAGCCCATGACCAGCGCATAACCCAGCAAAGCGCCCAGGTTCAAGCCGTTGGCGGTCAGGAATCGGTTGACACCCAGCAAACTGGCCACCAAACCGAGCACCAACACCACAGCCAAGTTGGTCAAGACAAACAGAAGAATACGTTTCATGGTTTTACATACCACCCAGCGAAGGCCAGGCGCGTGAGGTGAATATGAAGGCGCTGGCAAACAAAATCAAGTCACCCACTTGGATTCCCCTGAAAATTCACGGAATTAGGTGGCCACGCGCAGGGGTCGAAACACGGCCGTATCGGCATAAAAATCAGGCGACACATTGGCAGACCACCATCCCGGCACACCCAATACAGGCATCGGACAAAAGGGTTTGCGGGCCAGTTTGTCTGCCTGCAGGTCTTGGGCCAGCCAAGCGTCCAGCGCCGACAGGCTGTGCAGACTTTGCGGCACCCGCCAAACATGCACCGTGATGGATTTGTAGGGCCTGACCAATTTTTCCAACGCGGCATGGCCGAAGGTCCACCACCGTGCTTCTTGCCACAGGGGGCGCATCTGCACAAAGGCTTCATGCCAGCGCCGCTCGGCCAAGGCCTGCCAGAGCACATCGGGAGCTTGCAACAAGGCGGCATTTTCATCGAACACCGTGGCCGCATCGCGCAGCGGTCCGCGCACAGCGCCTACGCCGCCTTGCGCGATGGCCTGGCCTTGCAATGCGTTCAGGCGTTGTTTGCTCAAGGGGTAATGCATCCAGCACAAGGCATTGAAAAAGTCGTGCAAACCCTCGCGGGTGGGCACTTGGCCTTGGCTGAAAATGAATTCTTCATAGGCCTGCCCTGCAGGCAAAGCGTCTTGCGGCACAAACTGCACGGGCGCCAAGGCGCAATGGTTCAAGGCCTGGTGGGGCGCCAAGCCCTCGAGGATGTGACGCGCCACAGGCTCACCCACAGCACGCCAATCGGCCAACCAGGGTGCGGACCAATCGATGTCCGCGACACCCGGTGTCAGACCAGACGCCACGGCAAAGCTTCGCCGGATCGCAAGGGTTTGAGTTCGGTTTGTCCGAAAGCAAACGACTCGGGCGGTGTCCAGGCTTCACGGCGCAAAGTGATGGTGCCGGTATTGCGTGGCAAGCCATAAAAATCAGCGCCATGAAAGCTGGCGAAGCCTTCCAGTTTGTCCAGCGCTCCGGCCTGGTCAAAAGCTTCAGCGTACATCTCCATGGCCGCGTGTGCGGTATAGCAGCCTGCGCAGCCGCTGGCATGCTCTTTCAGGTGGGCCGGATGGGGGGCACTGTCGGTGCCCAGAAAGAAGCGCGTGTTGCCGCTGGTGGCCGCAGCCACCAAGGCCTGGCGGTGGGTCTCGCGCTTGAGCACTGGCAAGCAATAAAAGTGCGGCCGGATGCCGCCCATGAAAATCGCATTGCGGTTGTAGAGCAAATGGTGCGCCGTCAAAGTGGCAGCGGTGAAGCGGTCGGCACCGGCCACGTACTGGGCAGCTTCAAGGGTCGTGATGTGCTCGAAAACGATTTTCAATTCAGGGAAATCGCGGCGCAAAGGGATCAATTGGGTTTCTATGAACACCGCTTCACGATCAAATAAATCGATGTCAGCTGAGGTGACCTCGCCATGGACCAGGAGCAACATGCCCTCACGTTGCATGGCTTGCAGCGTGGGGTAAATTTTGCGCAAATCCGTCACGCCCGCATCGCTGTTGGTGGTGGCACCTGCGGGGTACAGCTTGCAAGCCACCACACCTGCAGCTTTGGCGCGCACGATTTCTTCGGGCGGCAAATTATCGGTGAGATACAGCGTCATCAAAGGTTCAAACTGCAAACCTGCGGGCACGGCCTGGCGGATGCGCTGGGCATAAGCCAGCGCCTGCTCGGCTGTGGTCACGGGTGGCTTAAGGTTGGGCATGATGATGGCGCGGGCAAACTGGGCGGCAGTGTGGGGTACCACTGCGCTCAAGGCGTCGCCATCGCGCACATGCAGGTGCCAATCGTCGGGTCGGGTCAGGGTGATTTCGGTATTCATGGCTGTATTGTCCCAAATCGGCGGACTCTGGTGTTCGCGCCTGGACTCCAATGGCTCTGGTGACCGGTGGGCGACTTTTCATGCACAATGATTTTTTTCAATTTCAGGGAATTCACCATGCGCTCTTTGTCTCGGCTGTTTCGCCCCACCTGGTGCTTGTCTGTGTTAACGGCCATGACCTTGCTGACGAGCCCTGCGCATGCGGGCAAAACAATCGACGCCATCAAGGCACGCGGCTCACTGAACTGCGGCGTCAACACCAATCTGCCCGGTTTTTCAGCAGCCGACAGCCAAGGCAATTGGGCGGGTCTGGATGTGGATGTGTGCAAAGCCGTTGCCGCCACCCTGCTGAATGATGCCAACAAGGTCAAATGGACGCCACTGAACGCGGCGCAGCGCTTTGCGGTCTTGCAGTCGGGTGAGATCGACATCCTGTCGCGCAACACCACCTGGACGCTCAACCGCGACGCTTCTTTGGGCCTGCATTTCACCGGCACCACCTACTACGACGGCCAGGGTTTCATGGTGACCAAGAAATCCAAAATCACCAGCGCCAAGAGCCTCAAGGGCGCCACGGTGTGCGTGCAATCGGGCACGACCACCGAGAAAAACCTGAACGACTTCTCCAAGGTGAACAAGCTCAGCATCAAGCCGGTGGTGTTTGACACCTTGGAGGCCACCAACAAAGCCTACTTCTCTGGCCGTTGCCAGGCCTATACCACCGACGCCTCGGGGCTGGCCTCGATACGCAACAAAGAAGCGAGCAACCCGGACGACCACCTGATCCTGCCCGATTTGATCTCCAAAGAACCCTTAGGCCCCAGCGTGCGCCGTGGCGATGACGAATTTTTTGCGATCGTCAAATGGGTGGTATTTGCCTTGATCGAAGCGGAAGAATATGGCATCACCCAAGCCAATGTGGACACCTTCAAAGGCAGCGCCGATCCCGTGGTGCAGCGCATCTTGGGCACCTCGGAAGACACCGGCAAACTGCTGGGACTGGACAAGGAATGGGCTTACCGTGCCATCAAGGCCGTGGGCAACTACGGCGAAATGTTCGAACGCCATGTGGGCCCCAAGTCCAACCTGAAGCTGCCCCGCGGTCTGAACAACCAATGGAACAAAGGCGGCCTGATGTATGCACCGCCCGTGCGCTGACACTTGATTCCCGCGTCTCCTCCCCCACCTGCGCCACACCGCGCTTGGTCATGGCGCAGCCAGGCCTTTCGGGGCCTGGTGTATCAGGTGCTGAGCATCCTGGTGTTGGTGTTGGCCGTCAGTTACCTGATGACCAACACCTTGGCCAACATGCGCTTGCGCGGTATCCAAAGCGGGTTTGACTTCTTGCTTGAACCGGCTGGCTTTGCCATCGGTGAGAGTTTGTTTGAATTTGATTCCGCGCAAAGCTATGCAGTAGCCTATGCCGTGGGTTTGTCCAATACCTTACGGGTAGCACTGCCCGGCATCCTGCTGGCCACGGTGCTGGGCAGCTTGGTGGGGCTTGGGCGCATGTCGCGCAACGTGTTGGTGAGAGGCTTGTGCACTGTGCATGTTGAATTGACGCGCAATGTGCCTTTGTTGCTGCAATTGTTCATGTGGTACTTCGCCATGACAGAGTGGTTGCCGCCCATCGAGTCGCCGCTGCAGCCCATGGCGCATGTCTTCTTCAGCAAAAACGGTTTGCAATTTCCGCTGCCTGAATGGTCTGCAGGTCATCTCGGCACCTTGATCGGATTGTGCGTGGGCGTGTTCGCATGGCGCTGGCGGGCTCAACGCGCATGGCAGCGTTTTGAAGCAACAGGCCAAGCGCACACCCTGCGCACCCACCTGACGAGCTTGTTGGTTTTGCTGATGACTTGCGGCACCGGTTGGTTGCTCGGGGGTGCACCTTCTCAGTGGGACTTACCTGAGGTGACCGAAATCAGCCTGGTGGGCGGGGGTGCGGTCTCCCCCGAATACCTGACCCTGCTGATCGGCCTGGTGGTCTACACTTCGGGCTACATCGCTGAAGTGGTGCGCTCGGGTCTGCAGTCGGTGGCTTTGGGCCAGCACGAAGCGGCTCTGGCTTTGGGTTTGCCACGCGCGGTGGCGTTGCGTTGGGTGCAAGGGCCGCAAGCGCTGCGGGTGATCATCCCGCCCTTGACCAGCCAGTACCTGAACCTGATCAAAAACTCTTCTCTGGCGGTGGCCGTGGGCTATCCGGATCTGGTCTCGATCGGCTCGACATCGCTCAACCAAACCGGCCGTGCGATTGAATGTATCGCAGTGGTCATGGCCTGCTACCTGAGCTTGAGTTTGCTGACCTCGCTGGCCATGAATATTTTCAACCGCCGCATGCGCCTGCAGGACCGCTGATGAACACACCAGCTCAAACGCCTGCTTACTCTCCTATTTCGGCCCGATTGCCGCCCTCGGCGCGGCAAGGGCCGCTGGCATGGCTGCGCAGACGTTTCTTTGACGGGTGGATGCAAAGCCTGTTGAGCTTGTGTGTCTTGGGTGTTCTCGCCATGGCCTTGCCGCCCCTTTGGCAATGGGGCGTGACACATGCCGTGCTGCAAGCCGATAACGCCGCTTGCCGCGCGATCAGTGGTATCGGGGCTTGCTGGGGCGTGGTGGCCGAGAAAGGTCGCCTGATTCTGTTCGGTCGCTACCCCTATGAAGAACAGTGGCGGCCTTTGCTGGCCTGTGGCTTATTGATCTTGCTGTGCATCGTGAGCACCTGGCGCCAATGCTGGCGACCGGGTCTGTTGTGGCTCGGGCTGGCGATGTATGCCGGGGTCTATGGCTTGATGCATGGCGGCATGGCCGGCCTGTCGGTGGTGGAGACTGCGCGTTGGGGCGGCTTGCCCTTGACACTTTTGCTGGCCACAGTGAGCTTAGCTTTGGCGTTTCCTCTGGCGCTGTTGTTGGCCTTGGGCCGGCAATCGCATTTACCCGCTATCCGCAGCCTGTGCATTGTGTTCATCGAATTGGTGCGCGGCGTGCCCTTGATTTCGGTGTTGTTCATGGCCTCTTTCATCTTGCCGCTGTGGATGCCGCAAGGCACACAGATTGACGTGCTGGTGCGCGTGCTGATCGGCATGACCCTGTTCACCGCAGCCTACCTGGCTGAAGTGGTCCGTGGGGGCTTGCAAGCGGTGCCCAAGGGGCAGATCGAAGCGGCCCAGTCGCTCGGGTTGGGATACTGGCAGATCCAACGCCAAATCGTCTTGCCTCAAGCCTTGCGCCTGGTGGTGCCAGCCATCGTGAACACCTTCATCGGTGCTTTCAAAGACACTTCGCTGGTGACCATCGTCAGTCTGTATGACTTGACCGGTGCAGTACAGCTGGCCTTAGGCGATGCCGATTGGCGCAAGTTTTTCATGGAAGGCCAGTTGTTTGTGGCCGCCATTTATTTCGTCGCCTGTTTCGCCATGTCGCGTTACAGCCAGTGGCTCGAAGCCCACTTGAACACCGGCACGCGGAGGTCCTGAATTGAACAGCCCATTGACGCCCCCCATCATTGAATTTTCCAAGGTCAACAAGTGGTTCGGCAACTTCCATGTGTTGCGCGACATCGACTTGTCTGTGCGCGTTGGAGAACGCATCGTGGTGTGCGGCCCCTCGGGCTCGGGCAAGTCGACCCTGATTCGCTGTATCAACCGACTGGAAGAACATCAAACCGGGCAATTGATGGTCGATGGCGTGATCTTGAGTGATGACGTGAAAGCCATTGAAGCAGTGCGCAGGCAGGTGGGCATGGTGTTCCAGCAGTTCAACCTGTTCCCGCATCTGAGCGTGCTGGACAACCTGACTTTGGCGCCCATGTGGGTGGGCCAGATGCCCAAGGCAGAGGCCCAAGAGCGGGCGATGCAACAACTGCGGCGTGTGCGCATTGCCGAGCAGGCTCACAAATACCCGCTGCAACTTTCAGGTGGTCAACAGCAACGGGTGGCCATTGCCAGGGCACTGTGTCTGACCCCCCGCATCATGCTGTTCGATGAGCCGACGTCGGCGCTCGACCCCGAGATGATCAACGAAGTACTGGACGTCATGGTCGAGCTGGCGGGCCAAGGCATCACCATGTTGTGCGTGACGCACGAAATGGGCTTTGCCCGCAAAGTGGCTGACCGTGTGATCTTCATGGACGACGGACAGATCGTTGAACAAAACAATGCGGCCGACTTTTTCGACCGCCCTGTCAACGAACGCACACAGGACTTCTTGTCGAAAATCCTGGCACATTGAGATCCAAAGCCGGTGCAGGCCGGCTACCGCAAGTCTTCAGTGCTGCAGGATTTTGTTCAAGAAATCTTTGGTGCGCGGCTGGCGGTTTTCGGGGTGATTGAAAAACTCTTCTTTGGAGCAGTCTTCCAAAATACGACCGCCCACGTCGATGAAGATCACCCGATTGGCCACTTTGCGGGCAAAGCCCATTTCATGGGTGACCACCATCATGGTCATGCCTTCGTTGGCCAGTTGCACCATGACATCGAGCACCTCACCCACCATCTCGGGGTCCAGGGCCGATGTGGGCTCGTCGAACAACATCACCACCGGGTCCATTGACAAGGCACGGGCAATTGCCACGCGCTGTTGCTGACCGCCTGAGAGCTGACCGGGAAACTTGTCTTTGTGCGCCAACAGGCCCACACGATCGAGCATTTTCAGGCCACGCTCTTTGGCTTCGTGTTCACTGCGGCCCAGCACCTTGATTTGCGCGATCGTCAGGTTCTCGGTGACCGACAAATGGGGAAACAGCTCAAAGCTCTGGAACACCATGCCCACACGGGCCCGCAGTTGCGGCAGATCGGTATTCGCTTGGGTGACGGACACACCGTCCACCTCGATGCTGCCTTGCTGCACTGGCTCCAAAGCATTGACGGTTTTGATCAAGGTGGACTTGCCAGAGCCAGACGGTCCACACACCACCACCACATCGCCTTTGTTGATGCTCACCGAACAGTCGTTGAGGACCTGCACAGGGCCATACCACTTGGACACATTTTTGATTTCAATCATTGATCTCTCCGAATCTTCAGCAAGCTCGCGCTTCAACGCACGATCGCGATCTTGGCCTGCAGGCGTTTGACCCCCCAGGACAAGGCATAGCAAATCACAAAATACACCACGGCCGCGAGCAAATACGCCTCTTCGGGACGGCCATAAATTTTGCCGGCATTGGTAAAGCCCTTGAGCATGTCGTAGGCACCAATCGCATACACCAACGAGGTGTCCTGAAACAAGATGATGGTCTGCGTGAGCAGCACCGGCAGCATGTTGCGAAACGCTTGAGGCAACACCACCAAACGCATGTTCTGCCCATAGGTCATGCCCAAGGCCTGACCGGCAAACACCTGTCCGCGGGGGATGGATTGAATACCGGCACGCATGATTTCGCTGAAGTAAGCGGCTTCAAACACAATAAAGGTGATCACCGCAGAAATTTCAGCGCCAATGGGTTTGCCGATCAAAAAAGGGATCAACAGGTAAAACCACAGAATCACCATCACCAGAGGGATGGAGCGCATGCCGTTGACATAGACCATCGCAGGCCACATCAGAATTTTTTGCCCCGACAAACGCATCAGCGCCAGCAGGGTGCCAAACACAATGCCGCCCAGCGTGGCCACTACCGTGAGCTGCACACTGAAAATCAAACCTTGCAAGACGAACTTGCGCAGCATCTCCAGGTCAAAAAACGAAAGGTCCAAACCGAACATCTCAGTGCCCCCCACCTGTGGCGCCGGCCACGATGAAGCCCGGAATTTGCACACGCTTTTCAATCAGGGCAAAGACACGGTTGACCGCGAAGGCTGACAGGGCATACAGGGCCGTGACGGCCAGGTAAATTTCAATGCCTCTGGAGGTTTCTTCCTGGGCTTGCATGGCGAACATGGTCAGCTCGGCAATAGACACCGCGAAGGCCACTGAGGAGTTTTTGAGCAAGTTCATGGACTCGCTGGTCAGCGGCGGCAAGATGATGCGAAACGCCATAGGCAAGATCACATAGCGATAGGTTTGCGCCGTAGTAAAACCCATGGCCATGGCCGCGTAGCGCTGCCCTTTAGGCAAGGACTGGATGCCCGCGCGGAACTGCTCGGCGATTCGTGCCGATGTGAAAAAGCCCAAGGCAAACACCACCAGTACAAAGCCCGGTACTTTTTGAAAGGACGGGAAGATTTTCGGCACCACAAAGTACCACAAGAAAATTTGCACCAGCAAGGGAATGTTACGAAACAATTCCACCCATATGTTGGCCAGCCTGACGAGCCAAGGGCTGTTGGGCAATGTGCGCAAGGTGCCCATCAAGGCTCCGATGCTGACCGCCACCACCCACGATGAGCCCGCTACCGCCAGCGTCCAGCGCCAGGCTTCGAGCATCCACTCCCAATAGGTCCGGCCACTGCCGTCATCGGCCAGGAAAATTTGCCAGTCCAGATTCATTGATTATCTCTCCCATCACTGCTCTCAGGGTCGCATCGGCTGCGCCCTGAAAAAAACCCCGCACAAGTCAAACTTGGCGGGGTTCATTCAACGCCCGTCAGATCACTTCTTGGCGTAGTCTTCCGCGGGCTTGTCGTTCAAATTGGCCCAAGCGGTTTTGGTCGCATCGCTGGCAGGCAAGCCCACGCGCGTGTTTTTCGGTGGGATAGGTTGCACAAACCACTTGTCATAGATCTTGGCCATCTCGCCAGTCTTGACCAAATCACGAACGGTGTCGTCTGCCAGCTTCTTGAAGCCGGCGTCGTCTTTGCGCATCATGATGGCGATGGGCTCCACGCTCAACACTTCACCCACGATTTTGTAATCGGCAGGGGCTTTGGAAGTGGCGATGTTACCTGCCAAGATCTGGCCGTCCATCACGAACGCATCTGCACGGCCTGACTCGAGCAGCAAGAAGCTGTCAGCGTGGTCCTTGCCAAAGACTTCCTTGAAGTCAATGCCATTGGCGCGCTCGTGCTTGCGCAGCAATTGAACAGAAGTGGTACCAGTGGTGGTGGCGACGTTGCGGTCTTTCAATTGAGCGATCGAGGTGATACCCGAATTGGCTTTGACGGCAATGCGCACTTCTTCCACATAGGTGGTGAGCACGAAAGACACGTCTTTCTGACGCGTAGCGTTATTGGTGGTCGAGCCGCACTCGATGTCCACTGTGCCGTTTTGCACCAACGGAATCCGGTTTTGCGAAGTCACAGCCAACGACTTGACTTCGAGTTTCTTGCCCACGGCTTTTTCCAGATTGGCGACGATGCGTTGGCACACTTCCACGTGGAATCCCGCGTACTTGCCTTCACCCAGGGTGTAGGACAAGGCGCCCGAGGAATCACGCACACCCATGGTGATGGTGCCTGACGCTTTGACTTTCTCAAGGGTGTCCGCTTGGGCTGTCAAACCGCCCAACAAGCTGATGGCCAATGCCAAACCGATTTTTTTCATATCCAACTCCTGAAATCGCTGAACGCGATGTGTTTGAAAAGTTAATGTGAGCACCCTGGATTAGAAACCATCCAAGCGGCCCCTCATGATACGGGCTTACCCTTTATTTATGCCGATTAAGGGCAAAGTTATGCCTTTAAATCATCAGAATGCCCTTCAAATGGGCGCCTCAGCCGCCGCGCCGGCTGTGTTGGCCAAAAACTTCCACAGCTCGAGGACACTGTGCTTGGGGGTGGATTTGGCATGCGGTTTGGCGCGGTAAGCCCGCACTTGCATGGTCATTTGCAAGGGCAAATCCGGGCTGGCCACAGGCAAGAGTTTGTGCGCCGCGACTTCTTTTTGCACCGCACTGAATGGCAGAAAAGCAATGCCATGCCCTTCCAGGGCCATGACTTTCAATCCCTCGGCCATGTCGGTTTCATACACCCGATCCAAGTGGATGGCGGTGCCTGCCTGCTTGAGGATCAAATCGGTCACCCGGCCCAAGTACGCACCAGGGGCATAGCCCAAATAAGGCAAAGGTTTTTGTGCATCGCCGGGTAGCCCGAACAAGGCGCGACCGTCATCGTCCGCTTTGACATATGGGGCCAGCACCTCTTCGCCCAAAACGACCATGTCGTAGTGCTCGGCATCCAAGCCCAAAGGCTCAGAAGGGTGGTGGTACGAAATCAACATATCGCAGCCCCCTTCCACCAGACGCATGGCCGCATCGTGGACATTCAAGGCGATCAGGCGACTCTTGAGCGGGCCAAAAGCCTCCCGCAAGCCGCTCACCCAAGAAGGGAAAAAAGTAAACGCCAAGGTATGGGGTACCGCGAACTCGATGACATCCTGTCCCGCCGATGCATGACCGCGCAACATGGCGCGTGTGCTTTGCAAAGACTGCAGCATCTCCAGGGCCTGGGCGTAAAGCGTCTCCCCGGCCGGCGTGAGGGAAGTGGGGTAAGAACTGCGGTCCACCAAATCGGTGCCGGCCCAGGCTTCGAGCGACTGAATGCGCCGCGAAAACGCAGGCTGGGTGACATGGCGCAATTGCGCCGAGCGGCTGAAACTACGGGTTTCAGCCAGACTCACAAAGTCTTCCAGCCATTTGGTTTCCATGTTGAGATTATGCGGTGACCTCGGCGTTTTGTTGCAGAGCCCACATCTGCGCATATCGACCCTGCATGGCCAGCAGTGCCGCATGAGTGCCACGCTCCAGAATCTGCCCGGCTTCCATGACCAGTATCTCCTGTGCATCAACCACGGTGGACAAACGGTGCGCTATGACCAGGGTGGTTTTGTTTTGCGCCGCACTGGCCAACTCGGCCTGGATAGCCCGCTCATTGGCCGAATCCAGCGCTGAAGTGGCCTCGTCAAACACCAGCACAGGGGGGTTCTTGAGCAAGGTGCGGGCAATGGCCACACGTTGTTTTTCTCCACCGGACAATTTGAGCCCCCTCTCCCCCACCGAGGTCGCATAGCCTTGCGGCGTGGACACGATGAAGTCATGGATGCGCGCAGCCTTGGCGGCGGTTTCGATCTCGGCTTGCGTGGCGCCTGTGCGGCCGTAGCCGATGTTGTAGGCCACCGTGTCATTGAACAAGACGGTGTCCTGCGGCACGATACCCAAAGCCTGGCGCACACTGGCTTGAGTCACCTGTTTGATGTCCTGCCCGTCCAAGGTGATGCGTCCTTGCTGCACATCGTAGAACCTGAACATCAAACGCGCCAGGGTCGACTTGCCCGAGCCAGAGGGCCCCACCACCGCCACCGTTTGACCGGCTGGAATTTCAAAGCTGATGTTCTTGAGGATCGGTCGGTCCGGCTCGTAGGCAAAGGACACCGACTCGAAACGCAGTGACGGCGCGCCCTGCAGGACCAAGGGCTGGGCGCCGGGCACGTCGTCTACCTCGCGCTCGCGGTCCATCAGCACAAACATTTTGTCCAGATCGGTCAGGCTTTGTTTGATCTCGCGGTACAACACGCCCAAGAAATTGAGCGGGATGTACAGCTGGATCATGAAGGCATTGATCATCACCAGATCACCCAGCGTCATGCGCCCTTCCACCACGCCTTGGGTGGCCCGCCACAACATGCCCACCAAGGCCGCCGCAATGATCAACTGCTGGCCGGTGTTGAGCAAAGACAAGGACGTCTGGGCCTTGAGCCGGGCACGACGCAGGCGCTCTAGGCTTTCGTCATAGCGACCGGCCTCGTAGGCTTCGTTGCCAAAGTATTTGACGGTCTCGTAATTGAGCAGCGAGTCGATGGCTTTGGTGTGCGCCGCCGAGTCGAATTCATTGGCTTGCTTACGGTATTGGGTGCGCCATTCGGTCACCCGAATCGTGAACACAATGTAAAACGATAAAGCGCTCAGCGTGATCCAGGCGAACCAGGCGTCAAAGCGGATCGCCAGGATGGACAACACCAAGCCGACTTCGATCAAGGTGGGCACGATGCTGTAGAGCGAATAAGAAATCAAGGACTCAATACCGCGCACACCGCGTTCGATGTCGCGCGTCATGCCACCGGTTTGCCGCGCCAAATGAAAGCGCAAACTCAGCGCATGCAGGTGCTCGAAGGTTTGCAGCGCAATGCTGCGGGCCGCCCCCTGTGTGGCTTTGGCAAACACCAACTCGCGCAACTCTGTGAAAGCCGAGGTGGTCAAGCGCAGGCCGCCATAGGCCAGCAGCAAACCTGCCGGCACCACCAAGACTGCAGCCGGGTCGCCGGGCTTGAAGGCCATCGTGTCGATCAAATTCTTCAACAAGATGGGCACGCTCACATTGGCCAACTTGGCGCCGATCATGAAGCCCAAGGCCAAGACCACGCGCCATTTGTAAGCCCACAAATAGGGCAACAGCCGTTGGAGCGTTTTGCCGTCGGTGCGCTGGGCAGGCAAGGAATTCGCTGAAGCGGCGGGATGTTCGACAGCGGGAGCAGAATGGCCGTGATGGCGCATGATGGACAATCGGAAATTCAGTCAACCTGCATTGTGGCCCGAAAAGCCCAAGACATCCGCCATGTCCACCCACGAACGTACCGGCCCCGTGCCTTTGCCCACCGACCAAGAGCTGGTGCTCAAGGTCATTCCCATGCCTGCCGATTGCAATGCCAATGGCGATATTTTTGGTGGCTGGGTCATGGCCCAAGTCGATCTGGCCGGTTCGGTTCTGCCTGCGCGGCATGTGCGCGGCCGCATGGCGACGGTCGCTGTGAATCAATTCATCTTCAAACAACCGGTGCGGGTGGGCGACATCCTGTCGTTCTTTTCGCATGTTGAACGCATCGGCCGTACGTCCATTACCGTCAAGGTGGAAGTATTTGCCGAGCGCTTTCGCTCACAGGGTGAATACTTCAAAGTGACCGAAGCCAGCCTGACCTATGTGGCGATCGATGAGATGGGCAAACCGCGGCCAATTGCTGGGGCTTGAATCGCTGAACCCTCAAGACACGATGTAGGCCGCAGCCCCCGTGGACATCAAAGTGCCGTCGGGGCCCATGAACTCCATGCGTGAGGAACCTACGCGCGAGCCGACGCGCAGGCAATGGGCGTGAATGTCGAAATAATCGCCAATGCCCGGGCGCAAATAGTCGATCCGCAAATCGATGGTGCCCAGCTTGGCGAAGCGCTCCAAGCGTTTAGCGGGCGTTTCATCCATGTGTTTGGCCGCCAACGCTGCCATCACCGCCGCACTGCCGATGGCGTCGAGCACGGCACTGATGACGCCCCCATGGATGCGGTTGTAGGCAAAGTGGCCCACCAACTCCGGCTTCATGGGTATGCGTGCAGTCACGCCTTCTGGCGTGACTTGGGTGAGTTTGAGACCCAGGGTCTGGTTGAAGACAATTTTTTCTTCGTAAATTTGCCGGAAACCTTCCAGGTATTCGGGCTCGAACATCACTGCGGTTGCGCCAGGGTGCGTGCTGGGGCTCATTCAAACTTTCGAGAAATCGGGTTTGCGTTTGGCCAAGAAGGCGCCAAAGGCTTCTTGGGCAGCTGGCTCTTTGAGCATGCGGCCAAAACTCTCGATCTCGACATCCATTTGCGCCAACACGGCTGCACTTTGCGAGCCTTTCATGAGGCGTTTGGTGGCGATCAATGCTGACAAGGGCTTGGCCGCCAATTTGCGCGCTTGCGCTTGGGCATAGCCGTTGACCTCGGTGGGGGGCACCACGCGGTTGACCAAACCCACATCCAAAGCGGCTTCGGCATAAAACGCTTCGCCCAACAACAAAGCTTCTGCCGCACGGTGGTAACCGAACATTTGCGGCGCCAACAGGCTAGAGGCGGCTTCGGGGCACAAGCCCAAGTTGACAAAGGGCATAGAAAACGCAGCGTTGTCCCCGGCATACACCAAGTCGCAATGAAACAGCAGCGTGGTGCCAATGCCCACTGCGGGCCCCGCCACGGCGGCCACGATAGGCTTTTGCAGTGAAGCAATCCCGCGCAAAAAGCGGAACACATTCGCCTCGTTGGAGTCGGGGGGGTGATTCAAAAAGTCGGCAATGTCATTGCCGGCACTGAAGATCGACTCATGCCCCTGCATGACCACCACGCGCACCGAGTCATCACTTTGAGCCTGAGCGATGGCATCGGCCATCAAGCCGTACATGGCCGCAGTGATCGAATTTTTTTTGTCCAAGCGGTTGAAGGTGATGGTCATCACGCCCGCATCGGTATGGGTCAGTATCTCGCTCATGGGTTCTTTCAGTTCACGCGTATCCACAGTTGGGTGCGCCCAATCAGGGGGGTGCCTAAGTAGCCGCGTATCTCCATCTTTTTACCACCCTCGATGGGGGTCATGCGAACGCTGTAGTTCTTGCCGTTTTCGGGATCGAGGATTTTGCCTCCATCCCAAACGTCCTTGCCTTCGACCTTTTGCCCTCCCCGGATGATCTCCATGCCGATTTTGGGTTTGCCTTTGCGGTCGTCGGTGCACAGGTTACACAAGGGATCGGCATCGGGCATGGGCATCAAGGATTTCTCCACCACGCCAGACAGGCCGCCTGTCGCGTTTTGCGTGATGCGCACTTCGCCTTTGGGCTTTTTGGTTTCGTCATCGATGGTGTGCCAAGTCCCCACGGGGGTCATTTGGGCCATCGCACTGGCGCAACTCAGCAACAGCGTCCAGATCAGGGTTTGTTTCATGGGTCTCTCCGGGGGTTCAAGCCAATGCGGCTTCGGTATCCATCAACACGTCACTGCCCGCGCGGGCACTGCGAATCAGGCCTGCGGTTTCGGGCAACAAACGGGCGAAATAAAAACGCGCGGTCTGCAGTTTGGCGGTGTAAAACGGATCAGGCCGCTGCGCCGAAGATTCGGCTGTCGCCAATGCTGCCAAGGCCGTCTGAGCCATGCGGGCCCAGAAATAGGCGAACACCATGTGACCTGCGGCGCGCAGGTAATCGACTGATGCAGCCCCCACTTCGTCGGCATTGCGCATGGCTTTCATGCCCAACTCGGTGGTCAACTGGGTCACCTTTTGGCCGATATCCATCAAAGGTTGAATGAACTCTTGCATGGCCTCGTTGTGCATTTCTGCTTTGACCAAGGACTCAATCAAGCCGCCGAATTTTTTCAAAGAAGCACCCTGGTTACCCAGTACCTTGCGTGCCAGCAAGTCCAGAGACTGGATGCCGTTGGTGCCTTCGTAAATCATGTTGATGCGGGCATCACGCACATACTGCTCCATGCCCCATTCCTTGATGTAACCGTGACCACCCAAGACCTGTTGGCATTGAGCAGTAGCTTGAAAGCCGTTGTCGGTCAAAAAGGCTTTCACAATGGGCGTGAGCAAGGCGACGATCTCGGCGCTTTCAGCGCGCACTGCCGCGTCGGGGTGATGCAACTCTTTGTCCAGCAACAATGCGCAGTAACAGGCCAGAGCGCGTCCACCTTCCGCATAGGCTTTGGCTGTCATCAGCATGCGCCGTACATCGGGGTGCACGATGATCGGGTCGGCTGGTTGTGCCGGGGCTTTGGGGCCCGTCAAAGAACGCATTTGTACGCGGTCTTTGGCATAGGCCAGCGCATTTTGAAAAGCCACTTCGGTCAATCCCAAGGACTGGTTGCCCACGCCCAAACGTGCACCGTTCATCATCACGAACATTGCCGCCAGGCCTTTGTGGGGCTGGCCCACCATCACCGCGCTGGCGCCGTCGAGCACCATCTGGCAGGTCGCGTTGCCGTGGATGCCCATTTTGTGTTCCAGACCGCCGCAGTAAATGCCATTGCGTTGACCCAAGCTGCCATCGGCCTGCACTTGGAATTTAGGCACCAAGAACAAGCTGATGCCTTTGTTGCCCGGTGGCGCATCGGGCAAACGGGCCAACACCAAATGCACAATGTTGGGGGCCAAGTCATGCTCGCCCGCGCTGATGAAAATTTTGTTACCCGTCAAACGATAAGTGCCATCTGGCTGGGGCTCGGCCTTGGTGCGCAGCAGACCCAGGTCGGTGCCGCAATGGGGCTCGGTCAGGCACATGGTGCCCGTCCACTCACCGCTCGCAAGTTTGGGCAGGTACAAAGCTTTTTGAGCATCCGAGCCATGGGCGTGCAAACAAGCGTAAGCGCCATGAGACAAGCCAGGGTACATGGTCCAGGCTTGGTTGGCCGAGTTGAGCATCTCAAAAAAGCACTGGTTCACCACCAAGGGCAAGCCTTGGCCACCGTATTCGGTATCGCTGCTCAATGAAGGCCAGCCGCCATCGACATACTGTTGGTAGGCCGCTTTGAAGCCTGAGGGCGGCTTGACCTCATGGGTTTGGCGATCGAGCACGCAGCCCTCAGTATCGCCAGTGATGTTCAGAGGGAACACCACCTGAGCAGCAAACTTGCCGCCTTCTTCGAGGACCGCATTGATGGTGTCGGCATCGGTTTGCGCATGCGCAGGCAGGGCTTTCAATTCGTGGTCAAGTTGCAGCAATTCATGCAAGACAAATTGCATATCGCGCAGCGGTGGGTTGTAAACCGGCATGGAAACTCCAGAAAAAAATCAACGGGAAGTGGTGGGGGTGTAGCGCTCGCAAATGTGGACAAAGCCACGGCGTGCCCGATCGGCGGCCCCGGGGTTGCGCAAGAAACGCGCTTCGTAATGCAAGGCCAGGATCAGACCATGGATTTCAAAGGCAATTTGCTGGGGGTCGGCTTGGGCATCCATCTGTCCAAGGCTTTGAGCGATTTCCACGGCACGGCGCAAGGCGGTTTGCCAAGTGTTCACCGTGGTGGCCAGAGCATCACGCACCGGGCCGGGCCGGTCGTCAAACTCGACAGCGCCACTGATGTAGATGCAACCCGAATCGATTTCGGTCGAGGTGCGCTGCATCCAATTGTCAAACAGTGCCTGCAAGCGCGGCAGCCCACGCTCTTGCTGAAGCGCGGGATAAAAGACTTCGCTTTCAAAGCGGTCATGGTATTCGCGGATGACCGAGATCTGCAGTTCTTCGCGCGAGCCAAAATGGGCAAACACACCGGACTTGCTCATGCCGGTGACTTCGGCCAAAGCGCCGATCGACAAACCTTCCAGCCCGATTTGCGAAGCCAGGCCCAGCGCCGCTTCCACAATGGCCGCCTTGGTTTGACGGCCTTTGTGCAACACGCGACCCGAGCCCTCTTCTCGAGGGCGGGTGGCAGGTGAAGATGAAGTGGTAGTGGTCATGGATTTAAAAAGAACGATCGTTCTATTTTGCACCAAATCCATGACTTTGGACAAGAAAAGCCTCAGGATTTGCCCTAGGCTTTGAAAGAGGCCGCGCAGTCTGGCTGCACGGCCGCTGAAGGGTCAAGGCAGCAGCTTGAAAGGAATGACTTTCTGAGTTTGCTCGCCCAAGCCTTCAATGCCCAAGCTCATCACATCACCCTTTTTCAAGTAGATGGGTGTGGGTTGACCCTTGGTCTTGATGCCCATGCCCACGCCGGGCGGGGTGCCGGTGGTGATGATGTCACCTGGCTCGAGCGTCATGAACTGGCTCACATAGCTGACCAATTTGGCTACGCCGAAAATCATGGTCTTGGTGCTGCCGGTTTGCATGCGCTCACCGTTGAGGTCCAACCACATCTTGAGTGCTTGCGGGTTGGGCACTTCGTCGCGTGTGACCAGCCATGGGCCGATGGGGCCAAAGGTGTCACAACCCTTGCCCTTGTCCCAAGTACCGCCGCGCTCGAGTTGGTATTCCCGCTCGCTGACATCGTTGATGGTGCAATAGCCAGCCACATACCCCAAAGCATCTTTTTGCGAAACATAGCGTGCGCGGGTGCCGATGACCACACCGAGTTCGACTTCCCAGTCGGTTTTCTTGGAACCTTTGGGCAACATCACATCGTCATTGGGTCCTTGAATGCAGCTGGTTGTCTTCATGAACACGATCGGCTCTTTGGGAATCGGCATGTTGGACTCTGCCGCATGGTCTGCATAGTTCAAACCGATGGCAATGAATTTGCCGGTCTGCGCTACAGGGCAACCCATGCGGGGCTTGCCGCGCACCAGGGGCAGTTTATCGGTCTTGATCTTGGCCAACTTGGCCAGGGCTTTGTCGGACAACTGGTCGGGCGTGACATCTTTGATCACTCCGCTCAAGTCACGCAGCTTGCCATCGGCATCGATCAGGCCGGGTTTTTCTTTGCCAACTTGGCCATAACGTACGAGTTTCATGCAGGAGCCTTTCAGAAAAAATGGATCTTAACGCGCGGCGCATCAATAGGTGGAACGGCCACCTGAAAGATCGAACACCGCACCAGTGGAGAAGGAGCAATCATCGGTACACAACCATGTCACCATCGCCGCAATCTCTTCTGGCTGGCCAAATCGCCCCATCGGAATTTTGGACAACATGAACTGGATGTGCTCTGGCGTCATTTGTTCGAACATCGAAGTGTGCACCGCCGCCGGGGTGATGCAATTGACCCGCACGCCGGTGTCTGCCAATTCCTTACCCAGCGATTTGGTCAAAGCAATCACTGCCGCTTTGCTGGCGCTGTAGGCGCTGGCATTGGGGTTGCCGTCTTTACCGGCCACCGAAGCAATATTCACGATCCGTCCGTTGTTGTTCGCACGCATGTGCGCAGACAACTCGCGGCAGCAATAAAACAAACCGTTCAGGTTGATGTCCATCACCTGACGCCAAGCGTCGACCGGGTAGTCCCACAACTTGGTATTGGGGCCTGTAATGCCGGCACTGTTGACCAGCGCATCCACTGGCGCCAAGGCCACAGTCTGGGCGGTGGCTTGCACCACACTGTCGTGCTGCGACACATCCACTTGGACGCAGTCCACGCGGGCACCAGGATGGCTGCTGCGCAGCGCCGCTGCAGCTTTCTCCATGCCGGGGACATCGCGGTCCCAAATGGTCAAGCGCGCACCAGAAGACAGCATGCGCTGACCAATGGCAAATCCCAAACCGGTGGCACCGCCGGTGATGACCGCATGGCGGCCTTGCATGTCAAGTTGGTTCATGGTGTCCTCAAATGGTCATGCCGCCGTCCACCATGTAGGCGTTACCGGTGGCGAAAATGGATTCGTCAGAAGCCAGGAAAGTGACGATGGGCGAGATTTCAGGCGCCTGCGCCAAACGACCCATGGGCTGGCGATTGATAAAGTCTTTGCGGGCCTGCACCGGATCCGCATAGCTGTTGATGCGGTCTTGCAAGGATGGCGTGTCGACAGTGCCCGGGCAAATGCAATTACAGCGAATGCCTTGTTTGACATAGTCAGCCGCCACGCTCTTGGTCAATCCAATCACCGCGGCTTTGCTGGTGCCGTAAATGAAACGATTGGGCAGCCCCCGCACGCTGGAACACACGCTGGCCATGTTGATGATGCTGCTGCTTTGCCCAGTAGCTTCAAACTGCGCCACCATTTTGGGCACCACCGCCTGGATCATCCAGAACTGCGAACGCACGTTCAGGTTGAAAGCAAAATTCCAATCGTCGTCGGTGGCGTCCACGATCGGTCCGTTGTGCACATAGCCCGCGCAATTGAACACGATGTCGATGCGCGGCAAGGCCGCGACTTGGGCTTGGATGGCAGCCTTGTCCATCACATCCAGCACAGCGGTGTGGATGTTGGCCACTCCCGCGTAGTCTTTCAGTAAAGCCCCATTCACATCGGTTGCATACACCGTGGCGCCTTCAGCCGCCATGCCCAGTGCTGCAGCCTTGCCGATGCCTTGACCGGCTGCCGTGACCAAGGCGATTTTGCCTTTCAATCTCATAGTTACTTCCTTTCATCCTATGGCGATACATCGTGCCGCTCGGGTTTATCCTGATCCCGCAAGCCTTGACGCTGTGGGGGATGGCATGACACCATTGTGCAATTGGTCTGACCAATTTACCCATCCGTGTATTCCCTGATATGGCATGACTGCACCTGAACCTCAACGCCTGTACCGCCAGATCGCTCAGCAATTGCGCGAATGGATGCGCACGCAAGGTTTTGCGCCCGGCGAGCGCCTGCCCGCTGAGCGGGAGCTGGCTGTGCAATGGGGGGTGAGCCGCTCATCCCTGCGCGAGGCGGTGATTGCCTTGGAGGTGGA
>CANGKR010000017.1 GCA_947454355.1 Comamonadaceae bacterium
ACCCTTTGTGGTGCTGGCCAGCAGTGGTGCGGGGGGAGACATGGACGCTTCGCCGCGTGGCGGTCAGCCGGGCTTTGTGAAGGTGTTGGACGCAAGCACCTTGTTGTTACCCGACGCGCCGGGTAACAACCGCTTGGACACTTTGGAAAATATTGTTTGCACCGGTCGCTTGGGCATGATTTTTTTGGTGCCGGGTGTGGATGAAACCTTGCGCATCAATGGCCGTGCTGTGCTGTCCCAAGACCCCGCCGATTTGCAAGCCTGCGCCGATACGCGGCGCAGCCCGATGGTGGCGATCCGGGTCACGGTAGAGTCGGTGTACCTCCATTGCGCCAAGGCCTTGATGCGCTCGCATTTGTGGGACAGCACACGGCACATCGAAAGGCAAGCCCTGCCCACCATGGGCGAGATGCTGCGCGACCAAATCCAGGCGTTCAAGGGGGAGACGATCGAGATCGAGTCCCAAGCGCAAATGCTTCAACGCTACCAACAGTCTTTGTAAAACCCATGCTGATTCGCTTCAACAAACCCTATGGGGTGTTGAGTCAATTCACCCCTGAGGGTAGGTGGCGAGGATTGAAAGATCACATTGATCTGCCCGGCGTGTATGTGGCCGGGCGACTCGATGCCGACAGCGAAGGCCTGCTGCTCTTGACGGACGATGGACGTTTACAAGCGCAGATCAGCGACCCACGTTTCAAGATGGCCAAAACCTATCTGGTGCAAGTTGAAGGTCTGGTCAACGACAGCGCCTTGCAGCAATTGGCTCAAGGGGTCATGCTCAAGGACGGCATGACCCGCCCTGCCCAAGCCCGCGAAGTGCAAGCCCCGGCCGCTTTGTGGCCGCGCGACCCACCGATTCGCGTGCGGCAAAACCTTCCCACCTCGTGGCTGGAGTTGGTGATCCAAGAAGGCCGCAACCGTCAGGTGCGACGCATGACTGCAGCGGTGGGCTTGCCCACTTTGCGTTTGATACGCACTGGCATAGGGCCCTGCACCTTGGCTGATTTGCCGCCGGGGGAGTGGCGCACAATGGAGCCCACTTTTTAAAAAGGATTTCGAGGTGAATACCCATCACTTGGACGAGCTGCGCAGCGCCCTGACCGCATTGCGCCAAGACCGCATGGATGTGCAAAGTTTCAGCGCCTTGGCCCGAGGGCAAAGCGCTTTGCTGCAAGCGCTGCCTGCACCTTTTGCGGCGGTGTGGCATGACCTGTTGGACCGCTTAGAGTCCAGTGCCTTTTTCAGCGAAGAAAGCTGCTCTTTCAGCCATGCCGACTTGCTCGACAGCCTGGCCCTGTGGATGGACAAAGCCGAGTTGCGTTTGGCCAAACCCGCATGACGCCTGTTTTTGAAGACGCGCATCTGCTGGTGCTGGCCAAGCCCAGTGGTTTGTTATCGGTACCTGGTCGGGGACCGGACAAGCAAGACTGCTTGTCCAAACGCGTGCAAGACGTTTACCCCGAAGCCTTGGTGGTGCACCGACTGGATCAAGACACTTCGGGTTTGATTTTGATGGCGCGAGGCATCGAGGCGCAGCGCCGCTTGAGCCGCTTGTTTGAAACCCGCCAAGTGCACAAGCGTTATGTGGCGGTCGTCAATGGCCACCCCACCCCCACCGACACCGATGAAGCCGGGTGGCACACCATTGATGGGCCGATCTTACTGGACTGGGACCGCAGGCCGATCCATATCATCAGCCCCGAAGGGAAACCCAGCCGCAGCCGCTGGCGGGTGGAGCAGGCCAGCGTGAATGCCACCTTGGTCGAGTTGGAGCCCGTGACGGGGCGCACGCATCAACTGCGGGTGCATATGCAAAGCATTGGCCACCCCATGCTGGGCGACTCTTTGTATGCCACACCTGAAGTCCGCGCCCTCGCTCCGCGCTTGATGCTGCATGCGCGTGATCTGGGATTTCCGCACCCGTTCACCGAAGAGCCCATGGCCTTTCGATTGCCCGTTGAGTGGTCGGCCATGCCGCCCTACATGCCTGCTTGACGCTTGGGTGACCGGCATTGCTGGCCCTTCGCGGCACACTGTTTCCAACCCTACAGGAGATGCCATGAACACCGACGACTTGTTTTCTTTGAAAGGCCGCACCGCCATTGTGACCGGCGGCTCGCGCGGCATTGGCCGCATGATTGCGGAAGGCTTTTTGCGCCAAGGTGCGCGGGTATACATTACCGCCCGCAAAGCCGCAGCCTGCGACCAAACCGCCAAAGAACTGTCGGCATTGGGGCATTGCATTTCGATGCCGCTGGATGTGTCCACCCAAGAAGGGGCGCAAGCCCTTTTGGCTGCCTACAGTCAGCACGAGAAACAACTCGACATTTTGGTCAACAACGCCGGAGCGGCCTGGGGTGCGCCCTTTGACGAGTTCCCCGAATCAGGCTGGGACAAAGTGGTCGACCTCAATTTGAAGACTCCTTTCTTTTTGACCCAGACCTTCGCGCCCTTGCTGCGCTTGGGCGCAAAAAATCACCGCGCTAAAGTCATCAATATCGCCTCCATTGACGGCATCTCCGTGAACCCATGGGAAACCTATTCGTATGCGGCCAGTAAAGCCGGCTTGATTCACCTCACCCGCCGCATGGCCACCCGTTTGATTGAAGATGGAATTGTGGTCAACGCGATTGCTCCCGGACCGTTTGCATCTGACATGAACAAAGAAGCCCGGGACCATGCTGACGCTGTCGCCGAACGAGTCCCTGCCAAACGGGTGGGCGGCCCCGAAGACATGGCTGCGGCGGCGATTTACCTGGCTTCGCGTGGCGGTGATTACGTTTTGGGCCAAACACTCGTGGTCGATGGTGGCGTGACCCACGTGCGCGGCGCTGACTGAGCCTCAAAATTGTGCATTTTGAGCCTTTAGATTCAAGGCTCAACCCATTTAGAAGTCTGATGGCGGCTAAAATAGACCTCTTCAGAGATGAATTTGACTATTTTTTATGCCTTTTGACTTCCTCAGCGCCTTCAAGCGTCTGCCTAAATATCGGTTTCCACTGACCCCAGCGGTCGTGGTGACTGTGGGCGTGTGGGCTTGGGGCTGTCAATCGGCTTTGGCTGCGAACGCACTGGACGCCATCAAGCAGTCCATTCAGTCCGGTCAATTGGATCAGGCCTTCAAATTGGTGCAGCAAGAGCGCCAGGTCTCACCCAAGGACGTGCAGGTGCAGTTCCTTGAAGCGGTCATCCTTGCCCAGCAAGGCCAGCATGAACGGGCGATCGAAGCCTTTCGCAAAATCACAGAAGCGCACCCCGAACTGCCTGAGCCCTACAACAATTTGGGCGTGTTGTATGCTGCCAAGGGCCGTATGGACGAGGCCCGTGCCTCCTTTGAGAAAGCCATTTTGACGCACGCCAGTTACTCGGCTGCTCACAAAAACTTGGCCGATGTGCAGGCCCAATTGGCCCGCCAAGCCTACGCCAAAGCACTGCAAGTAGACCCTAAAGTCAAAGCCGCCACGCCTCAGCTGACCCTGTTGGGCGCCATCACCACCGAGCGTACTGACATCACCAAAATCCCGGGCCCCACCGTCAAACCTGCAGCCATGCCTTCGGTCACGCTGCCTGTACCTGCTGCTCCGCCTGCTGTGGCACCGGCACCTGCGCAAACCGACAAAGCGGCTGAAGAACAAGAAAAAACCGCGGCCCGTGAAGCCAGCAAACTGGCAGCGAAAGAAGCTGCCAAAGAGGCCCAAAAAGAAGTTCAAAAAGAAGCCAGCAAAGCCTTGGCCGACAAGCAGAAAGAGCAAAATGCCGAATCTGAAAGCATCAAGCAGGCGCTGCAGGCTTGGGCACGCAACTGGAGTCAGAAGGACATCAAGAAATACTTTGCCTCGTACGCCAACAATTTTGATCCGCCTGACAACATGTCGCGTACCAAATGGGAGACCGAGCGTGAGCTGCGGATCACCTCTAAAAAGAAGATCCAGGTGGCTTTGAGTAACTTTAAAATCGATATCAATGGCAATAAAGCCAAGGTCAGTTTTTCGCAAGTTTACGAATCGGACAACTTCAAAGGCAACAGTCGCAAATCCATGGAGCTGACCAAGCAAGGCGGCCGGTGGATGATCACCCGTGAGACAGTGAATTGAATTCCAAGTCCGTTCAGTACGAACACACCTCTGCACAGCAAGATCCCCCTCCGCGAAAGCACAAGGTGTGGGCTTGGGCTATACCGTCACTGCTGACGGTCGGAGTTGTTGCTGCGGTGTGGATGTCCAGCGGCGGCAAGGCATCTTTGCAGGCGGCAGAAAAACCCGTGTCTTTGTTCAGCAAATCAGCCGTCAGCAACTGGAAATTACAGTTCGACCCCTACGCTACACAGGCCACGGTTTTGCAGGCCAATGCCAGTGCTGAAGAGATGGTGGAGCATGTATATGCCTTGCTGCGCAGCGGAGACCGATCAGCCGCCTTGTTGCAAACTCAGCGCTTGTTAAATACCTACCCCAATTTTCAATTGGGGCATTTGCTGCATGCAGACTTGCTGAACGAAGCCTTGACTCAGCCCTTGGACCCGCAAACATTGGAGGGCAAAGAAACGGCTTCCGGTCTGCCTCGCTACGAAGAACTCTTGCTCGAATCCTCACGCCGGCTTAACCGCCCGCCTGTGGAGACCTTGCAAGGTTTGGTGCCTAAAAACATCATCAGCCTTTCACCCCAGAATCCATATTTCATTGCTGTCGATGCGTCCAAATCGCGGCTTTACTGGTTCGCCAACCAAACAGTCAATCCGCTCAAGCCTCAGCTCAAGTTGCTGCTCGACACCTATGTATCAGTAGGGCAAAAAGGCATAGGCAAAGCACGCGAAGGCGATGGCCGCACCCCAGTAGGCGTGTACTTCGTCAACAAAAACTTGAACGGGCAATCCTTGCCCGATTTGTACGGCGCAGGTGCCTTGACACTCAACTACCCCAATGCATTGGATCTGATGCGCGGTCAAACCGGCTCGGGCATATGGCTACATGGCACACCCAGTGAACAATTCGCCCGCGCCCCTTTGGCAACCGACGGTTGCGTGGTTTTGTCCAACCCTGAAATGGACAAACTGCTTCGCCTCAAAAACATGGAAAAAACACCCGTGTTGATTGCCGAAAAGCTGGACTGGATCTCGCCCGATCAAGCACCGCAAGATCGCGAGTCCTTCAAGAAGGCGTTGGATCAATGGGTGCGCGACCGCCAAACCTCCAACTTGGATGGCCTGAAAAACATCTACAGCCCCCAATTCCAACGCGATGGAAAAGGCCTGTCTGTATGGTGGCCCGAGATTGTGAGTGCAGCCCAAGCCGGTGCCAGCAAAAACGGTGGTGAGCCGCAGTCGGTCATCGAGTGGACCGACGCACAAGACTACATGGTGGTCAACGTCACCAACCCGAACAACATTCGCAACAAACGCCAGCAACAGCTGCGAATGTACTGGACCAAATCAGCCAACCAGTGGCAGATCGTGTACGAAGGTCCGGCCTGACCCAGGCCGGATGCGGGGATAGTTTTAGACGATTTTCACGCTCAGATTGGGCAGTCCATCGATGTGCATTTCAATCACATCGCCGCGCACCACCGGGCCGACGTTCTCGGGCGTGCCCGAGTAAATGATGTCCCCAGGGAACAGTTCAAAGGCTTGCGAGAGTTTGCTGATTTGCTCGGCCACTGACCAGATCATTTGGTTGAGGTTGGCGCTTTGCTTGATTTGCCCGTTCACCTTGAGCCAAATTGCGCCTTGTGTGAAGTGACCGGTTTGTCCCACCTTGTGTACCGCACCGATAGGGGCAGACTGGTCAAAGCTCTTGCCGATTTCCCAAGGCTTTTTCTCGTCGCCCATGGCTCGTTGCAAGTCACGACGCGTCATGTCCAGGCCCAGGGTGTAGCCATAGACGAGCTCCAATGCTTTTTCCACCGGAATGTTGCGCCCGCCTTTGTTCAACACAGCGACCAATTCGGCTTCGTAGTGATAGTTTTTGGTCAGGGGTGGATAGGGGTGGGCAGCCACAGTGCCCATGGGCACGAGCTGGATGGCATCGGTGGGTTTTTGAAAGAAAAACGGTGGCTCACGTGTGGGGTCCGACCCCATCTCTCGGGCATGGGCTGCGTAGTTGCGACCGATGCAATAAATGCGACGCACCGGAAACATTTCGTCAGAGCCCACAATGGGCAAATACACCTGCGGCACGGTGAAAGGCGTTTTGACTTGCTGCTGCGCTAAGCCCGGTGTGACGCAACCGACCAAGGCGCCGGTTGATACGAGTGCGGAACTATGAAAGAAGTGTCTTCTGTCCATGAATTGTCTCCAGTGATTGATCACTCCATGATAAAGGAGCTGGTCTGAAATAGGAGGGTACCAAGGGTCTGGCTGTGAACTCCATTCCATTGAATTCACGCTTTGAAACAGATAAATGCGCCGTGTCACTTAGAATTTGGTTCATTGCCTTTGTGCCCAGGAAAAATACATGCCTTTGTTTTCGTTCAAGCCTTTCTTGGCCGCCTTGGCCACCGCCGCTTTATTGACCGCTTGCGGCGGCAGCAGCAAGACCGCCCCACCGCCTGTGGGCGGCTTGATCGCGACGCCCGGCGAAGGCGGTGTCACACTGACCTGGACGGCCGCCTCCGGAGTGGAGTATTGGGCCTACACAGCGCCAGCGGCCACCATTTGCAAGAACTGTGGTGCCAACGATTGGAAAGCCATCACAGGGGCGATGAGCCGCGGTCTGAGCAATGCTCCGATTTCATCACCCTATTTCTTCAACGGTCTGACCAACGACACGCAATACGCCTTCATCATGGACGGCCGCATCAATGGCGGCCCCGGTGGCGATGCCACACCCTCCGTGGCGACCACGCCCAGGCTGGCTGGCGGCACTTGGCAAAGTGGCGGTGCGCTGGGCTCAGGCAATGTCGTTCGCATGGCCTTTGGCGCGACCCTGAATCCGTCCACCAACGTGTATGCCACCACGGGCACTTACTTGGCCATGGGTTCCAATGGCGCGAAATACCAAAGTGCCGATGGCCTGACTTGGTCAGCGATCTCAGGCACAGACACCACCAACTGGCGTGCAACCGTTTATGGCATGACCAAGTTCATTGGCGTGGGTGATGCCGGAGCGATCACATACAGCACCGACCTGAACACCTGGACTGCCGCCACCTCGGGCGTGACCCAACACTTGAACGCTGTGGCCACCAGTGGCGCCTTGATCGTGGCCGTGGGCAACAACGGCACCATTTTGCGTAGCACCGACGCCATCAACTGGACTGCAGCCACCAGCAACCCGAGCTCAGCCAACTTGTATGGCGTGGGTTACACCGTCAACGGACTGTGGGTGGCCGTAGGTGCAACGGGCACCTTGCTCACCAGCTCAGATGGAGCGACCTGGACAGTGGCGACCACTGGCACCACCGCCGACCTGAAGTCGGTGGCCTCCATGTCCAATGTGGTAACCAGCAACAATGTGACCGCGACAGTGTATTCGTCCGTGGTGGTCGGAGAAAACGGCACCCTGCTGCAAAGCCCTGACAGTCTGACCTGGGCAGCCCAAACCCTGGGCACCAGCGCCAACCTGAATGCAGCTGTGGCCTCGGTGGGCTTGCTGCCTTCCAACCAGCTCATGATAGCGGGCGATGGCGGACGGGCCTACACCAGCACCGATGGCGTGACATGGACAGCGCGGACGACCAACACCAGCCAGAACCTGGTGAGTTTGTTCAGAGGCACGAGCCCGCAAACACGCTATGTTGCCTTGGGTGCTAACGGGACCACCGTCTACACCCAGTGAGCTTTATTCGGGGGTGATGTTGGCGGCCTTGACCCAGAGCGCCCACTTCTTGATTTCCGAATCAATGGTTTTGGCCAATTGGGCTGAGTCCTCGACATCAAGGTCAATCCCAGCGGCCTGGATTTTTTCCCGCACTTCAGGCTTGGCTAAAACCGCCAACAGTGTGCTGGTGGCTTTTTTGTGCACATCAGCAGGCAGGCCCGCAGGCGCCATCAGGCCGAACCAAGCGCCCACCGCATAGTCTTTGACCACATCACCGATGGGCGGCACTTGGGGCGCCTTGCTGGCGCGTTTGGCAGTGGTCACACCCAGACCACGCAGTCGACCGCCATTCATTTGCGAGACGGCATTGCCCACATCGGCAAAAGCAAACTGAATTTGTCCGCCCAGCAAATCGGTCAAGGCTGGCGGAATGCTCTTGTAGGGCACGTTAATGGTTTGCAGACCGGCCATTTGCGAGATCATGGCCGCAGACACCAAGGAACCCGATGAGCCATGGCCGAAAGCCAGCTTGCCGGGGTTGGCTTTGCCGTAGGCAATGAATTCCTTGAGGTCTTTGGCGGGGAACTCGTTTTTGACCATCAAGATGAAACCGGTCTCACCGATTTTGCCGATGGGGGTGAAGTCTTTCACTGGATCGTAAGGCAACTTTTTATACAGGCTCACATTGGCCGCTTGCGTGGTGCTGGTGGTCACCAAAAAAGTGTAACCATCGGCAGGTGCGGCCTTGACCGCTTCAGCGCCCAATATGCCATTGGCACCGGCTTTGTTTTCCACCGTCACGGTCTGGCCCATTGCATCGCCCATGGCTTGCGCGATGATCCGGCCCACTGCATCGGTGGCACTGCCGGCGGTGAAAGGCACGACAAATTTAATCGGTTTGCTGGGGTAAGTGTCAGCATGGGCATGGGCACCGAACATGGCGCTTGCCAGCACAGCCGCTGTCCAGATGAAGGCCTGACGGCGAAGAAATTGGGGCATCGAAGTCTCCTGAAAAATGCGGAAAAAGTGTGTCGCTCAGTATGCCTGAACTGCTGCCTCGCGCCTGAACGGCCAGGCCCTAAACTGCAAACATGACGAACCCACCCACACTTTGGACCGTTCACATCCAGCCGCAGGGGGAGACGGCTGACGCCTGGTCGGATCAGACCCTGTTGGATGCTTTGGAATCTGGCCAACTGCAGTGGCCCAGTTCATGCCGCAATGGCAGCTGCAGGACCTGCTTGGGGCGCATCACCCAAGGTCGCGTGCGCTATGAAATCGAATGGCCTGGCTTATCGACTGAAGAAATCGACGAAGGCTATGTGCTGCCTTGCGTAGCCTACCCTTTAGAGGTTGTGCACTTGCAAGACCCGCTCGCTTGAGCCCACAACCGCAGGTGGCTCAGTCGTCGATACCCAATTCTTGGATTTTGCGGGTGATGGTGTTGCGGCCAATGCCCAGCTTGACGGCGGCTTCAATTCGGCGCCCGCGTGTGGTGGCCAAAGCGGCTTGAATCAAACAGGTTTCAAATCTCTGCGTCAAAACTTCCCATACATCTTGCCGATCGGTGTTGAGCAAACTCAGGGCCTCGATTTCCAGATCAGATTCCCATCGACGTGTGTGGGGTGTATCGCCTTCGGTGGCGACCAACACGGGCGAAGGTAAAGGCGACTCCACATACTCGGCAGCTACAGGCATCGCCTGCGCCGTGGGCATGGCCAAATGCCCGTTGGCCTGGATTTGACCGGGCGCTGCATTGGCCAGATGGATGCCGATGACTTCGGGTGGCAAGTCTTTGGATTCGATCAATTGCGCGGGCGCCATCACGGTCAACCAGTGGCAAATGTTTTCGAGTTGACGCACATTGCCCGGGAACTGGAAGGTGCTCAACAAATCAAGAGCTGGCTCTGAAATCCGCTTAGGCTCCACACCCAATTGTTGGGCGCTTTGCAGCAAAAAATGACGTATCAACATGGGAACGTCTTCACGGCGCTCACGCAGGGCAGGCAGGCGCAAACGGATCACATTCAGGCGGTGAAACAAGTCTTCACGGAAGATGCCTTGCTTGACGCGTTGCTCCAAATCCTGGTGGGTCGCGGCGATCACCCGCACATTGGCCTTGACTGCGTTATGGCCACCTACGCGGTAAAAGTGACCATCAGACAACACGCGCAGCAAGCGCGTTTGCAAATCAAAAGGCATGTCACCAATTTCATCGAGAAACAGAGTGCCGCCTTCGGCTTGCTCGAAGCGACCACGCCGTGAGGTTTGTGCGCCCGTGAAAGCGCCGCGCTCGTGACCAAACAACTCGCTTTCCAGCAAGTCTTTGGGAATGGCAGCGGTGTTGATCGCCACAAAAGGACCGCTGGCACGAGGGGAGTGTTTGTGCAGCGCACGGGCCACCAGTTCTTTGCCAGAACCCGATTCACCCGTGATCATCACCGTCACATTGCTTTGAGACAAGCGGCCAATGGCACGGAACACGTCCTGCATCGCGGGTGCCTGGCCCAACATTTCGGGGGTAGCGGCAAGTTTGACTTCGGCCACTTCTTCGCGCTGACTTTCCTCTACTGCACGGCGGATCAACTCGACCGCCTTGGGCAAATCAAAAGGCTTGGGTAAATATTCGAAAGCGCCGTTTTGAAAGGCTGACACTGCACTGTCCAGGTCCGAAAAAGCGGTCATGATGATGACAGGCAAACCAGGCAATCGCTCTTTGATGGAGGTGAGCAAATCCAGACCCGAACCTCCGGGCATGCGGATGTCGCTCACCAAGGCCTGCGGACCCTCGCCATCGCCCAAACCTTCCAAGGCCTTGAGCACTTCACGCGGATTGGTAAAACTGCGCGTCGGCAAGCCTTCCCGCAACAGTGCTTTTTCAAGCACGAAGCGAATGGATTGATCATCGTCTACGATCCAGATCGGCTTCATGATGGACATGCTTTCTAAAGTTTCAAGGCAGCGGAATCAAAATTTTGAAATCCGTTCGGCCAGGCATGCTGTCACACTCGATCAGGCCATGGTGCTGCTGGACAAAGGTTTGCGCCAAAGTCAATCCCAGGCCAGAACCACCCTCTCTTCCAGAAATCAATGGAAAGAAAATGCGGTCCTTGATCGAGTCTGGTACGCCAGGCCCGTTATCAATGACATGCAATTCCAATGCCAATCTGTAGCGCTGCTTCCCGAAGGTGACTTGCCGGGCAATCCGGGTCCGCAAAATCAACTCAGCATCTCCTTCTGCGCGTCGATCGGCCAGGGCCAGTGCCGCGTTGTGGGCAATGTTGAGGACCGCCTGAATCAGCTGTTCGCGGTCACCCCTGAATTCCGGGATGGAAATGTCGTAGTCCCGAACCACCTTCAAACCCTTGGGGAATTCAGCCAAGATCAATGACCGCACCCGTTCACACACCTCGTGCATGTTCACGTCGCCCACCACATGGGGGCGGCGGTGCGGGGCCAGCAAACGATCAACCAAGGTTTGCAAGCGGTCCGCTTCATGGATGATGACCTGGGTGTATTCGGTCAGGTCTTTGCTGTCGAGCTCCATCTCCAGCAATTGGGCGGCGCCCCGAATGCCTCCCAAGGGATTTTTAATTTCATGCGCCAGGTTGCGGATCAACTCCTTATTGGCCTGTGCCTGGTCCACCAAGCGTTCTTCGCGCTCTTGTCGGGTTTGCTGCTCGATGGGCAACAACTCCACAACCACCTCATCGGGTTGATCGGTTTGTGCCACGATCACATGCACCGGGAGCAACTCGTCCAAGTTGGCACGTGCCAGCTGGGCGTCATAGCGCAAGGCTGCAAACTCATTGGACTTGACACCCTCCAGGGCGATTTCCAATGGTTTCTTCTCTGAAAAATATTCCCCCAAGTGCAGGCCCTGCAAAGTGCGACGCGACAGGCCAATGGTGTCTTCCAGCGCCGCGTTGACAAACAAGACCAAGCCACGTCCATTGATCACCGCCACTGGCGTGGCCAGTAAATCAAAAGCCTGAAACCGCACTCCCCAAGGGTTGGCGGGGTACCGGGTCACGGGACGTGTCGTGTTGGAGGTCATGGCTGTGCCACTTGTGTCGATGGCAAACGCGCCAATTCTTTTTGCAAACTGTCCATGTCCCGCTCAGCACGAGCCATCTGGGCTTTCATTTGGGCCATGCGGTCCAGGTATTTTTGGTGGTTACGGGCCTCACCTCCGATTTTCTCGGCCTCACCCTGGTTGTAATCCTGCACCAGTTGAGCATGGCGCTCGCGCACTTGCCGAAGCTCGTTCACCAAGATCGCACGTTTTTGGGCATCCCGATAGGCTTGGCTGACAGGTTCGCTATTCACTGGCGTCTGCTGCGCCGCGCCCCATGCAGGGGCATTCAATGCCGCCACTGGCGCAGATTTGGTGCGCTGAAGCGGTTCGTGACTTGCAGTGGTCAAAGATGCACCAACAGGACGCGTCCCCTGGATCACGGTGATATTTTGGCCCTGCAATACTTCGCAGTTCTGCGGATTCAACGGCGCATTGGTGTATTCGTGACCGCAGCGGTAAATGCGTTCAGACGAAAACGATTGGGCGCAAACAGGCATCACTGCACACAACAGAAAGACGGCCATGCCACCCAAAGTGAACCGATCGAAGCTCATGATGATGTCTCCAACTCCTGCAATGAACCGAGGAACTCTTGCATAAAAAAAGGACGGCACTGGCCGTCCTTTTTTCTGTCGATCAAAGAACGATCACAGTGAGAAATACATGTCGTATTCGACAGGCGATACTTCCACACGGCTGCGTGTGACTTCTTGCATTTTCAAGTCAATGTAAGCGTCGATCCATGCATCGGTGAACACGCCACCTTTGGTCAGGAATGCGCGATCGGCGTTCAATGCTTCCAAGGCTTGGTCCAAGCTAGAGCAAACAGTCGGCACCAACTTGTCTTCTTCTGGAGGCAGGTGATACAGGTCTTTGCTGGCAGCTTCGCCAGGATGGATCTTGTTTTCCACGCCGTCCAAGCCAGCCATCAACAAGGCTGCAAAGCCGAGGTAAGGGTTGCACAATGGATCGGGGAAGCGGGCTTCAACACGACGGGCTTTGTCGCCCTTGACGTTCGGGATACGGATCGAAGCCGAACGGTTCTTGGCGGAGTAAGCCAATTTCACGGGTGCTTCGAAGTGAGGAACCAAACGCTTGTAGCTGTTGGTTCCTGGGTTGGTGATCGCGTTCAGAGCACGGGCGTGCTTGATGATGCCGCCGATGTAGAACAAAGCGAAGTCAGACAAGCCTGCATAGCCGTTACCTGCGAACAGGTTCTTGCCATCTTTCCAGACCGACTGGTGAACGTGCATACCGGAGCCGTTGTCGCCAGCGTAAGGCTTTGGCATGAAAGTAGCCGTTTTGCCGTAAGCGTTGGCCACGTTGTGGATCACGTACTTTTGCAGCAGTGTCCAATCGGCGCGTTCGACCAGGGTCGAGAACTTGGTGCCGATTTCGCACTGGCCAGCGCCAGCCACTTCGTGGTGGTGAACTTCAACGGGAATGCCCACAGATTCGAGGATCAGGGACATTTCGCTGCGCATGTCGTGCGTGCTGTCAACAGGAGGCACTGGGAAGTAGCCGCCTTTGACGCGAGGACGGTGACCGGAGTTGCCGCCTTCGATTTTGGTGCCGCTGTTCCATGGGCCTTCGGCCTCGTCGATGGCGTAGAACGTGTTGTTGGGCTCGGTGCTCCAACGCACGTCGTCGAACAAGAAGAATTCGGGTTCTGGACCGAAGTAGGCGGTGTCGCCCAGGCCAGATTGCTTGAGGTAAGTTTCAGCACGCTTGGCGATCGAACGTGGGTCACGCTCATAGGCTTTGCCGTCGGTGGGTTCGATCACGTCGCAGATCAAGACCAGAGTGATCTCTTCAAAGAAAGGATCAATGATGGCGCTGTTGGGATCAGGGATCAACAACATGTCAGAGGCTTCAATGCCCTTCCAACCCGCAATAGAAGAACCGTCAAAAGCTTGACCGTCTTCGAATTTGCTCTCGTCAAACTGCGACACAGGCGCAGTAATGTGCTGCCACTTGCCACGGGTATCGGTGAAGCGGAAGTCAACAAACTTGACTTCGTTGTCTTTCACCATCTTCATCACGTCTGCGACGGTCTTTGCCATCAAATTCTCCTGTTTGGATGGGTTGGTTAATGTGTCTCAAGTTCACTGCAGTTTCTGTGCCAACAAAGGCCTTGAAACTGCTCGTGCACCGAACCGCTGATTGTGCCCTGTGTCAGACCCATCTGGATTCAGACCGCATGAATTTTTCGTGTGCGTGGCACCTCCAGCACGCACCGAATTGTGCACCACCCTGGTCATTATTGCACCATTTAAGTGCAAAACATCTTATCGCACCATTTCAGGGCCAAATTGCAAATTGAAAGGCGCCAGCCCTTGCTTGAGGTCTTCAAAGGCGGCCTGCGCATTAAGCTCTGGGCCCTTGACGCCCAACTCGATGTGCCGGCCCCATTGGGGATGGTCCACACTGGGCAAGCTAAAGACTTTGATCAGTGGGTGACGCGACTCGATCGCCTCCATCAAGGGCGTGAGGGTGGCTTCCATCGAGCCAAAAAGGATGACCGACATTTCCACGCGTTTGACGGATGGAAACAGGTGCGCATAGTCGGTATCCAATACTTGGGCCACCATGGGCCAAGCCATGACCGGAAAGCCCGGTACAAAATGCACCGTGCCGCCCCCCTGACCCGTGCAACTGAAACCGGGAATTTTGTTGTACGGATTTCGAATGATGTTCGCGCCTTGCGGGAAGACCCCCATGTTCAATCTGTGGATGTTGTCCGGGCGATCAGGCTCATAGATGGTGCCTTGCTCTCGTGCGGTGTCCTGCATCCGTTCGCGGATCAAGGCTTCAGCTTCGGGATGCAAGTGCAGTTCCAAACCTAGAGCGCGGCCCGCGCATTGGCGGGTGTGGTCGTCAGGAGTTGCGCCTATACCGCCAAAAGAAAACACCACTTGGCGGCTGGCAAAAGCCCGCTGCAATGTCGCGGTGATGCGCTCTGGCGAATCCCCCACGTAATCGGCCCAAGACAGTGACAAGCCGCGTTCGGTCAACAGCTCGATGATTTTGGGTAAATGCTTGTCGGCCCGTTTACCCGAGAGGATTTCGTCGCCAATGATGATGGCGCCAAATTCAGGCAACGCAGTGGCTTCAGAGGAAATGTTCATGTCATGGAGGGTTAGAGGCCGAAGGATCTGATGCTAACCCCAGCACTCGGGTCGACGCATCCAAGCTTGTCACACTGGCGGCGCCTTGGTCGCCCGCGTTGTGGCGCAAGGCCTGTAAAGCCGACAAGGCAAAGTGTGCAAACCACAATGAAGAAAATGCAAACACCCAGGTGTAGAGCCATACCGCCAAGGGCACCAGAATCACAAAAGCTGCGGCCAACAAAGCCCCTGAGGCCCAAACCAGGGTGGGCGTTGCGCCCAGCAAGCCTGTGAGCACCCCCATGGTGAGCAAACTCAATCGGTGCTGGCGCGTGATGGCCAGGCGTTCCTCGCGACTGGCGTGTTCAGCCAGCACATCGAAAGTCAAGACGCGGTAAGTGAGCCAACCCCACACCAGGGGCGGGATCAGCACCGCCAATGGGGGAATCAGCCAAAGCGGCAATGTCAGCAACAGCGCGATGATCGCGAGCAGTACCGATAGCAGCGACCAGCCCAGGCTCGCCAGCCAACCGCCACCGTGCAAACGCACCAACTGCGGAAAACGCCGCGCCGCGACCCAATTGACCAAAGCGGGGGTCATCAACATCGACACGGCCAACAAGCTGAGCACCACCACTAAAGGCGTGACACCGAAAATCACCACCAAGGGCGCAATCACCGATTTGAGGTCACCCACCCCAAACACTTCAAACCACTGCCACACCATGGCGAACAGAGACGATTCAAAAATCCAGCCGCGCACGGTGGCCACCGCCAGATCCCAAAACCAGTAACTGGCGCCCCAGGCCAAGACGACCATCAAAAACAAGGGTAAGACCGACAAAGCGATCACCCGCGGATGCATGCTGTAGGCCAGGGCACGGCCTAGCGAATCCAAAATTTTTTTCATTGACCCTGCCCTAGGCCCGACCGATGAGTCGCAGCCATCCCTGCCATTGTTGTGTCCAAAAACCAGCGCCGTAGTCACGGCCTTGCTCGACTTGATCGCGCACGCCTGTGGGCTCAAAACGCAGATCGAAATTGGCGGTGCCCAGCAGCATGTCCCACACGGGCAGCAAGACGCCAAAATTGCAACCGCCTAAAACAGTTTGTTGGGCCATCACCGATTCATGCCCAATGCCAATGCTGTGGTGCATACGGTGAAAACGCGGACTTACCCACAGACGCTCGCCCCAAGAGCCAAACCAAACCCGCACATTGGCATGCTGAAAGCTTTCGCTCAATTGTCCCAATACCACCAAGGCCACGAACTGCGCTGGCGCCACGCCCAGCATCACTGCCGCCACGGACAAGATCACACTGGTCACGACATCGTCCAACAAATGGTTGCGGTTGTCGGTCCACAGGGTCATTTGGCGCTGCGAATGGTGCAATGAATGCAAGGCCCACCAAGGGGCCCACTGGTGTTGCGCTCGGTGAATCAGATAGTGGATGAAATCGAATACCACCAGGTACAACACAAAACTGGCCACGGCCCCATCGGTCACCCCAGGCCAAATTTGATCCAAATGGTAGGTCGGCACACCTTGCACCCTCAGTGCCCCCCAAAGGTGGTTGAGCAGCTCTTCCACCGTGAAAAACATCACCAATTTGAATAGACCCAAACGATGGACCAGGGTGTAGATCACATCCACCCGCACCGCTTGGCGGTCAGACACCTGTTTCACGGGCATGCGTTTTTCAAGCGGCGCCATCACCAACAGCATGACGGCGATTTGCAGCAAGCCAGCAAGCAACCAGCCTGTGCCCTCGTAGGCGTCTTCCAGCAAATTGCTGGCACCCACCCCCACCGCCAAGGGCTGCACCACACTTTCATACAAGTGCTGCTGCAAAGTTTCGAACAACTGTATAAGGGCGTCCATCACGGGGTTTTGCTGTGAGTGAAGATCCAAGACTTTAAATCGGGGTGATCTCGCAAACTGGCGAAACAATAGCCTTTGGCCTTCAAGCCAACAATCAATGGCTCCAATACCGTGGGCGCCCAGGGGTCTTTGCGCGACCAAATACCCAAATGCGCCATGAGCACATCGCCTGGCCGGATGTTGCGCAGCGCACGGTCCAGCAATTGGACATTGCTGTGCTGCTCGCTGGACAATTCATCGCCCAAAAAACCCGCAGGTGCCCAGCCGACATGTGCATAACCGCAGGCCTTGGCCGCTGCCAGCAATTTGGCCGATGTTTTGCCCCCCGGGGCTCTGAACAAAGGCAAGCTGGGCCGACCGGTCAAGGCCTCAATGCGGGCAGTGGCTTGCTGCAGGTTGTCGCAATACTCGGCTGCGGTCCACCGCATGGCATGGCCCGCTTGCCGGCCGGCCGAGGGCCGCATTTGAAAACGATCACCGGCACCCGGCGTAGGGTCATCGGACTGCCAATACACATGGTCAAGGGTGTGGCTGGCAAATTCATGCCCTTCTTTTGCACGTTCGGCCCACCAAGGTCCCCATGTGAAGCCCAATGTGCCATCGCCTTCCTGGGTTTTTTCATGGGCCACAAAGAAGGTCACGGGCACTTTTTGACGCTGCAATACCTGAGCGATCAAAGGGGCCACGCCCATGTGACCCGTATCGAAGGTGAGGTAGACCGGTTGCTTGCAAGCGGTTTGGGCCGCAGTGGACATGGCCCACAGGGCGAGAAGACAGGCAAGAGCTTGTTTACTGACGAGGCGCATGGTCCAGCGTCCATACACCGTGCGGCGATTTGCCCACGTTGATTTGACGCGCCACTGACTTGCTGGCGATGTCAATCACCGTGAGTTTTTTGGCCCAGCGTGAAGCCACCATGATCAGTTTCCCGTCTGCACTCACCTCCATGCAGTCTGGCCCTGAAGGTGCTGGAAATTTGGCCACCACGTCCATCTTGGTGTAGTCGATCTGGCTGATGGTATTGGCCACACGGTTGCTGACCAGGACATGTTTTTTGTCACCCAAAGCCCGAAAGGCGTGCGCGCCCTTGCCGGTAAGGATTTTTTTGGAGAACTTCGGAATCCCAGTACTGATGTCATAAACCTCGACGCCATCGCTGCCGGTCAAACCGATCAACAAAGACTGACCATCAGGTGTGCCAAAAACATCGGCCGGCATGGGGCCCACCTTTGTGCGCGACTTGAGCATTTGCGAAGGCAAGTCGATAGAGACCAATTCATCGCTGTCTTGCATGGTGGACCACACCGTGGTGCTTTTGGGGTCAATCCACAAATGACTGGGCGTTTTACCGGTAGAAATACGTTTGGCCAGCACGGCGTTGAGCCCGTCCCAGCGGTAAATGTCGATGTGATTGAGTCGATTGGCCGCCGTCACGAACCATTTCATGTCGGGGGAAAACCGCAGCTGGTAGGGGTCGAGGATGCCGGTCACTGTGCGCTGAATTTGCGCCGTGCGGGGATCGATGAAGGTGAGCGAATCGCTCAAGGCGTTGGCCACAATCACCGACTTTTCATCGGGCGTTAAATACAAATGGTGAGGCTCTTTACCGGTCGGGATGCGCTGAGTCTCTGTCCAAGACACAGGATCGATCACACTGACGTTGCCGTCGAGTGAATTGAGCACAAACACAGGATGGTTCAGGGCTTGCGCATGAGCGGACATGAACAACACGGCCAAGCAGACGGAATGCCACACTACACGTAAATAAATCACCAAAGGCTTTCTGAATCCGCATTAGTGTAATGGTGCGGGACTGTAGAAATCGCCTTTACCATTGGAAACATGCAGCTTTTCACCGAAATTGGCTTGAATCTGGAAGTTCAATGGCTATGCCCTGAACTGCGCAATTTGAATCAAGGTACTTTGGTTTTCTTACATGAAGGCCTGGGGAGTGTGGCGCTGTGGCGTGATTGGCCTGAACAGCTGTGTCGCCAATTACAAAAACCTGGCCTGGTGTATTCGCGTCAAGGCTATGGCCGCTCAGAACCCATCCAGCAAGTGCGCAGCGACCCCTTTATGGTGCAGGGCGTGCGCCAAGGCCGCCGTCAAGCAGACTACATGCACCACGAAGCTCTGCATGTGTTGCCCGCTGTACTGAAAGGCTTGGGTATTCACAACCCGATCCTAGTAGGCCATTCGGATGGCGGCACGATCGCTTTGATCCACGCCAGTCAATACCCCGTAGGGGCCTGCATGGTCATGGCACCGCATGTGATGGTGGAAGAGATTTCCTTGCAAGCGATTCGGCAATCGCGTGAGAGCTATGCCCGAGGCTTGCGAGAGCGCTTGGCCAAATTCCATGACGATGTGGACTGCGCCTTTTGGCAATGGAACGATGTCTGGCTGAGTGATGCTTTTCGCAGCTTTGACATCCGGCCCTTGCTACAAAGTATCACGGCGCCCCTGCTGGCGATTCAGGGCAAGGACGATGCCTATGGCACCCTCGCGCAAATCGACGACATCGCTTCGCATGTACCGCATACCCAACTGTGCAAACTGCCGAACTGCGGTCACTCACCGCACAAAGACCAGCCCGCTGCGGTCAACGCGGCCATCGCGGATTTCTTGTCAGGCCTTACTGGCCGACATCAAGGCTAAATCAGCCGCAGAAAGCCAGCGCCACTGACCTGGCAACAAATCTTCAGGCAATATCAAACTACCAATCGCTGAGCGGTGCAGACCTTCAACCCGGTTGCCCACAGCTGCCACCATACGTTTGACCTGATGGTACTTGCCTTCGGTCAAGGTCAAGCGCAAATGCAATGGCGTTACCGCCTCGCAAGCGGCTGCCTTGACGGGCTTGGGATCGTCATCCAGCACCACACCTGCCAGCAATCGCTCGACCTGATCGACCGTAAGCTCATGTTTGACCGTGACTTCGTACACCTTCGGCACATGGTGCTTGGGCGAACTCATGCGGTGAATGAACTTACCGTCGTCCGTCAGCAGCAATAAACCCGTGGTGTCTTGGTCCAGCCGCCCCACGGCTTGCACGCCCTGCACCGCTGCCTTTTGCGGGCGGGTGCGCAACGGCCCGGGCAGGAAAGTGTAAATGCTTGGCCAGGTGGAGGGTTTTTGCGAACACTCGGTGCCTGCGGGTTTGTGCAGCATCAGGTAAGCGCGCTCTGCATAGGGCCAGTCCATGCCTTGTACGGCAAAGCGCAAACCTTCAGGCTGGAAAAATTCCCCCGGGTCCTCGCACACCTGGCCTGCGATGACCACAAAACCTTGCTGCACCAAACCGGCACAGACACGGCGGGTGCCAAAGCCTTGACTGAACAAAATATCTTCTAAACGCATCGGTTTCATAAGGCATGATTGTCGCAGTGAAAGGACGTCCATGAACACTCGCTCACCTTTGCACGGTGCCATCACCGATGTGCCCGGCATCGAAGTTGGCCACTTCACCGAGACCCGCAGACCCACAGGTTGCAGTGTGGTCATCGCCCGCCAAGGCGCAGTGGGCGGTGTATCTGTGCGCGGTGCAGCGCCCGGTACGCGAGAAACCGATCTGCTCGAACCCGGCAACACGGTGAACCAGGTGCATGCGGTGCTGCTCTCGGGTGGCAGCGCTTGGGGCTTAGACGCCGCTGGCGGCGTTATGCGCTGGCTGGATGAACAAGGCATTGGACTGAACGTGGGGCCGGCCCGTGTGCCCATTGTGCCCGCTGCTGTGCTGTTTGATTTGACCTTGGGCGACCCCACCATCCGCCCAGATGCTCACGCCGGTTATACCGCTTGCCAAAGCGCCAGTTCCCAGGCGCCTGAGCAAGGCAACGTGGGCGCTGGCTCTGGCGCCAGTGTGGGCAAATTATTTGGTATGCAACGCGCCATGAAAGGCGGCATCGGGACTGCATCGGTGCGTGTAGGTGATGTGACCGTGGGCGCATTGGTGGCCTGCAACGCCTTGGGCGATGTGATCGATCCCGACACGGGCGCCTTGATCGCAGGTGCTCGCCACAAGAGCGGCCAAGGCCTGTGCGACACCCGTCGCAGCCTATTGCAGGGAGTGACGCCCCTGCCGATTTTGGCGGGCACCAACACCACCATTGGCGTGATCGCCACGGACGCGAAACTCAGCAAAGCCCAAGCCCAACGGCTGGCTCAAATTGGCCACGACGGCTTGGCCCGCAGCATCAACCCGGTGCACACCTTGTCCGACGGGGACACCCTGTTTGCCTTGTCCACGGGTATGGCCAATAACGTCCCCGGCATGACAGTGCTGTGCGTCATGGCAGCCGAGGCCGTGGCACTGGCCACCGTACAAGCCGTGAGGTCCGCACAGGGTCTGCAGTGGGGCGCACTGTGCTTGCCTGCCGCCAGGGATTTGAAGGCTGCCTAAAATTGAACGCTTGTCAGTCAAAGTTTTTTGAAAGAGCACTCATGGCCCGCATGCCCCGTTGGTTCAATGTTTTGGGTCCCTGCGGCATGCGTGCTGCAGCTCGGGGTCTGGCTTTGGCTGGGTGTATGAGTTTGCTGCAAGGCTGTCAAAGCCTGCCTGCGGAAACCTACACGCCCAAACTCGGCCAAATCGGCAAGGACGTCATGTGGCTTCCTACTCGCGATGAACTGGTCCATAAACTGCTTGCTGCAGCGCAGGTCAACCCGCAAGATTTGGTGGTGGACCTCGGTGCGGGCGATGGCAAGATTGCGATCGCAGCAGCGCTTCAATTTGGAGCCAGTGCTTGGGGAATTGAGTACAACAAGGACATGGCGGCATTGGCACAACGCAATGCGCAAAGAGCTGGCATTGCAGATCGGGTGCGCATTGTGCAAGGCGATATTTTCAAAGAAGATTTTTCTCAAGCCACGGTGGTGACGTTGTATCTCTTGGAAGAACTGAACGCCCAATTGCGCCCCACCCTGCTGGCCATGCGACCGGGCACCCGGGTGTTGTCGAACACCTTCTCCATGGGGGACTGGGAACCTGATCAGGTCATTCAGGTCAAGGGAGGCATCGGTTATTTTTGGACCGTCCCAGCATCGGTCAAGGGGGTTTGGACGGTCATGGGGCTCGATCATCGCGGGCCTGCCCAATTGACATTGCACCAGCATTACCAACGTCTAGGCGGCACCTTGACTTGGGGTTCGAAAATACAACCCGTCTTAGGCGCGAGAATCGAAGGAACGCACTTGCACTTCAGTTTCATCAACGCCGATGGGCTACTCCAAGCCGTTCAAGCTCAGGTTCACGGTGCAGTTTTTTCAGGCGAAGTGGTGGGGCCTTATGGCATGGTCGATGTGCAGCCCGAGATCCGCAAGGTATCAGGACAGCTGAACAGGTAAGCCGCGGAGTGTTCGGCTGGCACCTGTCTGCCCAAAGCACTCCAAACACAGAACATAGGCCACAGCATGAGGGCCCTTTGTATTCATTTCAATTGGGGCACACAAGCTCGCCCGACGGCTGCCGCTTGAAGCACAGGCTGCGGGGTGAAGGGGCATCCTTCTCTAAAGCACGCTGAGCTTTGTGGTCTTGTTCTTGTTGTTTTTTGAAATCGCTGAGTGCTTGCCGCTGGCGTTGTTCGCATTCTGCCCGGGCATCCGGCGTTGGGTATTTGACGCAAGCACCTTCAGCACGGGCCATGAAGCCGTCTGTGCCGCAAGCCATGAGCATGCAACACAGCCCGCCAGACAAAAGGCCCCGAGTGAATGAGGCCAGGGCAAGGAGGTCGGTGTGGCGCAAGATTACTTCAAAGCCTTGAAGCGCACGCGCTTGGGCTTGGCACCTTCTTCGCCCAGACGGCGCTTCTTGTCGGCTTCGTACTCTTGGTAGTTGCCGTCAAAGAACACCCACTGGCTGTCGCCTTCGGCGGCCAGGATGTGCGTCGCAATGCGGTCCAGGAACCAGCGGTCGTGGCTGATGACCATGATGGAGCCCGCGAATTCCAACAACGCGTCTTCCAAAGCGCGCAAGGTTTCCACGTCCAAGTCGTTCGAGGGTTCGTCCAGCAGCAACACGTTGCCGCCTTCGATCAGGGTCTTGGCCAAGTGCAAACGGCCGCGTTCACCGCCCGACAGCATGCCGACCTTCTTTTGCTGGTCGCCCCCGTTGAAGTTGAAGCGCCCGCAATACGCACGGCTGGCCATCTGGAACTTGCCGACGTTGATGATGTCCAGACCGCCCGAGACGTCTTCCCAGACTGTTTTGTTGTTGTCCAGGTCGTCACGGTTCTGGTCCACAAAGGCCATGCGCACGGTCTGGCCAATGGTGACTTCACCGCTGTCGGGTTGCTCTTTGCCTGCAATCAGCTTGAACAGGGTCGATTTACCGGCACCGTTGGGGCCGATGATGCCGACGATGGCACCCGCAGGCACTTTGAAGCTCAGGTTGTCGATCAGCAAACGGTCGCCAAAGGACTTGCTGACACCCTTGAACTCGAACACTTCATTGCCCAAACGCTCGGCCACAGGGATGAAGATCTCCTGGGTTTCGTTGCGTTTTTGGTATTCGTGGTCGGACAGCTCCTCGAAGCGGGCCAAACGGGCCTTGCTCTTGGCTTGTCGGCCTTTGGGGTTGGCACGGGCCCACTCCAGTTCCTTCTTCATGGCTTTGGAGCGGGCGTCTTCGGTGCGCTGCTCGGTGGCCAAACGGGCATCTTTTTGCTCCAGCCAGCTGGAGTAGTTGCCTTTGTACGGAATGCCGGAGCCCCGGTCAAGTTCCAAAATCCACTCGGCGGCGTTGTCCAGGAAGTAACGGTCGTGGGTGATGGCCACCACCGTGCCCGAAAAACGCTGCAAGAAGAGTTCCAGCCAGTCCACCGATTCGGCGTCCAAGTGGTTGGTGGGTTCGTCAAGCAAGAGCATGTCAGGGCGTGACAGCAACAAGCGGCACAGCGCCACTCGGCGCTTTTCACCGCCCGACAATTTGCCGATGATGGCGTCCCACGCGGGCAAACGCAGCGCGTCGGCGGCGATTTCGAGTTGGTGTTCAGACGCGTCGCCAGCGGTGGAGATGATGGCTTCAAGCTTGGCCTGCTCGGCGGCCAGGGCGTCAAAGTCGGCGTCTTCTTCGGCGTAGGCGGCGTAGACCTCTTCCAGGCGGGCTTGCGCGGCCTTGACTTCGCCCATGCCGCTTTCAACGGCTTCGCGCACGGTTTGCTCGGCGTCCATCACGGGCTCTTGGGGCAGATACCCGATTTTCAGGCCCGCCATGGGAATGGCTTCGCCTTCGATTTCCTTGTCGATGCCGGCCATGATTTTGAGCAGTGTGGACTTACCCGAACCGTTGGTGCCCAGCACGCCAATCTTGGCACCGGGGAAGAAAGACAGCGAAATGTCTTTGAGAATATGACGCTTGGGCGGCACGATTTTGCCGACCCGGTTCATCGAAAATACGTATTGAGCCATGGTGCTTTGAAAGAGTGATCAACCGACTTGCCCGCGCCAGGGTGGCGCTCAAGGCAAAGCCGTTCAGCCGCCATTATCCCAGCAAGACCTCAGCAGCTGTGCAACATCACAATCCCGAGCGCTGAACCTGGGCTTGCAAAGCAGTTTGCAGTGTGTTCAGGCTCTCCGCGAAATGAGCCTGAGTCTCCTTGGACAACGCGCCTCGGGTCAGGCTTTTTTGCAACTGGCTGGCCAGGGTCTGGGCATTCAGGCGCAGCAAGCTGCGGGCATCTGCCGGCATATTGCCCGAAGGCTTGACCAGCACATCGGTCACACGGCGCAAATGTTCACGCTGCAAATTGCGGCGCAATAAACTGGCCTCTTGCCCCGAAAATGCCTCCGACCAAATGGCTTGTTGCAAACTGTCGTGCACCTGGGCCAGGCTCAAGGGGCTCACGCCTTTGGATGCTTTGAGTGGGGCTTCCAACAAGCGGGCAGACACGCCGGGGGCAAACAAAGGGTCCAAAATCGAGCGCTGCAAAGCCAAGACATTGGCTACGACCGAGACTTCTGGATTGGGCTTGCGGTCGAAATGGTCCGGTGCCAAACGAGCCAGCAAGGCCGGGTCAAAGCGGAAACTCTCGGCGCGGAAAAATTCTTGCGTGATCAATTGCAAGGCCTCGCGCTGGCGGGCTGCAGGCACCGCCTCGAACAAAGGCCGTCCGGTGCCGGCTCTGTCACGGCGGGTGCTCACACCACCAATGTATTTGGCGGCCAAGGGGCCGACTTGCGCCAAACCCCTGAAGGCGCTGTTGAAACTGCGCGTCAAGCGTTCATAACTTTCGCCGTCAGACAAGCGCATGCTTTGCAAGCGGTCCCACAATTGCCGCGATAACGTCATGCGCCGCTTGTAATAAGCCAGTGGATCGGAGCCCAAATCAAAACGGTTCACTTCGGGGTCAATGCCTTCAGCGATCGCACCGTAGCCCGCGTCTTCATCGGTGGCAAAAGCCAACTCGGGCCGAGTCGATTGCGCCAGCAGTTGCGCCAAACCCGCCGCTTCTTGCGCAGGCTCAAAGGGGGTGTAACCGTAGGCAATCGCCCAATAGTCGTAGGCACCCAATGAGCGCATCACGTAGTCGCCCTGGTTTTCGTTGGCCGGCGAAATGTTGAAGGGCAAGTAATCCATCACCGAGCTGGACACGCCATTCAGGCTGGTGAAGCGCGGGTCTTGCATTTGCGACAGGCTGTAGACCGTGGAGCCGCGAAAGTTATGCCTGAGTCCTAAGGTATGACCCACCTCGTGCATGATCACGTCCTTCACGTACTGCTGTGCCAGTTGCTCAGCTTGCGGACTGTCCATGGTCAGGCCCTGACTCTCGAGCCAGTCCATCGCAAAGTGAAACTCATGCAGAGAAGCTTGGGCGTAGTCACAGTGCGCGGCATCCGCGCCATGTTGATGCACGGCAGCTTGTGCGGGGCGGCTCATGTCTTCAATCACCGTTCGGCGAGCGCCTCGGGCAAAGACATCGGACATGCCGATATCGGCATCCAGAATTTCGCCAGTGCGCGGGTCCGCTTGCGAAGGCCCGATGGCAAAGCCCACGTCTGCGCCACTGAACCATCGGATCGATGCGTGGCGCGCATCGGCAGTGTTGAAATCATCGCTGGCGGTTTGTTGCTTGACTTGCAATGCGCCTTGAAAACCAATTTTCTCGAAAGCCTTGTTCCACTCCAGCACGCCATCTTGCACCGATTGCCGGTATTTTTCAGGGATGTTCTTGTCGAGCCAATACACCACCGGCGCTTTGGGGGGCGACATGGCGGCTATGGGGTCCTGCTTTTCCAGTCGCCAACGCTTGATCACATGCCTGCGAATTTTGATGGAGGTGTCGTCGGTGTAATCGGCTTGTGATTTGGTGAAATAGCCTACCCGCTCATCGGCCACACGCGGCTGCATCGGTTCAGGCAGCGGGGTGAAGCTGTAATAAAAATTCACAAACAAACTGCGGGCATCCGGCGTCACCGAAGGCGGTGGTGGGCTGGGTATGGCCGAGGGCGTCATCGGTGGCGCGGGCAATTTGGGCACCGAAAAGTGCGCTTGCACCTCCAGTCCCGTCAACTGGGCGGTATTGTGGATGGCCACGAAACTGCTGTTGCGCGTGTCGAGCGAGTAAGGCAAACGGAATGACGCCTCCAGTCGAGTTTGGTAACCCGCCACATCGGTAATCAACAAGGGTTGTGCCTCGATCAGTACCGATTGGCTTTGCGGATCAGGCGCGGAGACCACTGGGGCACTGGCCAGCAAACTGTCAGAGAAGGATTCAGCCACGAACTGCGCCTGGGGCGTTCCAGCCTTGGCAAAAAAATCAGTGTTCTTAGCGATAAGCTGAACCTGTTGGTTCACCTTGCGGAACATCACCACATGCGAGCCGCCCATCTGGCTGGCGTACAAACCCCGCTCACCCAAAGATCGTGGCATGTTGTAACTGAAAAACATCCATTGGTTGAACTGTTCAGGCCGGATCTCGATCCACAGCTTGTCGTCCTTCTGGTGCAGAGCCAAAAGGCCCGGCAAGGCTTTTGCGCCTTGCAAGACTTCTTTCATCGGCTTGAGGGCCCCTGGTGCGGGGGGGGCAGCAGCCGGCGGTGTCGCCGTAGGGGCTTTTGCGGGGACCGCCACCGGAGCTGCTAGCGGCTTGTCAGCCGGTGCAGGGCTTTGCGCGCCCACAGACCCGGCAACCAAGACGCCCCAAAAGACCCCGCAACGACTCAAAGGCTTCAACAACATGTGATCTCCATGAACTTGGCCCATTCTAGAGAAAAGCGCCACAGCTTGGAAAACCGTTAAACTGAACACACTACCAACCTGAGGACCGTGATGAGCGTTGCTTCCGTTTCCACCCGTGCCATGCCGCTGCCCGTGCAGCAACCGGCGCGTGAGCCGGTGAAAACGCACGCCAAGGAAGAACCGCAGCCCAAGGAGCCCGTGAAGGCCGTGGCCAAAGACAAGCCTCAGGCCCAGCCACCAGCCACCTATGAACACCCCCGGGAAAAACGGGTCCAACACGACGCTCCGAAAGGTCACCGCGTCGACATCCAGGCCTGAACGCGGCCCAAGCCTCAGCTCCAGAGCTTTCTGTTCAGAGCGCCATTTCCGACACCACCCCCGCACGTGACGAGTACTGCACTTGGCTGTTCAGGGCTTCGATCAGCACATGGGCAGTGCGCTGTCCGTAGACCTGGGCTTTGAGCCAGGCGCCTTCGGCTTGCAAAGCTTCAGCATGGGGCAAGGTGGTCGACCACACACGACCTTCAGCATCCCAACGGTAGCCCCGGGCCTTGAGCTTGTCCTTGCTCTCAAAAGGCGCTGCCACCGCCCGCAGTTTGTAGCGAGTGTGCTGGGCCGCAGCCATCAGCGTGGCCAGACCTGTGGGACCTTGATCAGACCATGATCGCGACAGCACTTGCAGCAAGGCATGGCAGTCCACTTGAGCGCGGTGGGCGTCGTAGAACCAGCCACTTTCATGGGCCAGGAATTCAAGTTTGGCGGACCCCGTGCCCAGAGCTTTCCAGTCGATACCCGCGAAGGAGCAGGCCCAGGACTTGGCCACAAACACCGGCAGTCGCGCCTCCACAAAGGGGCGATCGAAGCCGGCGTTGTGCGCCACGATCAAATCGGCACGCGCCACCATGTCGTTCACGACCGCATCGCGTAAACGATGGCCTTGGACCATATCGCTGTCGATGCCGGTGATTTGCACGATGGAGGGGGGGATCGGTTTGCCCGGATCTTCAAAATCCTCATAGACCTCCACCGGACCCACCGGCAAACCAGTGCGCAGGTCTACATCCACGGCCAACATGGCCAGCTCGATGATTTGCTCAGCGCGTACATCCAAGCCTGTAGTTTCCGTGTCCAAAATCAACACACGCTGTGTGAGGGCTCCAGGTTCGGGTGTGGGGTATTCGAGGCAAGGCACCAAGCGACGCAGGACCTTGAAGTCAGGATGGGCCGCCAAGGTATCGGCCATCTTCGCAAGCGTGTCGTGGCCCGAGCCAGGCTGGTTTACCTGGACAGTGAGTTGGGTAGCGGCCTGGACAGGCGCCGACTTTCTGCGGCTGGCTGGACGCTTTCGCGGCACGTCGGGCTCGACGTGGCCTTCTGGGACTTCGAATCCAAAACTGAGTTGGCTCATTCAATTCTCTGGGTTCTGTTCGGACAAGCCCCCGCTGCGCAATACGCGCGCGGCCGTGGCCTGCAACAGCACCGATTGTGACGCAAGCACCAGACTCAGTTGATTTTTAGCGCGGGTGATGCCCGTATAAAGTAACTCGCGCGTCATGACGGGAGAAGTCGCGTCGGGCAAAACCAGCATCACGTGTTCAAACTCCGAGCCTTGCGATTTGTGGACCGTCATGGCCCAGACAGTCTCCACAGCGTCCAGGCGAGAGGGCAGCACCCAACGCACACGCCCCTCTTGGGCAAAAGCCACGCGCAAGCCGGACTCAGTGGGCAGGCACAGGCCGACATCACCGTTCATCAACTTCAAATTGGGGTCGTTGCGGGTCAGCATGACCGGGCGCCCGATATACCAATCTTCAGGACCAAATCCCAGCAAGCGAGTGATCAGGCGGTTGAGTGGGTCCACACCCCAAGGGCCGCTGCGCAAGGCGCACAGAACCTGGAAATCAGCAAAACGGGTCAGCAGCTCTAGGGCTTGCGCATCGCTGCATGCTGAAGGTACTGCTTTCAGTGCCTGCAACCAAGGGCCCCATGCATCACGCACGGTCTGTGTGAACTTAGGGTTTGGAAGTTTCTGGGCCAGCAGGATCTGCACGTCCTGTGGCCCTGTGGCGCCCGAACCCTGCGCTGAGGATGCGTACAAGGCTTTGACTTGGGTCAGATCCCCGGCATTGACTGCCTGCGCCCATTGGCCAATGCTACTTTGCGCATCGAATCGGCGTGAATGCCGCAGCATCACTGTGTGTTGTGCCAAGGCTTTGGCCGGTGCATCGACAGCGGCCCAGGCGCTGACATCCAGACCGGTTTGCGTTCGCAGCCAACCCACAGTCTCTGGGCTGTAATGTCCGGCATCGGCCTCTTCACACAATTGGGCCATGACAGCACCCGCCTCGACGGAAGCCAGCTGATCCTTGTCACCCAACAAGATCAAACGCGTCTTCAAGGGCACGGCGGCCAGCAATCGCGCCATCATTTCCAGATCAATCATGGACGCCTCATCTACGACGACCACATCGCAGGCCAGATTGGGCAGCTCACGCAAAGGGGCATCGGGGATGAAATTCAACAAACTGTGCAGGGTTTGCGGTGCGGGCGGGCCATCCCAGTCCATGGATTCGGTTGAACGCGCCATGGCCGCTTGAATAGACGCACCCAAGCGACTGGCAGCTTTGCCGGTGGGTGCAGCCAGACGCACCCGCAAGCGAAGACCACGCTCGCGTGCATCGGCACTGAGCAAGGCCAGTAAACGGGCCACGGTGGTGGTCTTGCCCGTGCCCGGCCCGCCTGTGATCAAGGTCAAAGCCGAACGTGTAGCCAAGGCGCAGGCGACGCGTTGCCAATCCAAGGCTTGCGTGTCTGCGGGGCCAAATAAATCCTGCAAATATTGCTGTAAGCCGGTTACCGAGAAAGTCTGCTGCAACCGCTGTGCAATGCAAGATCGGATCAATTGCTCAGCCGCATGAGCGCGGCGCAAATACACACGCGGGGCTCCGGGCGGACCCGCCAGTACCACGGGGCTGCCTTCGCCTTGAGCCCAAGTCCAGTGATCCAACGCCTCCAACCAATCTGTTGGCAATGCACGTACTTGTTCCGCTGTCCAACCCAGTAGGCTGGCGGGATGCTGAGTCAAGGCCCTCACATCCAGACAGGCATGACCGCGACCTAACTGGTAGCTGGTCAATGCTGCAAGCCAGATGTGGCGCGGATCATTGCACGGCGATTGCGACTG